>JAJRAN010000116.1 GCA_028682915.1 Methanomassiliicoccales archaeon | reverse complement strand
ATGACCATCTTGCCCAGCCTTGTCTTCGGGGTCCAATCCATCTCAGTCCACCTCCATCCGGTTCTTGACCTCTTCAACCATCTTTTCCATGTCAGCGTTGATGTGCTTGCCCTTCAGCCTGTCCTCGCTAGGCAGGATCTCCTCGGAGTGGGGTATCTCGATACCCGCGTCCAGCAAGCCTTTGAGAGTGGCGAAGCACGCGGCGCCCTTGATCGGCTCCTTTAGCCCGATGTCCAGGACCGCCTCCTCCACGCCCTTCTTCTTGGCCCTCATCCCCGCCAGGTACCCGGTGAGGTAGGCCGCGGGCAGGTTGCCCGTCGAGCCCTTCCATCCCAGGTCCAGCAGCTCGTGGGAGTGGGCCGCGGCCACGATCTGGTCGCCCTTGGCGTCGTACGCCACCATCTGCACGCTGGTGTGCCTGAGGGTGGTGCGCACCACGGCGCGCGGCAAACGGGCGCGCAGCAGCGCCCTCCTCTGCCTGAAGTCCGTCCGGCCCTCGCGTCGGCGCCGGAACGGCACCTTGTATCTAGGTCCGGTGGCCATCAGTTCCCCTCCTTGAGGAAGCCGCCCATCTGGAGATGGGAGATCATGTTCTTCCTGCTCTTGAACTGGCCGCCCTTGGCCCTCATGTAGAACTGGCGGTAGACGGTTCGGGTGATCTTGCCCTCGTCCCGCAGCTTCTTGAGCTCCTGCCTGATCGGTCGAATGGTCTGGATCCAGTCCGCCTTTTTCGGCGTCCTGGCCCCAGACGTTCCCTTCCTGCTCCCCGGTCCGCGCCTTCTCCCCTTTCTCCGCTGCTCCAGCCTGTACCTGGTCCTGCCACGGGATATGCCCTGCTTGGGGATTGCGCGTATGGTCCCGGACGCGATCGCGGTCCTGATGTCCGCGCGCGTGATGGCGTCCGCGGCGTCCTCGATGCGGTTCGGGTCTATCCAAACCCTCGATTCGCCGCACTTGAGGATCTCGGATGCCATTCTCTTCTGGTTCTTCAGATCCATGTCTATCCCGTCCTGTTGAGAACTCGGATGCCCAGCTCGTCAGCGCGCTTCTCGATGGCGAGCCTCTTCTTGTAGCCCACGCCGCCGCCCACGCGCACCGCCTGGGTCTTGGCGTCGACCTTCTCCAGCTGAGAGGGGTTATGCACCATTACCTCCTGAAAGCCAGACGAGTGGTAGCCTCGGACCTCCTTCGGCCCGCGGTACCCGATGCTGACCATGGGGGGCCGGTAGCCGTAGTGGCGGCGCATCTTGTTGTGTATGCCGCGCGGCTTGTGCCAGGACACCCCCAGCCTCTTGAAGCGGAACCACTCACCCCTCTTGAAGTGCGGCCGCCGGGAGGCGATCTCCTCGCGCTTGGCCAACGCGTCCCTCTTCTCCGGGGTGAGCTCTGGCTTCCTCTCCGCCACGTACTCGCCCTTCTCCACCACCTCACCAGGGGTGGGGACCTCGACGATCACGTCGGCCTCGGGCTCCTTCTTCTCCTCGACCTTGGCCTCCGGTTCCGGGGCAGGGGCGCTCTCCGCCCCCTCCGCCAAGGCCTCCTCGATGACCTCGATCCAGTGGTCGGCCTTCTTCTCGCCCACTCCCTTGAGCTCGTCGACGATGACCTTGTACTGCTTCTCATCGTTCAGGGCGTCCAGCAGCTCCTCGAGGTTCTGGATGCCCATGGCCTTCAGCTGGGCGCCGTACTCCTCCTTGTAGTAGGGGAGGTCGGATATCTCCTTGATCTGTTTCTTGGCCGGGCTCATGCCTTCACCTTCCTGGCCTTCTCTACGATGTAGATGCCGTCCTGGAAGACGCGGGGGTCGTATCCCAAGATGCGGCAGGCGCGCTCGATGTTCGCCGCCGTCTGCGAGGTCGCCTCGAGGTCCACCCCAGAGACGACCACCTCCGCCCCCTTCACCGATATCTTGGTGTGGCCGACGATGTTGGCGTATCGGGGCGACTTCTCCCCGAGGAAGTTCTCGATTACGAACTTCTCGCCCTTCACCGTGGCCTTCATGGGGAAGTGCGAGTAGACCATCTTCATGTGGTACTCGAAACCTCCCTGGACGCCGTCTATCATGTTCTGGATGTGCGAAGCGAATGTTCCAACCAAGGCCTTCTCCTTGACCTTGGGGTATTCGCAGCTGATGACGACTTCATCCTTGTCGGTCCTGATCTTCACCCGGGGGCTAGCGAGGGACCTCTTCAGCTGGCCGGCCTTCCCGGACACGCTGACCTCGGCTCCCTTGATGGCGACCTTGACTCCCTGGGGGACCGCAACCCTCTCCTCAATGATTCCGCTGATGGTCATTTCTCATCCCTCAGTACACGTAGGCGAGCAGCTTGCCGCCCACTCCCAGCTCCTTCGCCTTGGTGTGCGAGATGACACCAGCGGTCGTGGTGAGGATCAACACTCCGAAGTCCTGCGCCGGCAGGTACCTCGACTCCCACTTCTCCAGGTCGGTCTTCTTCACCGCATAGCGGGGCTTGATGACGCCGCAGTTGTTGATCCTGCCTTCCAGCATCACCTTGAACTTGCCCGCCTTGCCGTCCTCTACGAACTCGAACTGATCGATGTAGCCGGACTCCTGCATGACCTTGAGCACGCGCCCGATGAGCTTGGAGGAGGGCTTGACGGTGCACTCGCTCTTGCCCACCACGGCAGCGTTCTTTATCGTGGACATCGCGTCGTTTAAGGGGTCGTTTTGCATCTTTTTCACCTCACGAATACTTCTTGAACCCGATCTGCGGCGCGATCTCACGGAAGCACTGGCGGCACAGATGCATGCCATACCTCCTCACGAGCCCTCTCTTCCGGCCGCAGCGGGTACAGCCCACTGACCTGCCGAACTGCTTCTTTGGCTTCACTCGACCACCTCTGCCTTGAACTTGGTTCTCATGAACTCGATTGCCTCTTGCCTCGTCATGCGGTGGTCCTTGGGCAGCTTCCGCTTCATTATCCGGCGCTGCGAGACCCGGTATCCCGGTCTCTGGATGACCACGCTGACGTCCATCCCGAATATCCCGATCTCAGGGTCGTACCTCATGCCCTCGAAGTCCGTGTAGTCCGGAATGCCGAAGGACAGGTTCCCCTCCTGATCGAAGGAGTACCAGGCCACCCTCTGCTCCCTGGTTGCCAGGGCCTTGCGCAGGAAGGTCTCGGCCTCGTCCCCTCTCAGGGTAACCTTGCATCCTATGGCCATACCTATGCGGAGGCCCAAATCGCGGTTGGTGACCTTGGCATGGGTGATTTTAGGCTGGTGCTTGGTCACCATCTGCAGCACCTTCTGCGCCTTATCCAGGCGCTCGCCCGCGTCGCCGACGCCGATGTTGACGACGACTTTCTGCACGCGCGGCTGCCTCATGACCTCGCTCATAGTATGCTCGCCTCCGGCAGCTCGACCTCGGGGCCCTTGGACCCGACCACGAAGACGTTGTCCTTCACGGTCAGCTTCCCGTCCCTGAACTTGACCAGGTTGGGCGCGACCGTCCTCTGCACGATGTATTCCTCGATGACCTCCAGCTCGCCCACGTTGGAGCCGCTGGTGATGATGGCGAACGAGCCCTTGGCCAGCTTGTAGGTCTCCAGTATCTTCTGGGACGGCACCTCCAGCTTCACCACGTCGCCCGCCTTGTAGCTGTCCTTGTCCACCAGGACGCTCCGCCCGTCGTGCAGGTTCAGCTGGGTCTTGCCACCGGGTACGGTGGTCTTTCCCTCGATGCGGCACAGCTTCCAGGCCTGCTTGCCTTCGGCCAGCTTGACCAGCTGGAACTTGCCGTTGCGGTCGATCATCATGCGGTAGTGCAGGCCGACCTTGGGCATGGAGACCACGTCCATCAGCCCTACCGGGAACCCGGTGTCGCTGACCACGCGCCCATCCACTAGCACCTGGCGGTCGCCCAGGATGCGCTTTACCTCCTTCGCCGTGTCGGCCACGCCCAGCATGTCGCGGAGCACGACCACCAGGGGCATGCTGCCCTCGACCCCATGGGGGCCAGGGGAAGGCTTGGCGATCCATTGGTTGGTCTTCCTCGGCACCGGCCAGGAGCGCGGAGCCGTCAGTCTCTTCATGTCGTTGCTCATGCGGAGCCCTCCTTAACGGCCTCTAGTCGCTCCTTGCGCCAGGGGTCGGTGAGATTCAGCTTGGTGATGACCAGGTTGGAGGAGTGCACGGGCCTCTCCTTGAGGGTGCCGTCGGCGCTGGCTATGGTTATGCCCTCGATGACGACCTTGCCGTTCTTCGTGTCCACCTTGGTCACTTTCCCTTCCGCGTTCCTGACCTTCTCGTCGCCGCGGAGCACCTTCACGGTGTCCCCCGTGACCACCATCGCGGAACGCCTCTTGTACTGCTTCGACAGGTCCTCGCTGAGGTGGGAGGCCACCATCTTGCGGCGGATGTGCTCCGGCGCGTTGTGCTGCCTCTTACGCTGCTTCCTCGCTTGCTTGCTTACCATCTTCACACCTCACACGATCATGGACGCGGTCGCTGCGATGCGTGGCCACCTCTCGGCGGCCTCCCTCGCAACCGGTCCCTTGATGTCCGTTCCCTTGGTCTCGCCCTCTTCGGTGGTGACCACGGCCGCGTTGTCCTCGAAGGTCACCATCGTGCCGTCGGGCCGGCGGAACGGCCGCCTCTGCCTCACGATGACGGCATAGACCACCTGGCGCCTCATCTCGGGGGTGCCCTTCTTCACCGAGGCGACGATGATGTCGCCAACGGCCGCGGAGGGCTGCCTCCGGTTCACGCCGTGGTAGCCAGGAACTGCGATGACAGATATGGTCTTGGCACCGCTGTTGTCGATCACGTCCAGCATGGTGCCGGTCATGATGCCCCGGGTCTGTTTTCCCGCTAGTCCCTTCATCTCGTTCACCTCTTCTCCACGATCACGAAGGACACCGTCTTGCTCAACGGGCGGCACTCCATCATGCGCACCAGGTCCCCCGCCTTGACCTCTAGGCAGGGCGGGCAGTGCGCGGAGTAGCGCGAGGTCTTCTTCACGTACCTCTCGTACTTCGTGTCATACTTCAGGAAATTGCGCTCCACCACCGCGGTGTGAGTCATCTTGTCCGAGACGACCACGCCGTCGATGAGCTGGCCGCGGACGGAAAGGCTGCCGTGGAATGGGCAGTTCTTGTCCTGGCACGCGGCGGCCGGAGCCTTGACATCGATACCTATGTCTTTGGGCTGGTTCTGCATATCATCACCTGATTTTCTTGATCCTATCCTCGGGTCGGTGCTGGATCTCGGTGCCCTGCACCTCGAACCTCTCGCTCCCGTATGTGAACTGGAAAGCGTTCGCCT
>JAJRAN010000042.1 GCA_028682915.1 Methanomassiliicoccales archaeon | reverse complement strand
GGGCTAGGGGTTCGTATCGCCATTCCTGGACTCGGAAACACTTTTATATAGGTAGACAATTAGGCGCACAGTTGTCCGGTGTTGGGAGAGTTACGCTCAACGCCAGAGGTAGATTCGAATGGTCACTGTCTATGACGTCCCCGCGGAGCAGCTCATCGCCAAGGTAGCTGCTAGGCTGCAGGAGATGGAAACGATCAAGCCGCCAGAGTGGGCGGAGTATGTGAGAACGGGAAGGCACACCGAGAAGGCTCCGGTCCAGAAGGACTGGTGGTACACGAGGTCTGCCTCCATATTGCGAAAGGTCGCCATCAAGGGCCCCATCGGCACCTCGAGGCTCGCCGAGGAGTACGGCGGGTTCGCGGACCGCGGGTCCAGGCCCAACAAGGCGGTCAAGGGCTCCAGGAACATCGCCCGCAAGAGCATCATGCAGCTCGAGGCGTCGGGCCTGGTGGCCAAGAACAAGAACAAGGGGCGTATCGTCACCTCCAAGGGGCAGAAGCTCTTGGACGCGGCGGCCAAGGAGGTCGCGGACGCGGCCAGCAAGTGAGCGTGAGGAACATGGAGGACGCTGAACTGGAGGAGTTGCGGCGCCGCAAGATGGCGGAGCTGCAGAGGCAGCAGGAAACCCAGGCGATGATGCAGGAGCAACAGCACCAGGTCGACCAGCAGCGTCAGGCGATCATGCGCCAGATCCTTACCCCCCAGGCGAGGGACAGGATGGCCAACCTCAAGATGGCCTATCCGGACATCGCCCGCCTGGTCGAGGACCAGCTCATCGGGCTGGTACAATCCGGAAGGATCCAGCAGCAGGTCGACGACAACACGCTCAAGGAGATCCTCAGGCGAGTAGCGCCGAAGAAGAGGGACATCAAGATCGAGAGGATGTGACATTCATGACAAGGAACAAGCCCCCCGCGATGAAGACCCGGCTCAACCGCAAGGTGAAGCAGAACCGCCGCGTGCCGGCATGGGTGATGCTTCGGACCAACCGCACCTTCGTCCGCCACCCCCACCGGAGATCGTGGCGGCAGAACAAGCTGAAGGAGTGATGTGGCCATGGCGGACGAGCAACAGATATACACCATACCGTTGATGGTCACCAAAGCGGCGCCTCGCACCAAGAAGGCGGAGAAGGCGGTCGCCGAGGTAAGGGAATACGTGGCCAAGCACATGAAGACCAAGCCTGAGGACATATGGATGGACCAGGCGGTCAACGAGGCGATCTGGAGCCGGAGCATTCAGAAGCCGCCTTCCAAGATACGGGTCAAGGCGGTCAAGTTCGAGGACGGCCTGGTCGAGGTATCCCTGCCGGAGGAGTAGGCAAGGCCTCACATGATCAGACTGAGCCACTACAACGGAAACCCCTATATTGGAGTTTATGCGGCAGCGAACGAGTACGTGGCGTTCGTGCCCCGTGACGCCCCTGATTCTTTGATCCGGGATTTGACGGAGGCGTTGCAGGTACAGGTGCAGCGCGGCACGCTCTCCTGCACCAACCTCATCGGCTCTTTGGTCTCCATGAACTCCTATGGGGCGGTAGTCTCCAACATGGCCACGAGAGCGGAGGTCGAGTACCTCTCCCGCTTCCTGCCGGTCTTCAAGATCGAGGACCGGGTCAACGCCTCAGGCAACAACCTCCTGGTCAACGACTACGGCTGCGTGGCCAACCCTGACCTTAGCCATAAGTCGCTCAAGGGTGTGGAGGAGACCCTCCTGGTCGACGTGATACAGGCGAGCATCGCCGAGCACAAGACGGTGGGCTCGACCTGCGTCGTCACCAACAAGGGGGTGCTCTGCCACCCTTCCACCACCCACGAGGAGATGCTTCTGCTCAAGGATGCGCTCAAGGTCCCTGCGGCGATCGGCACCTTGAACTACGGCGCCCCGCTGGTCGGCGCCTGCATAGTCGCCAACACCAAAGGCGCGGTGGTGGGCAACAAGTCCACGCCCATAGAGCTGGGAAGGGTCGAGGACGCCCTTGACCTGGTCTGATGGCTAAGGAGAGAAGACCCAGTACTCGGTCTCCTGCGGCAGCTCCTCCCCCGAGAATTCTATCGAGCTGCCCACGTGGTGCACCTTGCTCTTCGGAAGGGCCTCGAGGAAGCCATCGACCGGATGTATGGAGAGCGTCAGGCCTCCATAGCGGTAGTGCATCGGGATCGCGATCCTGGGGTTAATGTCCTGCACCGCCTTCCGGGCCTGCTTCCCGTCCAAGGTGAACACCCCTCCCACTGGGACGAAGAGGACGTCGACCTTTCCCAGGGACCTGAGCTGCTCTGGCGTCAAGGCCTGCCCCAGGTCGCCGCAATGGAGGAAGGCGACGCCGCCCAGCTCGAAGCGGAACATGGTCACCCGGCCTCGCTTGGCGCCGCCAGCATCGTCGTGAGCCGCCTCGATGCCCTTCAGCTTGATGCCTTTGACCTCCTTCGGTCCAGGATCCCTCAACACGGTGTGCTCTCCCTTGAGCGCATGCACCGCATTATGATCGAAATGATCATGGCTCACCAAGACCAGGTCTGCCCGGCAGCTCGGGGCGCGGATGCCCAAAGACCTGCCGTCATGGGGGTCAGTCACCACCGTCCCCTCTTCTCCTTGAACCTCGAAACAGGCATGGCCATGCCATGCTATCCTCATTGTACTCCTCCCTTTGCGTCGACTCAGCGCGAGAACGCGGCGCCGCAGGACGGGCAGCGCGCATCGCCCTCGCTCACTTCCTCATGGCAACGCGGACAGATGACGATCTCGTCCCCCGCGTGCCTCATGTCCCCGATCATCGGCTCGCCCGGAGCCTTGTGCTCCACCTTGCTGTCGTAGATGTGGCTCACGCCGAAGGTGATCAGAAGGGCGCCGGCGATGGCCAGCCCCCAGCCCACGACCACGTCCAGGTAGGACATGGCGTAGAGCGCTATCGTCACCACGTAGATGGCGATCCCCGCCACCAGGAACTGCCTGTAGTATTTGGAGATGAAGCTGCCCTGCGGGACATATACCTCCACCACTTCCTCCCTTAAGGGCTCGGGCTGTCTGAGGGGCAAGGTGATCGCGTCGGCGGCCGTCAGGTTGACCTCGGATGCGGCCTGAGCGCTCACTGGCTCCCCGATCATGGTCTCCACGAAGTTCTTCACCTCCCGTTCCTCCTCTGGAATGGGGGGAGGGACGGTCACCACCCTTCTCTCAGGCCATTTCTCCGTCGAGACCTTGGGCTCCGATTCGATGACCATATCCTCGGAGGTAGGCGTGGAGGGTGCTGGAACAGGCTCTTCTGGATTGCCCGGAGGCGTCGGCATCTCCCTCGGGGTGCGAACGATGGTGGACTCGATCCTCCTGGAGACCTCATCATCCAGGACGATCGATTCCGTGGCCTTGTTCAATTTCTCCAGGACCTGGACATGGGATATCCACTCATCGGAGACATCCCTGAACTCCCAACCGCAGAAGTCGCACTGGGCTGCCGAGGGCTTGTTGCGAAGGCCGCACCTCGGGCACTCCTTGAACCCAGTCTTCTTCTCCATCAAACTCTCTAAACTCTCGTACCAGTTTATAATGTTTCTTCCGTGAGCCTCAGGCGCTGTATCGGACCGGGCAAGGGGTCGATCCGAGATGGCCAATGTCATCCCGCCTACATCATTGCGGAGTGACTGGCAATGGCACCGGATAAAGAACATTTATATAGAATAATTTGGGATAGAGAAAGATGTGAAGGTCCTGATTCTGAGCGTCGATCGCGACGACGACTTCGGCGCCAAGGCTGGCTTGAACAGTCCGTTCATCGGTCGGCAGGAGAACCTGGACGCCGCGGTGGGCCTCGGCCTCAAGGACCCTGAGGACTCGGATATCAACACCATACTGGCCGCTATCTCCATCTACGAGGAGATGGTCAAGAAGGGGATGGACGCGGAAGTGGCGACCATCTGCGGTGACACCAAGGTAGGCTATGAATCGGACGTGGCCCTGGCCACGCAGCTGGAGAACGTCCTGGAGATGGTGAAGCCGGACCGGGTGGTGCTGGTGAGCGATGGCGCCGAGGACGAGTACATCTTCCCCATGGTGGCATCGAGGGTCAAGGTTGACTCAGTGAAAAGGGTCTTCGTGAAGCAGGCGCCGACGGTCGAAGGGACCTACTACATCATGGTCAAGATGCTGAAGGACGACAAGGTGCGCAAGCGCCTGCTGTTCCCGATCGGGCTAGTGTTCGCAATACTGGGCGTATTCTCCCTCCTGCCGAAGATCTTCGAGTACATGGAGGCGCCCTCCTTCGACATCATCGCGAGCATGGGCTTCGGCTTCCTGGGCATCGCCCTGGGTCTCTACCTGATCTTCTACGCCTACCATGTCGGCGAGCGCACGGTGAGCGGCCTCTCCCGCACGACCAAGGCCATAAAGTCCGGGAGCCAAATGATCCCCTTCGCGGTCCTGGCGCTGATATTCCTTATCGCCGGGGTGGCAGCCGGATTGAACGCGGCCGACTCTGCGACCACGGACGAGCTCACGATGAAGGTGCTATTGTTCATGGGCGGCACGCTCTGGCTCTGGATGTTCGCGGCCTTCTCCTATGCCACGGGTAAGTTCGTCAACCTTTTCTTAGACGATGGAAAGATCCACTGGACCTACATCGTGACCATCCTCTCCGTCTTCGCTATTGGGTTCATCATCCAGGGCGCGATAGACGCCACGATGTTCTTCCTCGGCTACCAGAGCTACGACGAGCTCTTCCTGGGATTGGAGATACTCGCCGGGTTCCTTCTGGCCGGCTTCAGCGGGCTCCTGAACTCCAGCCTTCGCTCGCAGGTCTCGCACTCCGAGGGGAAGAAGGAGGCCGTGACCGAGGGGAAGGAGAGCGCGGACTGAGGCGGGACGATGCAATTCGACGAATGGGAGCCCATCTACGCCCGGATACTCGCCGATTTCGGGTTCTCGCGCTCGGAGGATGAGAGGTCTGCCACGATCTTGTTGGACCTGCTATCCGGGAAGGACCTGTGCGACGAGCGTTGCATCTCCGAGCGGATCGGCGAGAAGGTGACCGTATGCGGCGACGCCGTGGCCCTCGAGGACCAATTGACCTCCTTCGGGTTGAGCGGGACTGTGATATCGGCCGATGGCGCCACCAAAGCGCTGATGAACGCGGGGATAAGACCCGACATCATAGTCACCGATCTAGATGGCGACATCGGCGCTCAGGTCGAGGCCGTGGGCCTGGGGGCATTGATCGTGATTCATGCCCATGGCGACAACGTCGAGGCGCTACGGAATCATGTCCCCAGGTTCAAGGGCAGGGTCATGGCAACGACGCAGTCGAGGCCCTTGGTTCCTTTGCATAATTTCGGGGGTTTCACTGATGGGGACAGGGCCGTGCTCCTTGCTCGCCATTTCGGCGCCAAGCGACTTCGGTTGTTGGGCTTCGATTTCAAGGAGCCGAGGGAGAAGGAGGGTCGGGAGCGAGCGGTCAAGGTCAGGAAATTGGAATGGGCCAGGGCCCTGATTTTCGACCTCAATCCTCCGGGGGTCTGCTTGTCGATTCCCTGATCCAATCTAAGTAGAGAGGAAGCCCGTCGGCGATCTCATATTTGACAATGCAAGGCAAATCGTACGGATGCAATCTGGAGATCTCCCCACTTACCGCTTTGAAGTCGTCGGACCTGATTTTCAAGATTATGATGAACTCCTCGCTGCTTTCGATCCTCCCTTTCCAACGATACATCGATTTAGTGGGGAAGTAGTTCGCACAGGCCGCTAGCCTCTTCTCAATCAAGGCCGAGCATATTTTCTCCGCCGTCTTGAGATCGGGCGATGTGACGAGAACGGATGCGAGCATTCGTCTAAATGAAGTGTCTTGACCCTTGAAATAGTATCGCCAGGAAGGTTATTTTATAGCAATTTTCGAATACATTAATTGGTCAACGATATTCGTACAGAACCTTGGTTCAACTGAGCAATAAAAATATTATTCGGAACTGGCGTTTTTTTCTCGATGCTGGCTAGATATCTGGTCACCGACAAGTTTTTTATAGCATCAAATGGTTATTCTCTTCCAGTTTCCTCGCACTTGTAGCGAGGATGAGGAGGAAAGCTAATGGAAGGTGAAGGATCAAAGCCCCTTCCCCAAGAGAGCGCCTCAAAGGGCGGTTCGACCAAGCTTATCGTCGCCATCATCGTGGTGATATTGGTCGTAGCAGCCATTGCAGGAGCATTCTTGCTTATGGGAGGAGGAGAAACTACAGAAAATAAAGCCCCCACCGCTTCCTTAACCGTTTCTGACAACGAGGTTAATTTCGGTCAGACGGTTACTTATAACGGTGCAGGAAGCAGCGACTCTGATGGAACGATTGCCAAGTACATATGGCAATTTGGTGACGGCAAGACAATGGAGACCGTTACCAACACGGTGACATATGTATATGGATTGCCAGGTCAGTACATGGCGGTGCTGACGGTGGTTGATGACAAGGGAGCAACCGGCAGCAGCTGGAGCGGCGTCCCGACGGTCTTGGTTGCCAACCCGGTACCCACGACCATTACCAACGATACCGCACCAATTGCCTTCGTTGCCGCCAGCACACCCTTGATTGACACCAACACCGTGGTTAACTTCGATGGTAACTCCTCCTTCGGATGGGAGGAGGGAGCTAGCCAACCGGCCGCAGGGGATTACATCCAGACCATGATCTGGAACTTCGGTGATGGCAGTGCAGTCATCGCCGGTGCCTATGCAGACGTCGGCTTTGTAAGCCACACGTTCACGGGCAACGGGACTATGTATACCGTCACACTCACCGTGGTCAGCGTCCATGGTGCAGCTGCAGTCTATGCGGTATCCATTGGTGTGAAGCTCAAGGGCATTGTGACCCCGGGAGGCGTCACCAACCCTGAGACGTTCACATACGCCACCATCGGTGAGCCTCAGAGCCTTGACCCCGCTTGGGACTATGAGAGCGCGGGTGGACAAGTTATCCAGAATATCTATGAGACACTGGTGTACTACGACGGAGCTTCCGCGGAGAACTTGGTACCGGTGCTAGCCACAGAAGTGCCTAGCCTCGCAAACGGGCTTCTCTCTTCGGACGGTCTGCACTACACGTTCAACCTCAGGACCGACGTGAAATTCCATGATGGTAGCTCAATGACAGTCGACGATGTGATCTACTCCATCGAGCGCGCCATGCTCATGAACGATGCAGAAGGCGCGGCATGGATGCTGGGTCAGATCATGCTGCCAGGATACAGCGGTCTCGGGTCGAAGGTTAACTGGGACGATGTGAACGCCTCAATGACAAGGGTTGATTCGGACACTTTAACATTCAACCTGATTACGCCCTACCCAGCGTTCCTCTTCATTATGGCCTACTCCATCGGATCCGTTGTCTCGAAGAACTTCGTCGAGACGCACGGTGGCATAGTCCCCAATGAGAAGAACGACTACATGAACCGTCACGAGATGGGCACTGGCCCCTTCTATCTGAAGGAGTGGGCGCCGAACCAGTATGTGAAGTTGCAGAGGTACGAAGACTACTGGGGCGGTGCGGCAAACCTCAAGTTTGTCGTAATCAAGAAGGTTCAGGACCTTGGTACCCGAAAGATGCTCTTGTTCAACGGACAGGCGGACGCGATCTACGTCCCGGTCATGTTCAAGTCGGACGTTGAGAACAAGGAGAACGTGTTCACACAGGACATGTTGCCCACCTTCTCATTGACGTTCTTCGGGTTCAACCAGGACATTGTTGAAGGACCAACACTGGAGGTTGGAGACGTCCCAACAACGTTCTTCGCTGACCTCAACGTCAGGCAGGCTTTCACGCACGCCTTCGACTACAACAAGTATCTGGAAGTGGCCACCAAGAACACCGCGATACAGCCTACTGGGCCAATTCCCCAGGGCATGTTCGGTTACGACCCGGATGTCCCATTGGTCCTGTTCGACCTCGCCGCATCTGCAGACTACCTGAACAAGGCTCTGGACACCAGGACTGCTGATCCGTTGGACACGTACGCGGACAACGGCTTCACCATCTGGTTGTACTATAACGCCGGTAACCTTGGCAGGCAAACGGGCTGCGAGATACTCAAGACGAACCTTGAGCGCCTCAGCCAGAATGCGAGTGCAGGCGTGACGGGCACGATCACGGTGAACGTTCAAGCCCTAGACTGGCCAACATACCTCGATGCAAGGGCCGACAGATGGCTGCCAGTCTTCTTCCTGGGATGGAACGTAGACTATCCGGACCCGGACGACTTCGCCAACCCATTCTGTCACCAGAACGGGAGCTTCCCGATATACCTCGGGCTCAGGAATCAGAGCCTGACCACATTGGTGGAGCACGCGGCGATCGAGCTTAACACGGACGTCAGGAAGCAGATGTATTCGGACATCGCCTGGTCTTGCTACGAAAACGCATACTACATCTATGCTAGCCAGCCCACCGGTTTCGCCGTGCTGAGAACCTGGGTACAGGGATGGGAATACAACCCGACCAACTCGGATATGCCGACGTTGTTCTATCCGTTGTCGAAGTCCCTGACGTAATGGACAAGCCTCAAACCCTTTTCCTTTTCATATTTTTCTTTCTTTCTATGCAATAAATCAGATGCTTCCTTAACCAAGTCCAAGGCCATCACCTGCAGTAGAAAAAAAAGCGAGGTCAAAAAGATGCTGGCATAAAATAACATTTTTATAGCAACAACCCTCTCTCCCAAAACGGGTGAAACGGTCCAATGAAAATGAGAACTTTCATCATCAGGAGACTGCTCCTTCTCATACCCGTATTGATAGGGGTTTCCATTTTCGTTTTCATGCTCACGAGGATCGCTGGTAACCCAGCGGCGGCGTACATCACTGAAAGGATGACGCCGGCTCAAATAGCTGAGATAGAGGCCAGATATCACCTCAATGAGCCATTGGTGGTCCAATACATCTATTGGTTGCAAGGCATCTTGCAGGGAGATTGGGGCTATTCCAAAGTTGCCAAACTCCCTGTCACGGATGCGATAGTAGAATTCTTTCCAGCTACGTTCGAGCTCACGATGGTGAGCATCCTCATCGCGGTGATCGTCGGAATCGCCTTAGGCACGATCTCAGCGGTGAGAAGGGACACTCCGACCGATCATGCCACCCGGGTTCTGGCATTGGCTGGCGTTTGTCTACCTGTCTTCATATTAGCCTTGATTCTGCAATACGTCTTCGCCTCTCAATTGGGATGGTTCCCTGTAATCGGAAGGTATGATGACAATCTCTACAACGACGTCTCCTTCCAGGACTACCGCATCACCGGTTTCCTCCTCGTTGATACAATACTTCATGTGGATTGGCTCAGATTCAAGGATGCTGTCTGGCATCTGATACTGCCAGCGATCTGTCTGGCATTCGGTTCGATCGCCATCATCACCAGGATTATGAGGGGAAGCATGTTGGAGGTCGTCAACCAGGACTATATCAAGACGGCCAGGTCCAAAGGGCTTCCTGAGAAGGTGGTGGTCAAGAAGCATGCAAGGCGAAACGCGCTCATACCCACGGTCACAGTGGTAGGTTTGGCCTTCGGTGCGTTACTGGGAGGAGCGGTGCTGACCGAAACCATCTTCGCCTGGCCAGGGATGGGGCAATGGGCAGCTTCTGCCACCGTCTACAACGATTGGGCCTCGATCCTTGGATTCACTTTGATCACCGCTCTCGTCTATGTGCTCGTCAACCTGATCGTGGACGTAATGTATGCCTACCTCGACCCAAGGGTCCGATTGGAGTGATAAAATGGTGAAGGCCAAAAAGGTGGAGGTGGCGTCCTCGAACGTCGGAGCGTATCAGCAGGCCAAGATGTCCCTGAAGCCCAGGATCAGGGAGTTTCGCTTCTCGCTATACCTGATGTCCAAGAGCCTTCTGGCCATGATCGGGCTGGTAATAGTGCTGGTCCTGGTGTTCATAGCCATATTCGCTCCCGTATTGGCGCCTGGTCCACCTGGATGGATCGAAAAGAACCCAATGCAGATCCCAAAGGATTTCGAGAGCCCTAAGCCTCCAGGATCTCCTTGGGGCGCTTACATGCAAGGGGAAGGGACATTCACCTTCGGATCTGGATCCTTGGGTCTTGACATATACTATGGATGCGTTTGGGGGGCGCGGACCTCAATTTACACTGCCGTTTACGTCGTGATCGTCGCCATCATCATCGGGATCGTGATTGGCGCGATAGCAGGATACTTCGGGGGCATCATCGACGAGATAATGATGCGCATAACGGACGTCTTCCTGTCGATCCCGGGTCTGATTCTGGCGATGGCGGTGGCCGCGGTTCTAGGCAGAAGCCTGGACAATATCATGCTGGCATTGATCATCGTTTGGTGGCCTCCCTATGCTAGGATCATGCGCGGCCAGGTGCTGACCATTAAAGAGGGCACCTATGTGGAGGCAGCCAAAGCGGTCGGCTCGAAGAAGATGCGAGTCCTATTCCGACACATAGTTCCAAACACCCTCTCCCCAATCATCGTAAATGCCACCATGGACCTGGGGGTGGTCGTGTTAGTAGCCGCAGGACTGGCATTCATTGGGTTCGGTCCCCCGACGGGGTATGCCGAGTGGGGGAGGATGGTCGCGGACGGCCAGACCTATTTCCTCAGCGAGGTGGAGTATCCCGCAGGATCTGGCATATTTTACAATCCATGGTGGATCTGGGCCTTCCCTGGAATGTTCATATTCCTGTTCGTGATGGGGTTCAACCTGCTAGGTGATGGACTGCGAGACATATTGGATCCGAGATTGAGGAGATGATGCCATGCGAGAACAGGACAACCTGCTGGTGGTAGAGAACCTCTACACCAATTTCTACACCTATCAGGGCGTGGTCAAAGCGCTGGACGGCATCGACTTCACGCTCGCCAAGCGCGAGACCTTCGGCTTGGTAGGGGAGACGGGATGCGGAAAGAGCGTCACCGCCAACTGCGTTCTCCGCCTCATACCATCGCCACCAGGGAAGATCGAGAAGGGCAGCATCTACTTCATGCCTCCAGATGGTACCGAGAAGGAGATCGGCGAGATCCAGGCACGTATCCACAGCCTCAGAGGGGAGAAGGATTTCAAGGAGGGCGACCCTCGCCTCAATTCCTTGGAACAGGAAATGGCCGAGCAACAACAGGTCAGGCGCCTAAAGGCAGAGATTGCCAACCTGGAGCAGGCCAGGACCGACCCTAAGGATCCCAAGCTCGTCCAGCTCAAGACGGAACTGGCCAAGGTCCTGAGCCGGTACGACCTGCTCAACAAGAGCCCCGCCTATATGCGCAAGATCCGGGGCAAGTACATCTCCATGATATTCCAGGAGCCGATGAGCGCACTGAACCCAGTGTTCCCAGCCGGGAACCAGATATCGGAGGTTCTGCTGCTACACGAGCGCAAGGAGTTGGCCCTGGCCACCATCCGTTCCATCGACAATCAGATCAAGGCCATCGACTCCTTTAAGCGGGGGGACCGCGCAGCCACGGACAAGGGCGAGTTCAAGTGCAAGTCCTGCGGGGCGCTGATGGCCAAGGAGGAGAACGTTTGCCCTCAGTGCGGCGCCTCGTTCGTCAGCGACCCGATGCGGTCCTTGCGCAAGGTCAAGTTGCGCTACTACCGCCGCTTCTACAAGAAGATGGCCGTAAAGCCCGACGCCATGAGCCTCAGGATATCTTCCAAGGTCCCAATCCTTCGCCGCTATGAGAAGCCGATAAAGGCCGAGGCCATGGAGCGCGCCGAGCGTATGCTCCGGTTGGTGCGAATACCCGACCCGAAGAACGTCGTTAACTCGTACCCGCACGAGCTGTCCGGAGGCATGCAGCAGAGGGTCATGATCGCCATGGCCCTGGCCTGCAAGCCGCAGTTGCTCATCGCCGACGAGCCGACCACCGCATTGGACGTCACCGTCCAAGCCCAGATCCTCAAGCTGATGAAAGACCTTCAGGAAGAGACCGGCACCAGCATCCTGCTCATCACCCACAACCTCGGAGTGGTGGCCGAGACCTGCGATAGGGTGGGGGTCATGTACGCGGGGGTCATGGCCGAGATCGGGCCGGTGAAGTCCATATTCAAGGACCCCTTGCATCCGTACACCCAGGGGTTGATCAACTCCATACCCAACCTCAGCCTGGACATATCCCGGCTGGACACCATCGAGGGGAACGTGCCCAACCTGGTCAAGCCGCCCCCGGGCTGCCGCTTCCATCCCCGCTGCTTCTACGCCATGGAGGTCTGCAAGAGCGTCAAGCCCCCGACGGTCGAGGTCAAGCCTGACCACGTCGTATCGTGCCATCTGTACACCGGGGTGGGCAAATGAACCAGATGAGCGACGGCTACATCATCGAAGCACGGCATCTTCAGAAGTACTTCCCCATCCGGGGCGGGATCGTGCGCCGGACCAAGGGCAGCGTAAAGGCCGTGGACGGCGTCGACCTGAGCATCAAGCGGGGGGAGACCCTGGGACTGGTGGGGGAGAGCGGCTGCGGAAAGACCACCGCTGGACGATGCATCCTGCTCTTGACGAAACCGACAGGCGGCAACATCTATTATAAGATGCCTTCGGAGGCACGAGCCCGCTTGGACAAGTTGGAACCTGAGCTGCTCCCATACATGAAGTCCAAGCAGGACATGGAGAAGGCGCCCAAGGAGCTGCTGGCGGAGTTCGAGGCGATCAACAAGGAGTTCGCCCTGAACCAGAAGGGCGACGAGGAGTTGCGCAAGCTGCGCCGGGAGATGCAGATAGTATTCCAGGACCCTTTCTCATCGCTCAACCCCCGCATGCTGGTCAAGGACATCATCGGGGAACCGATGCTGGTCCATGGGGTTGCCAGGGGCGACGAGCTGCGCGGCCGCGTCACCGCCCTGATGGAGAAGGTGGGCCTCAACCCCGAGCACCTCTACCGCTTCCCGCACGAGTTCTCAGGCGGCCAGAGACAGAGGATCGGGGTGGCGAGGGCCCTGGCGCTCAACCCCGAGCTGGTGGTGCTGGACGAGCCCACCTCCGCGCTCGACGTCAGCGTCCAGGCGCAGATACTCAACATGCTCAACGAGCTGCAGTCGGAGTTCGGGCTGACCTACCTGTTCATATCGCATGACCTTTCCACCATCCGCTACATGTGCGATCGAGTGGCTGTGATGTACCTGGGCAAGGTGGTGGAGACCGCGCCTAAGGAGAAGCTGTTCGCGAAGCCGCTCCATCCATACACTGAGGCGCTGATCTCGGTCATTCCCATCCCTGACCCGGATATGAGGCGCAACCGCATCGTCCTCGCAGGCGATGTCCCGAGCCCGGCCAGGCCGCCCCCTGGATGCAGGTTCCACACCCGATGCCGCCTGCGCGAGGCCATCTGCGAGGTGCAGGAGCCCCCGTTGTTGGACAAGGGCGATGGCCATTTCGTCGCCTGCCACTTCCGCTAGGTAGGGGACATGGCGAGCAAGCGCAAGGTCAGGACCGAAGGCCAGAAGGAGGAGGTCGACGAGCTGGATGACAGCGACCTCCCGAAATGGGTGCAGGAGCAGTCCTGGGGCGAATGGTTCAAGAGCGTGTACGCCAGCCGCATCTACGCCTTGGCCTGCTTCGCCTTCGACGTCTTCCTGGCCCTCGAGCTTTATTCGGTCCTGGACAGCGGCATCGCCTGGGTGGTGCTGCCGGCGCTCGCCCTCTGCTTGGCCTTGCAGGTAACCATATACCTATATCTATGGGGGTCGAGCGGAAGGCTCCGGTCATAGGCTTGATATAGCGCACCGCCTCTTTCTCAGTCTGACACATGCCACTGTCAGATACCAATCTGTACATCATCATGGTCGTGGCCATAATCGTCATGGCCTTGGCGATAGCGCTGATGATGTATGGCCTCTCCTTCACTTCGGTGATGGAGCTCTGGGACTACGAGTCCTGGTCCGAGTCCTTCGGCTACGCCCTGCTCATCACCTTCATCCTAGTCACCCTTTCCTTCTTCCAGTTCGTCCTGGTCAACGGCGATTTCAAGGCCTCGGTGAATCTCACCGGGGTGGTGGTGCCCCTCGCGGTGGCCCTCTATCTCCTAGTGCGCAAGAAGGTCAAATTGCGCCACGCCGCCCTGGCCATCGGGGTGGTTGCGCTCGTCTGCCTCCCTCTGGTGGTCCTCAGGGACGGCGAGGTCATCATCGACTTCCCATGGTGGCTCCTCCCCGCCGGCGCCGCCGCGGCCATGGCTTGGTTGATGGTCGATGGCAATCTGGAAAAGGCCTTGCCCTTGGCGTACATCGCAGGCTCCGTGGGCATGCTCCTGGGAGGCGACATACTGCGCCTGCTGATCGAGCCATTGGACCTCACCGAGGTCTATCTAGGTGCCGACGGCCTTTTCGATTTCGTGTTCCTGGGCGGGATAATCGCCTGCGCGTTGCTGGTCGGCGTCTCCGCCCTGGTCCCCTTGCTGAGGAAGTTCGCCGCCAAGATCCCGGTGCTCAGGGACTCCTTCTGATCCGCCTCCCCGCCTTGATGCATCCAGGTGGCTAAATGCGAAAGACAATACCTATATCCGGGGGAAGGGGCATTCGGGTGCGGGGAAAAACAGGTGACGGTCGTCAGCATGGAGGACGTGGTCCTGGCGCTCCAGAATACCCTGGGCAAGAAGGGCATGTCCCCCGATGACATCGAGAAGCTCGCCGAGTACCTCATGTCCTTCTTCGGGTTCACCGACGAGGTCATCGACAACCGGCTCACCTCCGAGGACCGGGACGTCTTCTACATGCTCGAGGAGGAGGGCTTCCTGACCACCACCCAAGAGGAGGTGCACCTGAAGAAGGGGAAGCTCTGGCGCATCCATTATTGGATCCTGAAGAAGGACCAGATCCTGAGATTGGCCCGGCGGGAGGAGGAGAAGCTCAAGTCCCGCGACGAGTGCTCCGCCGTGTACGACGAGATCTCAGAGAACGTCTGGACCAATCGGCGTGAATGCGACGACGGCGAGATCGACTGATACTGGTGGCGAATGATTTAATAGCTTTATCCCATTAGTGCGAACCAGAGCTCAAATGGCAGACGTTTCTCCCTGGCTAATCCTGGCCGCGATCATCGTCGTCTGGGCGGCAGTGATCATCACCCTCAGGAAGAAGAAGTACCTTGCCAACAAGGGTGTCAGCCCCTACGGCCCCTTTATAATGTGGAGGACCGAAGGGGGGAAGAAGTTCATCGATTGGCTTTCCCGGCCGGCCAGGTTCTGGAGGGCCTATGCCGGGGTGTGCAAGGCGATCTGCCTGGCGGTGGCGATATTCATCATGGCCCTGCTGATGTGGGAGGCCACCATCGTCCCGCGCATCCCTGATGACCAGGCGCCCACCGTGCAGATGATGCTGGGCATTCCCGGGATCAACCCGGTCATCCCCATAGTGTTCGGAATAATCGGCCTGGTGGTGGCCATAGTGGTGCACGAGTTCGCCCATGGCGTCCTTACCCGGGTGGGCAAGATGACCATCAAGTCCCTCGGCCTCATCCTCCTCGTCGTGCCCATGGGCGCGTTCGTGGAGCCAGATGAGCAGCAGATCGCGAGCGCGGACCGCCGCAGGCGCAGCAGCGTGTACGCCGTCGGGCCAGCGACCAACGTGCTCCTGGCGATACTCTGCGCCCTGCTCTTCTGCGGCGCCTTCATGGCTTCCGCTGAGCCGATCAACCCCAACCCGGTGGTGGTGAACGAGTACAAGGACACCCCCGCCTACTATGCTGGCCTGGGATACGGGGCGCAGATAATGGAGATCGGTGGCGTGCCTGTCGCCACGGTCCAAGACTTCAACGGCCTGGAGTTCGGACCGGGGACGGACGTGACCGTCTCCTATTACTATGCTGGGAGCCTCGAATCCTCGTCGGTCACCGCCGGGCTAGCCCTGGTCGACGTCTCCGAGGGTTTGGCCGCGGACCAAGCGGGCCTGGAACCCGGTATGATCCTGGCCATGCTCAACGATACCGAAATTCATAACCAGCCGGACCTGCAGGCCGCCTTGAACCAGACCCAGCCTCACACCGAGGTCAGCGTCAGGGCCCTGCAGTACGATTCGGGCTCCGGTGCCTATGTCCTCGCCCCCATAGACAGCATCACCCTATCCAGCCGCAAGGATTACTACATGCAGGTGGACCCGAGCCTGGTCAACGAGAGCTTCGTCGACCATGGGTTCCTGGGCGTGAACACCGCCTACATGGGATTGGGCGTGAGCTCGCCCGATAGGATATTGCAGCGCGTGGCGAACCCCTACGCCTACGCGGACGACCCATCTTCCTTCGTAGGCTCCACGCTATTGTTCATGGCCTTGCCCTTCCAGGGCCTCGCCCCCATCGAATCGCCCCTGGCCGATCTGTTCGTGCCCTCGGGCATCATGGCCGGCGTGCCGGATAACCTCTTCTGGTTCGTATCCAACTGCCTTTACTGGATATTCTGGATAAACCTCATGGTGGGCATGACCAACGTCCTGCCAGCTGTCCCCCTGGACGGGGGATATCTATTCCGTGATGCAGTGGACGTTGTGATCCAGAAGGTGAAGAAAGGCGCGTCGGAGAAGGACAGGGCGAGATACGTGGCCACCATAACCTATCTGCTGGCCATCTTCGTCTTCATGCTGATATTCTGGCAGCTCATCGGACCTCGCCTCCTTTGAGGCAGGCTAACCTAAACGCGATGGGGGATATGTTCGAGTTAAAAGGAAAGACCTGCGCCAGAGCCATGCTCAATGGACGTCGTAGGCAAGCGCATTGCAATTGGGGCAGAGGTCCGGGTCGAGGGCGTGCATGTTGTGATGCACCTCGAACAGCTCGCCGCAGCGGGAACAGCGCTTGAAGACCAGGAATACCGCTCGGTACTCCTCGCATTCGAAGACCCTGCCGGTCGGTTTGTTTATGCATATGTCAGCCACGCAGCTATCGCACAGCGATCGGCGACTGACGTTGAGGAGGAGATGCTTGCCTACCTTCACCCGGGTCACCCTATCACGTTCCTCCTAGCGTGCTATGGCCTATCATTCCCGCCTCGGACTATTAATATATTATCGGACGAGCTTCGGTTCTTAGACTCAAAACGAAACCGATAATGGAGAAAGGAAGTGGATGGGAAGAGGTTTTCCAATGCGCTCAGGCGGGCATCAGATCTGGTTCCTGACGCGGTCCTTCAGCTCCCCTAGCTTGCCCTTGTTCCAGCTGTTGGTCTTGGAGAAGAATCCCGTTACCCTGGTTATGCCCTCGATGTTGGGCGAGGAGCACTTGGGACAGTTGGGGTAGAGGCCGCGCACAGTCCGACCGCAGTCCAAGCAGGAGGTGAACTCCGGGCTGAAGGCTATCTGCGAATTCTGCGTGTTCTCGAAGGTCTTGCGCACGAAGGCGGCGATGCTCTCCGGCGCGGGCTTGTGCTCCCCAAGCCACACGTGCGTAAGCGCTCCAGCGTCTATCAATGGATGGAACACACCCTCCATCTGGGTGCGCTCGATGGCGCTGATGGGGGCGCCCACGTTCAGGTAGGTGGAGTTGGTGTAGTATATCTCGCCATTGTTGCGGTTGCCGCGGATGACGGTCGGGGCCTGCAGCGGGTAGTACTTCGCATCGAGCTTGGCGAAACGGTAGGCCGTTGACTCGGCCGGGGTCTGCTCCAGGGGCATGCGGATGCCATATTGCTCACCCAGAACCTCAGACTCCTTCTTCATCTCAGCAATCACCTTGAGCCCGAACATCGTGGCGTCCTTGGACTCGTGCATCTGCTTGCCGGTGTGATACTGCACCATCTCGTTCAATCCGACCATCCCGATGAGGAACGAGGCTTTTTGCAGACGGTAGTACGGCTCGCCATCGAGCTCCATCGTGAGTAGCGCGAGGGGGCCGTTCTTCCCCATGGCCAACAGCTTGGTGATGAACTCCTTCTTCTGGACATGCGCCTGCGCCACGATATCCATCCTCTCCCTGAGGATGTCGATGAGGCGGGCATCATCCTGGTGCGCCTCATAGGCTATCCGGGGCAGGTTGATGGTCACATTTTGCATGGCGGAGTAGCGCATCTTCCAAGGCGTCTTCGCATCGTCAAGGTCCTTCTGATCCAGCTTGAAGGTGAGGCGGCAGCACTCGGAGATCTTCGCGGTGTTACCACGGTCGAAGACGAAGTAGGTATTCCCTTTCTCAGAGGCCACCGAGCAGATCTTGTGCATGAATTCCTCGTGACCCTCCGTCTTGAAGAACTTCTCCGTCATGTGCACGTTGGGCTTGGGGAAGAAGAAAGGCCTTCCCATGGCGTCGCCCTCCATGTACACGTCGAAAAGGGCGGACACGAACCTCTGCGCCTCATCCTGGTAGTCCTCGTAATTCGCTCCCGTGAACTGACCCCTGGGGCCGATGGCAGGCACGCCCACGAAGTGGTCCGGGACCTCCCAATACAGGTTGAGGTCGCTGAATATCGACTGGCCTCCGCGCGCCACCGCCTGTTGGGCGAACTCGAATATGAGGATTTGCGCTAGCTGCTTCATCCGTTCGTCGTCGACGTTCTCCAAGTATGGTGCTAGGAACAGGTTGACGGCGTCCCACCCAATGGCCCCAGCGAAGTGGCCCTGCAGCGCGGCAGAGAACTTGATGATCTGCTCGATAAGGACCTCGGGATGCTTGGCGGGCTTGGCGATGCTTATGGCATTGGGTAAGTTCAATCCGAACTTCTTCACATACTCTATGGATTGCCCCGAACAATATGGCCTGTCGATCATTCCAAGGTCATGCAGGTGGATGTCGCCTCGCATGTGGGAGTCGGCCAGGTCCTGCCCGAAGACCTCGAGCAACGCGAACTCCTTTTTAATCCTCTCGGACAAGGTAAGGTTCGTCGCCTCCGGCCCATGAGGGACATTGGCGTTCTCCTTGTTCGGATTCATGATTATCTGTCGTGCATCGTACAGGGGCACCCCGAGCCGCGTGTGCTGTCGGCGAATCTTTGCGAGACCATATTCGACGAGCTTCGCGTTGGTGAGCTCTCTGATGAGAGGGGCAGTCACGAAATCGAGCTCCAAGGATGCAATAAGCTTCTCTACCTCTCGGGCCACGATCGCCGCCGCATCTTCGCTAATTGTTGTCTCCCTTATCAGGGCGTCATATATTCTGTTCCTGTCCCATTTCTTGATCTCTTCGTCTGACGTCCGAACGAAGAGCGAAAGCTCTGTCGACTCCTTCTCGTCGGACCAGATGACCCCCGGTTCGCTTGTCCGGGAGTCCGTCGAAGACTCCGTCATTTTCATAGTGTCACCTTAACTAAATTGGGACCTGAAATTGAGAAGGGTTAATTGTACTATTCCCATCCCTTTTCAACGCAATTTACAGGCAAGCTATTGGATAGTGTGGAGAACATAAACTAGTTTTTGGGCAATGAATTGTTAACAATATTACCGGTGTTAAGTTGTTAACAAACCTTTAATATTTATCAAATCTGTTACCATATCTGTGAGCAGATGTTCCATCCAGATAAGGACCTTAGATACATAATCCTCGAAATCCTCAAAGAGGATGGAAAATCGATTAGCGCGATTTCTCGTGAGCTTGAGAAAAGAGGATACGATCAACACCGCCTGATATTGACAGGTTATCTTAGAGCCATGTCGGATCTTAATGTCCTAAGGGAGAAAGAAGTCCCACCAGCAAAGCTATACGTGATTGCTAAAGGGGGAGAGCAGAACATCTATGAGGTTGTGGGCGAGAAGGTGAGAGGCCTCTATGGGGAAGGGGAGAAGTCGGACAAGCTTATTCTTGTCGCCCTTAACAAGCTCATGCATCGAGCTGTTTTCTCCGATGAACTCTCCAAAGCAGGGGTGAAGACCTATCCCGGTCACGAAGCCTCTCGAGAGGAAAGGCAAGATGCCAAACAAGCATTGATAAAATCCGGGTTCAAAGTGCCCGATAGTGTTAAGGCTTATACCATTGACGCACCCGAATGCGAAAAGGATTATTTTGAGGTCGTGACCCGGCTTCTCGCTGACCTTTACAATATCAATTATCTAGTCAAGGAAACGAAGCAGACGAGGTTGACGTTTTGAAACCGCCTTCAATTAACCTTTTATCGGAAGATTACTTACTCGGCCACATGAACCTGAAGGCGCTGGCAAAGGACCTCAGGTCGTATCCTGGAATCACGAGGAAGAAGACCATATCCGAGGTGCTGAACTTCTTCTCGAAGACCCCTCAAAGCAAGGTCCTGGCTGCTTACGGCGAGGATGCCGCCGTTCTCGATTATGGGGATTCCGTGCTGCTCTTGGCGGCAGACGGAATTATGGAAACCCTCCTCAAGGCCAACCCGTGGTTCGCGGGCTACTATTCCATCCTAGTCAACATCAACGACATCTCAGCCATGGGCGGAATACCCTTGGCGGTCGTCGATGTGATCTCCATGAAGGACGAGAGGATATGCGGCCAGGTCATGCGCGGAATGGAATGCGCGGTCGAGAAATTCGGCGTGCCAGTGGTAGGAGGCCATACCCATCCTGATTGTAACTACGATGCGGTGGACGTCGCCATCCTAGGCACCGCGAGGAAGGACGCCGTCATCTACAGCCATACCGCGCAATCCGGGGACGACATCATATTCGTCATGGACCTCGACGGCTTCTATCCGGAGAAGCTTGGCTACGCCTGGGACACCACCAGTAAGAAGGACGCGGAGACCGTCCGCCGACAGATGCTGCTGATGAACGAGGTCGGAAGCAGACATTGGGTGCACGCGGGAAAAGACATGAGCAATCCGGGCTCCATCGGCACGCTGGGAATGCTCCTCGAGACCAGCGGAAAGGGTGGCAGCGTGGCCTTGGATAAGATCCCTCGACCGAAAGGGATCGATTTCGCCCAATGGCTCAAATCCTATCAAGGCTGTGGCTTCGTCCTCACCGTTCACCCCAAGAACTCCTCTAAGGTCCTACGGGCGTTCGAAAAGGAAGGGGTTGAGGGAGCGGTGGTGGGCAAGGTGAATGGCTCTTCGCTGCTGTCGATCACTTGCGAGGGCGAGAGCCAGGTCCTCTTCGATTTCAAGAAGGACATCATAACGGGATGCAACCCCTCGCGGCTTCCCGAGGGCCACGCCTGCTTCAAGGAATAAAGAAGGAAAGGTGCTAGGCCACGGAGGTTGTCGCCTGGTTCCGTACATGTGATCCGACCATCTTCTCAGCCCCGCCCCCCTTCGAGCGCCGGTAGTCCAGGGTTAGGCTGCTCCCGTCAGGGCCTGACCCGTTCCCCCTGATCGGGGCCAGGGGCGCGGCCCTCCAGCCGCGCCGCGAGGCCGCCACCAGCCCCGAAGGACAGAGCCTCATAGTCGATGGCTGGGCATGCACGGTTCCAGTTACGCCGTCCCCCGCTGTCACCCCCGCTATCGACGGTTCACGGTGTACAAGGGCACGCCGATCGTCCCGGTCAAGCCTAGCGAGCCACATTAGGCCAACTTGCTATTTAAATTATTATGTCCAGGTGGCTCCCGAGGGCAGGGAGCGGCTATCCTTCGCAGGCGAAGTCTAGATGCTGGCAAAGGTTGAAGAATCCCTCCCTCCAATCGCATCCTGAGGAGCATGGAGGGTTCGATCGAGAGGGCGAGCAAGCCCGATTGGCTCAAGGTGAGGATGGTTCCTGGTCCTGGCCTGAAGAAGGTGCGCGAGACGTTGAGGGCACGAAACGTACGTACCGTGTGCGATTCCTCGCGCTGCCCGAACCTCGGTGATTGCTGGGGCAGCGGCACGGCCACCTTCATGATCCTGGGCGGGGTTTGCACCCGCGCCTGCCGTTTCTGCGCCGTGCCTTGCGGGGACCCGTTGGGCGTGGTGGACTTGGACGAGCCAGAGAGGGTGGCATTGTCCGTCGCCGACCTGGGGTTGAGGCACGCGGTCATCACCTCGGTGACCAGGGACGACCTGGTCGATGGCGGGGCGTCGTTGTACGCGGCCACCGTCCGCGAGATCCGGCGATCGAGCCCTACCACCACCATCGAGCTGCTCATTCCCGACATGGGAGGGGAGGTCGGCGCCCTGCGCACTGTTGCCTCCTCCCGGCCAGATGTCATTGGTCACAATCTGGAGGTGGTGAGCTCCCTGCAGCCCAGCATCAGGGGCCAAAAGGCTGGCTATTCACGGTCGCTGCAGGTACTGGGGCACTTGAAGTCCCTGGCCCCCGCCATCTGGACCAAGACCTCGCTCATGCTCGGGTTGGGAGAGACGCATGGGGAGGTGCTCCAGGCTCTAAAGGACGCCAGGGAGCGAGGGGTGGACTTGCTCGCCCTGGGGCAATACCTGCGGCCGAAGGGCGGCTCGCTTCCAGTGTCAAGGTACGTGCCGCCTCAGGAGTTCGCCGAGTTGCGCCAGGAAGCATTGGATTTGGGCTTCCGCAGGGTCATGGCCGGGCCGCTGGTGCGCAGCTCCTATCACGCTCATGACATGCTATCCGAGGAGGATGAGGACCGATGCTGACGGATGATTTCGACCCCTTGCAGGGAAAGATGCTTTCGATCCTGGACAAGGACGGGAAAGTGAACGAGGCCCTCGAGCCGAGGATCGAGGATGCCAAGCTGCTGCACGCCTACAAGACCATGGTGCTGACGCGCATCGCCGACGACAAGGCCGTGCGCCTGCAGAGGCAAGGCCGACTCGGAGCCTACCCGCCCTCGCGCGGGCAGGAGGCTAGCCAGGTCGGACCGGCCCTGGCATTGGAGAAGGGGGATTGGCTGGTATGGGCGTTCAGGGAGCTGGGCGCCCTGCTCCTGCGCGGCGTGCCGTTGTGGCGCCTGTATCTATACTGGATGGGCAACGAGGAGGGATCGGTCCTCGAGGGCGATGTCAGTCTCACCCCCTCGGCGGTGCCGGTCGGAAGCCAGTTGCCTCATGCCGTGGGCATCTCCTATGCCATGAAATATCGGAAGGAGAGCAATGTGGTGCTATGCTACTTCGGGGACGGCGCCACCTCCGAGGGCGATTTCCACGAGGGGCTGAACTTCGCGGGCACCATGCGCACCCCAGTAATATTCCTCTGCCAGAACAACCAGTACGCCATCTCCATGCCCCGGAAGCTCCAGACCGCCGCGCCTACACTGGCGCAGAAGGCCTGCGCCTACGGGTTCAAAGGCATCCAGGTTGATGGGAACGACCTCCTCGCCCTCTACGCCGCGACAGAGGAGGCCGTGGCCAGGGCGCGCAAGGGCGAAGGGCCCACCCTCATCGAGTCCTTCACCTACCGCATGGGCGACCATACGACCTCGGATGATGCCACCAAATATCGCCTGGCCGAGGAGACCGCCTACTGGTCGGCCCGGGACCCCATCTCCCGGTTCCGCGTCTACCTGGAGCGCAAGAATCTCTGGGACGAGAAGAGGGAGAAGGAGTGGTCGGAGGAGGCAGCCCGCGTGGTCGAGGAGGAAGTGAGGAAGGCCGAGACCCATGCCCCGCCCGCTCTGGACGACGCCTTCGCCCACACCTTCGCCACCATGCCCGAGGGCCTCAGGGAACAGCTCGAGTTCATGCGCCGGGACCTCCCGGCCAAGAGGGAGGGCTGATCATGGCCGTGATGAACATGGTCCAGGCCATCAACCTCGCCCTGAGGGAGGAGATGGAGCGCGACGAGTCGGTCGTGTGTCTGGGGGAGGACGTGGGCGTGGACGGGGGGGTATTCCGGGTCACGGAAGGCCTCTTCGAGCGATTCGGGAAGGAGAGGGTGATCGATACGCCCCTGGCCGAGTCCTCCATCGTCGGCACCGCCATCGGCATGGCCATGAACGGCCTGCGCCCGGTGGCCGAGATCCAGTTCCTGGGGTTCATCTACCCCGCCTACCAGCAGTTCGTCTCCCACGCGGCGCGCATGCGCAACCGGACGCGGGGGAGATTGACCGTACCCATGGTGGTGAGGGCGCCCTACGGGGCGGGGGTGAAGGCCCTGGAGCATCATTCCGAGAGCACGGAGGCCATCTTCTGCCACATACCCGGGCTGAAGGTCGTGGTGCCGGCCACCCCGCTCGAGGCCAAGGGGCTGCTGACCGCATCGATCCGCGACCCCGACCCGGTCATATTCCTGGAGCCGACCCGCTCCTACCGCCTGCTGAAGGAGGAGGTGCCGGAGGGCGAGTACGTCGTCCCCCTGGGCCAGGCAAGGAAGGTGAGGGAGGGCAAGGACGTGACCATCGTAGGCTGGGGGGCGATGCTGCCCATCATCCAGAAGGCGGTCGAGTCGTTGGAGAAGGAGGGGATCAGCCCCGAGGTCCTGGACATGAGGACCCTGGCGCCCATGGACTACTCCTCCGTCGTCTCCTCCGTCAAAAGGACCGGCAGATGCGTGGTGGTGCACGAGGCGCCGCGCAACCTTGGCCTGGGGGCCGAGATATCCGCCCGGGTGATGGAGGGGGCGCTTCTCTCCCTGCAAGCGCCGGTCGAGAGGGTCACCGCGCCGGACATCACCGTCCCCCTCCCGAAGGGCGAGAATTATTACTACATAAGCCCTGAAAGGGTAGTGAATGGCGTGAAGAGGGCCATGAGTTTCTGAGGTGCGAACATGCCGACCGATTTCCGATTCCCGGACCTGGGCGAGGGCGTGACCGAGGGCGAGCTAAAGAAGTGGCTCGTGAAGGAGGGAGACCTGGTCAAGCAGGACCAGGCCATCGCCGAGATGGAGACCGACAAGGCGGTGGTGGAGATACCCTCCCCGGCCGCTGGCAAGGTGCTGCGCCTCTACCACGGCGAAGGGGACACGGTGAAAGTGGGCGAGGTGCTCGCCACCATCGGGGCCGAGGGCGAAGAAGCACCAAAGGAGGCTCCCAAGCCGCCCGCCGAGGAGGCGAGGAAACCCTCGGTATCGGTGGTGGGAGAGCTGCCCGAGGGCGATATCGTGGTCAGTTCCAAGCCCGCGCCGGCTGCCACGGTTGCGCCCGCCGAGATCCTGGCCACTCCCGCGATCAGGAAGCTGGCCAAGGACCTGGGCGTCGACATATCATCCCTCAAGGGAAGCGGCCCTGGTGGAAGGGTGACCGAGGAGGACGTGCGCGCCGCCACCAAGCCGATCGAGCCCCCCCGCCCCCGGAAGCAGGCCAAGTTCGACCTCTATGGCTACATCGACCGGGAGCAGGTGAAGGGCATCCGCAGGTCGACGGCCAAGAAGATGATGGAGTCGACGCTGAAGACGGCCATGGTCACCATGATGGACGACGCGGACGTCACCGAGCTGGTCGCCCTGCGCGAGCGCATCAAGGTGGTGGCGATGGAGGAGCGCAAGGTGAAGCTGACCTACATGCCCTTCATCATCAAGGCCGTGGTCATGGCGCTCAAGAACAACCCCTACCTCAACGCCAGCCTGGACGAGGAGGCCTCCGAGATAATAATCAAGAAGTACTACAACATCGGGGTCGCGGTCGCCACCGAGGAGGGCCTCATAGTCCCGGTGGTCAAGGTCGCGGACCAGAAGGAGATCATGGACATCGCGGCGGAGATCGAGGAGCTGAGCAAGAAGGCCGCGGAGAGGAAGGTGGATTTGGGCGATCTGAAGGGGGGAACGTTCACCATCACCAACTACGGCGCTCTTGGGGGCACCTACGGCAACCCCATCATAAACTACCCGGAGTCGGCGATCCTGGGGGTGGGACGCATAAGGGAGATGGCCTGGGTCAAGAACGGGCAAGTCCTGCCGAGGAAGATCATGCCCCTCTCGCTCACCTGGGACCACCGCGTCCTGGATGGGGCGCAGGCGGCGAAGTTCATGGGGGAGCTGGTGCGATACCTGGAGAATCCCGAGCTGGTCCTGGCGATGCACTGATCAACGGGAGAAGTTCCATTCTTGTGAGGAGTAGCGCTGCTCCGCCAAGGCCCTGGCCCGGACGAGCTCGTCGTCCCTCCAGCTACCTTCCTCCCAGGAGCGGCCTTTTAGGAAGGCGGTCTTCATGGCCTTGAGCGCCTCCTCCTTGGAAGCGTGCGAGACCTCCCTCAACGAGGTCACCCGTTCCTCGGGTTTCTTGGCTTCCTTCCCCTCCAGCTTCTCCGGCGGCACCCTGAGGAGGCGGAACATGCGCTTGCGGTCCACGTTCCATAGCAAGGTCCCGTGCTGCAGGAAGACGTCCGCCCTCCTGGTCTGGGCGCTGCCCGATATCTTCTTGCCCTCCACCAGCACGTCGTTGACCGGGGAGAAGACGGCCTTCACCCCCAGCAGGTCCAGGGCGTCGATGATCCTCCCGCAGACCTGGCGGTAGGCGGCGCCGATGTCCAGGGGCATGAGCTCCTCGGGGCAGATCACGCTGTAGGTGATCTCGCCGGCCTCGTCGTGGTAGACCGCGCCGCCTCCTGTCCGCCGGCGGACGACGTCCACGCCGTAGCGGACGCAGTTGCGGTAGTCCACCTCCTCCTTCAGGCTCTGGAAGCAGCCCACGCTTACCGCGCTCGGCTTCCAGCCATACAGGCGTATGGTCGGGGGGCTGGTGCCCTTCTTCACGCCCTCGGAGACGGCCTCGTCGATCCCCATGTTCATTGCCGCGCTCCAATGCTCGAAATCGACGAACCTCCACCTCATGACTTCGCCTCCCACAGGGCCGATACTAGCTCGGCCGAATCGGCACCGATAATCTGGATTGATCCCTCATCTAGTTTGCTCTGCAGGAAGCTCCTCGCCCCCTCCTCGTCCTCCATGGACAGGCAACGGCAAAGCCAGAGTTCCACGTCCTCCACCTTCTCCTCTGGATGGATGAAGAGGTCCCCGTCCAGCCTGACATCGGCCACGCCAGACCGAAGTTCGAGGCTCAGCCGGAAGAGCTTCCCTCCCTTCACCTTCCTTACCACGACCTTTCTGGACATCCTAGTCTACGATGCGGGCTCAGCCCTTGGCCCATTTGGTGAGCCTCTCCGCGTCCACCCTCGCCCCGCATATGGCCTTCTTGGTGACCTCGTTGTAGAAGGCGGGCACCCCCAGGTCGCCTCCGCAGGCGGCGGAGATCACTTCCCCGTACTTGCGCATCAGTTGCGCGTTCTTGTCGTCATGCCAGACCTCCAGCTTGTCCAGGCTTATCCCGTTCTGGGCCTCCCATTGCTCAACTATCGGGTGCAGCTTCTTGCAGTGCGGGCATTCCCTTCCGTAGAACCAAATGAGTCTCTTGCCTTCCTCAGCCATTTCCTCTCACCTCTTGACGAACAGCCCGCACCAGCACTCGCCATATTCCTTCCAGGTCTGCTGGGCGAGGAAGTTGCATGGGCAGATCAGCTTCATGTCCTTATCCGGGTCGCCGGTCGTGACCCGGCAGGGGCAGTACCTCAGCCCCTTGCTCTTCACGTTCTCCAGGACTCCCACCGAGAGCTGCTTCACGCTCTCCCTGTCGTCCCAGACCTTGATCCTTCCGTTCCGTTCCGCGAACTCGTCCCAGACCTTGAGCATTTCCTCGGAGGTGTCGAGCGCGGAGTCCGCGTCCCCGGTCGAGCGAACGGCCTCCTCCCGGTCCATGGCCCCGTACTTCACCTTGGACCCGCAGGACGGGCACAGCGAGAGCGGCTTGGCGCCAAGATGCAGGTCGCGGCACTCTGCGCAGTGCCAGACATTCTTGCCCTTCAGTTCTTGGATCAGCCTGACGCCCTCGCCCCGATCGCTGAGCACGAAGGCGTTCCGCATCCCGCAGGTCGGGCAGTACTCCGGTGGCTTGACACCGAAATGGATGTCGTTGCACACATGACAGCGCCAGAACCTCTTTTTCGTGTTCATGCTATCACTAGCGTGCTAACCATTGCGACCGGATATAAAGGATTGGATGATGTCCAGCGCGGCGGCGGAAGCTTATCCCTGCCTTCCTTGGCGGGACCCGAGGAACAATAAAATAGGCAATGGCGGAATGCAGGGGGAGGCGGGAGAGATGGACTACTACCTCGATCAGCTCATCTATGCGGTGGCGCTGCTGTTCTTCATCTTCGACCCGTTCGCCAGCCTACCCATCTTCATCTCCCTGACCAGGAACATGGACGACGAGGAGAAGAAGAGGAGCGCCCGCAATGCGATACTAGTGTCTGGCGCCCTCTTCATAATCTTCACGCTGCTAGGGACCTGGATACTGCAGCTGTTCGGCATCAGCCTCGACGCCTTCCGTATCGCCGGCGGCCTGGTGCTGCTGCTGATGGCCATCGAGATCATCTTCTCCCTCAGCTTCACCAAGGGCACCGACCAGAACAGCGTGGCCTGGGTCATCATCGCCACCCCCATCCTCACGGGCCCGGGGGTCATATCCACGGCCATCATCCTCACGGCGAGCGTGGGCGCCTTCACCACCATCATCGCCGGGGTGATATCCCTGGCCATTACCTGGGGTCTGTTGCGCAACTCCATTTACATCGTGAAGAGGGTCGGTTCCAACACCATAGACATCTTCTCCAAGATCATCGGCATGCTGCTGGCCGCGCTGGCGGTGGAGTTCATGCTCCAGGGCGTGACCGATTGGCTGATCAACAACGATTTCCTCTCCACCGCCGCCGTCCTATCCTCTTTGGTTTGAGGGGGATGCCATCGCCTTGGACTTTCGTCAACCACAATACCCAATTGAACAAATGTTATGAACCTCGCTATGAATCCGATGGGCATGAGCGCGGATGAGAAGGTGGAAGTGGTCAGCAAGCTGCGCAAGATACCAGGCGTGTCGGAGAAGGCGGCCGAGGGCCTGTACGACCTGGGGATAAAAGGCCCTGAGGACCTGAAGGGGAAGGATCCGGTGGCGTTGTACGAGGAGCTGCGCAACAAGCCTGGATGCTACTGCGAGCCCTGCATGCTCAATCAGTTCAAGGTCGCCGTCAAGATGGCGGAGAAGGGCTAGAGGTACTTCGCGGCAGCGCAAGGTCCGGGGATCAAGCTCGGTCAGGCGCACGCATGCTGGCGGCATCCAGGCATCGAGCCGCGATTCAGCCTATCATGGTCCCTATGAGGTCATGGACTATCCAGAGGACCGTTAGCACCAGCACCGTCGACAGCAAGGTGAGGGGGGCGATAACCTTGAGACGGTGGAACCTGGAGCTGTTCTCGCTCAATAGGGAGATGAGCACGTAGAGCAGCGTGCCGACCAGGAGCACCAGGAAGAGGATCACCAGGGTCGAGACCAGATAGTACCAGGCCTCTCCGAGGTCGGTGGTGACCGCGAGGTAGACCAGCGCGAGCACCGGGATGAGCACGATCATGTCCTTCCAGGTGAATGTCCGAAGAGTAAGATCTCCCTTGGCGAGGTAGGAATGGACCGTCAGCAGCATCACCCCGAGCGAGAGGCCGAAGCCGAGCCCGGTGATCAAGCGGATGACGTTCGACGTTTCCCTGAACCCGATGTACGAGCTCAGGCCGTCGAAAGCGAATAGCGCGAAACCTATGCCTGCCACCACCAGCACCGCGACGTCAGGCAGCTTGGCGCGCCTCCAGCGTCTCGCCAGCAAGTAGAAGATCAGCACCACACCGAACCCGAGCATGGTCCCCGTGTCCCGAGCGCACACCGGAAGCTGGTATCCGCCTAAGAAGAGCGATCGCTCCGGAAGCTGATGGCAAAGGGCGTACCCGATCTGCCAAAGCGCCTCTGCCCAAATGCCTAGGGGGTGCGACATAAAAAGGGGAATGGAAGAAAAGCGGAAAAGGATTTGGCCTTCTTACACCAGAGCAATGCTCATGGCGGCGAGCACGCCCCAGCATATGATGGACAGCAATATCGCAGCCAGGCTGATGAACAGGCAGTTCTTGCCAACGTGCCTCTTCTCCGGGTTGGGATCGTTCATCCATATCAGGAAAACGACGATCCCGATCAGCAACGACAGGAACGAAAGGATGTACAGGACGTACTTCAAAGCTCCCATCGGCTCATACTGCTGCGGCGGTTGCCCATATGGCTGGGGTGCTGGCGCTGGGCCATACGACTGGTTTTGAGGCCGGCCGCAGTGGGGGCAGACGTTGTAATCGGTGGAGATCTGCCTTCCACATCCCGTGCACATGCGGGTGTTGTCAGTCAATTCTGTTTCCCTCCAAATCCTCTGGTAGGCTTTGCCGTCCAGAGTTATAGGCAGAATGAATATATTTTCAATACTTAAAACATGGCCCCGGGCGCACTCCCAATCGCGGTTCTGGATAGAATAAGGGCTAGTTTGTACAATAAGGGAAAGTGGAAAGAGGTTTCCTGATCCGATGCGAGCGCTCAGCGCGGCCGGCCGCAGCTGGGGCAGAACCGGTGCGAGGTCGATATCTGCCTTCCGCAGCCCGGGCACATGCGCATCGCTGGCTCGCTCGACTCTGGCGAGGTGCCCCCGCCGGGGTTGGGCTTGCCGCAGTTGGGGCAGAAGCGAAGGCTGTCGTCCACCTCCCGCCCGCACCCGGTGCAGAGGCGCCTTGGCGAGTTGGCCGCGGGCTGAGCCGTCGAGCCAGCGGCCAGGTTCTTCCTCCCACAGTAGGGGCAGAAGTTGAGATTGGCGGGGAAGTCCCTCCCGCAGCCCATGCATTTG
>JAJRAN010000109.1 GCA_028682915.1 Methanomassiliicoccales archaeon | reverse complement strand
AATAGACCGGCGAGGACATCGGGTCCTCGGATGAAAGGGAATCAAGTGAGACTTCCATGGCCGCCTGGCGCAGTTCCTCGACGCGGATATCGTCCAAAGCGAGATCCGCAGGATGCTTCCCAAGGTCCAATCGCTCATCCTCCACGGACTGATCCAGCATCCAACCGAGGAAGGGGAGCTCGGCGGTGCGACGCGAGACCGCCTCGAACCTTGCCCTCAGGTCCCTAGTGGCGACGTCGATACCCGCCTCTCGGCAATTCGACAGGAACTGACGGTGGACTTCCCTGGCCTCCTCCAGTCCGACGCGAAGCTGGCGCTCGTTCTCCTTGACCAGGCTCAGACCGATGGGGGTAGCGTCCTCCCCCTTGCCCATCCAGACCCCGCGGCAGGAGAGGTCCAGGGAGACCTGCACCCGGTCCATGAGGTGCACGTGGAAGGGGAATTGGCGGCAGTAGTGCGGACGGTTGGGGTAGATGGAGCACCGCCTGCCGTCCAAGAAGGTGCAGGGACCGCTTCCCTGCTTGAGTGCCAGGGCGGTATGGCGATGAGGTATGCGACGGGTGACGATGCGCTGGGGGAAGTTGCGCTTGAAGTATTGCTCCTCATGAGGCAGCAGCTCGGGCTGGCATAGGCAGCAAAGCTGGCAATCCTCGATGCAATCGAACCTCCGACCCTCCAGCTCGGACAGGTCAAGCGGCAACCCTGCGCTTGGCAACCACATCCCTCCCATTGCGCTCCCCGACCAATCCTCCCTCCTCTACTAAAAGCTGCCCTCGGAGGAAAACGGCCTGGGGGAAGATGGCCTCCTGACCCTCGAAAGGAGTCCAGCCACACTTGGAGTGCAGATTCCTGGGTACGATGGATGTCACTATCCTGGGGTCCAGCACCATGAGGTCCGCGTCCTTGCCCTCCTCGATGGCGCCCTTGTTCAACCCGAATAGCTGGGCGGGCGTCTCGCAGGCCGCCTTGATCAGGACGCCAAGACCTATCCGCTCCTTCCTTGCCAAGGCCATCATCAAGGGGAAGGAGGTCTCCACCCCAGGTACTCCGGAAGGGGCGCTGTCGAACTCCTGCTCCTTCTCCTCGACGGTATGGGGGGCATGGTCCGAGGCCAGCAGGCTTATCTTTCCTGATGCGAAGGCTGCCAGCAGCGCCTCCTTGTCCGACTTGGGACGAAGGGGCGGATTGACCTTGCAGAACCCTTTCCTGCCGCAGGAGGCGATGTCCAGCAGCATGTGATGGGGGGTGGCCTCACTGGTGAAGGCGCCCTTGGACAGGGCCTCTAACCCCTCGAGGCTCGTAACATGGCAGATGTTGACCTTGTTCTGCTGGGAGAACTGCGCCAGTCTTTCGATGGCCGATGCCTCCGCACGCCTAGGACGCGCCTCGGCATGGTCCCTGATGCTGGCCTCTTCCCGCTTAATCAGAAGGTGCTCGTCCTCAGCGTGCACGCTCACCACTTTCTTTGTGGGCTTGATGAGGTCCATGGCACGCCTGATGTCCTTGTCCTCGGAGAGGAGCACGCTGCCCGTGGTCGAGGACATGAAGATCTTGAACCCCACCACCTGGTCCGCGATGCGCTGGGGATTGGAGGCATCCGATACGCCGCCGAACAGCCCGAAGTCCACCCAGGATTTCTTGGAGGCCAGCTCCTTCTTCTCCATCACATCATCCCTGTGGATGGACTGGGGTTTAGTGTTGGGCATGTCGAAGAAGCAGGTGACCCCACCGAAGGCAGCCGCGACCGAGCCAGTGGAGAAGTCCTCCTTCCTGGTCATCCCCGGTTCTCGCATGTGGGTGTGAACGTCAATCGCCCCGGGCAGGATTATCCTGTCGTTGAAGTCCAGTTGCCTCTCGCCCTTGAGCACCTTCTTGACCCTGGCTATGCGGCCATTCTCTATGCCGATGCATACGTGCTGCAGCTTGCCCTTGTACCAAGCCCTGCCTTCGACTACCAGATCCATCCAATCACTCTAGGGTCTTCCTGCTCACCTTGCCGTTCGGTCCGCTCTCGGCGAATATCTCGGCCTGGAACTTGTAGACCTTGGAGCGCTTGTCCAGCCAGCAATCTGGCGTCAGGCCTGCCTTCACGCAGGTCTCGGCGAGGAAGGTCTCCGAGTCCCAGTTCCATTCCGTGGCCACCTGGGGCAGTAGAAGCCCACGGAAGTATCCCATCTCCATTATAAGACCATCCTTGCCCACCTCCACCTTGGAGGGGAGGGCCTTACGATCTACGGCCTCGATCTCCTCGGGCGGGGTGAGGATGCTGACCTCCACCACCACCCTTTCCAGCTCCTCGGCTCTAAGGTAAGGGAACCTTGGATCGTGGCAGGCTCCCTGAGCGGCCTTGACCAGCGCCTTGCCCAACGAAAACACCGGCTCGGGATATCCGATACACCCTCTCAAGCCCATCTCAGGATAGGTGTGGATGGTTACGAACACCCCTCTCTTCTCGCGGAAGCTTCCTGGCGCGTCTATCTGACCTGGCTCCTCGTCCTTGGCCTCGGCCTCGATGGTCTTCCTGGCGATTCGGACCGCGAGCTCCCCTTCACTGTCCTTCATGTGGTCCACGCTCCTCATGCCGCTCGGATTGTCGCTTAGAATCCACTACAGTGGCAATCTCCTGGAATAGATTCGAGGGATGGGCATATAAAGGATGCTAGTTACCCCGGTGTCCTCATTAAAAACGCCCTTGGATTGGCTAGGATGACTTGCTTGGATTCTCATCCTCAGGGGCACCTGGAGATTTCGCGCGCTTCCGACAAGCTTTCCACCATCAAGCCCTGGTCGAAGCGCCGCACGAGCTCGTGGATTTGTGAATACTGTAAATATCATTGTCCACGGTCCTAGTTTAATATTTCTGGAAGCTGAAGAGCCGCGCGAATCGCGAGGTTGGGCAGGGGGGCGCCTCTCCTTTCTAGAATGTATCGGAAAAGCCTTTTATCGCGTTCTTGACTAGTAATAACCATGAAGGAAAAGGCGAAGGACATCCTGGTCGAGGAGGTTATGAGCCGGAACCCGCGTTCGGCAAGCTCCAATATCACCGCCCAGGCCGCGGCAAAACTGATGAAGCAGGAGGATGTCGGTAGCCTGATAATTATCGAGGATGGCGCGGCCGTCGGCATGGTCACGGAGAAGGATTTGGTCCAGAAGGTGGTCGCCGAAGGAAGGTCCTCATCGAAGGTCTGCGTGGCGGACATAATGTCCAGCCCTCTGATCATAATCGGTCCGAAGGAGAGCGTTTCCGACGCCGCGAAGATGATGGCCGACATGAAGCTGAGGCGGCTTCCGGTGGTCAAAGACCAGAAGCTGGTCGGCGTCTTGACCGAGAACGACCTGCTCAGGCTCTCCCCCTCCCTCATCGAGCTCACGCGGGAATGGTCCAAGCTGGGAACTGGCGGCGCCAACCCCCCCAAGCAGCTAGTCACTGAGGGCTATTGCGACAACTGCGGCACCTACGCCGACCGGCTCCTGGAGCTGAACGGTGAGCTCTTGTGCTTGGACTGCGTGGACCAGATGGGTCCGCATGACAACGGGGAATAGAAAATCGAGAGAAAGGGATGGAAGCCAAGCGAAGCCGTCGCTTATTCCACCTTGATCTTCTTCAGCTTCGGCCCTTCGACGCCCTTGCCCTTTTCCACGCATTGTATCTGAGCATCGATCAATGCGCGCATCATGAGGAGTATCTCCTTCTTGGCCGCGACTGCGTGCTTCTTCGCCTCTTCAGGTATCTTCGATTTCGGGATCATCCCGTCCGCGGCCACCGCAAACTCGCTCAACGCTTTGAACAGGTGCATCTGGGTCTCCTTCGACATCATGTTACCCATTCCACCCAGACCTGCGTCCTCTTGGGATGATTCCTCCTCAGGGTTCACTTCAATTGTCTCTTCTGCCTTTTCTGCCTTTTTTCTTGTCGCCATTTGGCTCGCCTCCCTCGAATCGAATCAACAGGTAACCGTCCTTGAACTCCGCCTTGGTCGCCTCCTTCTTGATCATGGAATAGGGGAGGGACACTGAGCGCTTGTACCAACCCACCTGTATGATTAAAGTATCACTTGACTTATATAATTCTACCTCCCGCTTCTCGGAGAATGGCAGCTTGATGGATAATGTGTCGACGCCATCTTCGGAATAGATCTTCAGGGCCTTCTCCGCGGTGTAGACAACGGTCGGGTCCTCCTGACCGAATAGCATGTCCGCGAGCCTGGTCAAGCTCGCCTTGCCCACGAGCTCGGTGGAGAACAGGGTTGCCTTGAGGGTGCGCAGGGGGGAGAAGGACTCATCGATTATCGCCATGTATTTCTTCTGCTCTTGGAGCTTGTCCTTGAAGTATTCGCCAGTTCCATCCTCAGGTAGAAGTCTGTTGATCACCAGGCTGTCGACGGTTAGGTTGTAGAGGGATAGGTAGGTATAGGCGCGCTTCGTCTCGTTGATGACCATCTTCTCCGGGTTCACCACCAGGCGGATTGAGGTGATCTGGGGGTCGTCAAGGATCTTCTTCACGATCTTCATCCTGTCACGGATATGGTCTATGTCCTCGAAGAGCGCGTCCGGCGGCAATGGTGCGGACATAACCTTGCCCACCGTCGCCCTGGCCAGCTTGGTCACATTCTTCATCATCTTATAGATCTTATCGAACCACCAGTCGCTGACGTCTGGGAAGGAGAGCAGCCTCAACGTTTCGCCGGTCGGAGCGGTGTCAATGATGATGACATCGTATTCCTTGGTCTGATCATACTCCCAGATGTAGAAAAGCGCTGACATGAGCTCCATGCCTGGCCATACGGTCATCTCCTTGGCGGTCACACCTTCAATGCCCTGCGAGGCGAGGAAGTCCGCGACGTACTTGTCAATCTCCTGCCAGCGGTGCTCCATTTCATACAGCACATCGACTTCGAGAGCCCACAGGTTGTCCTTTATCTTCTTCGGCTGTCCAGACAGCTGCTCCTCCAGGCTGTCGGCCAAGGAGTGCGCTTGATCCGTTGATATGGCTATGGTCTTGTAGCCCATCTCTGCTGAGCGCATGGCAGTCGCAGCGGCCACCGAGGTCTTGCCCACGCCGCCCTTGCCAGTGTAAATGATGACCCTTATTGTTTCACCCAGTGTGGCAGCGAGGTGCTCCTACTAAAAGCATACGGGAGATGTTCATAACGAATCGGTGCAATCCAAAAAAAAATATGGAATAAAAGGTGCCGGGGAGGGGGTTCGAACCCCTGACCTTCGGATTTCCCTGGAGAGGTCTGGTGTCGTTACCTAACCCTATGAGTCCGACGCTCCACCAGGCTGAGCCACCCCGGCGTTGAGACTCACTTCTCCGCTTCCTCGGATTCCTCTTCCGTTTCGTCCAGTACCTCTTCCTCGGCCTCTAGCTCCTCGCTCTCCTCGGAGGGGGCGGGCGTGGGCTCGGCGGGCTTCGGCTCCTCCACGGGGGCCTGCTCGATGATGGAGGTGTTCTGGGACTCGACGGAGCCCATCTCCAGGACCTCGGTCTTGCGTATCTCCACGCGCTTGATCGGGACTATGACCTTGGCCGAGTTGGAGAGCAGCTTCGCGAGCTCTCCAGAGATTATGAGCTTGACCAGATCGGAGATGGTCATCTCCAATGCCGCCTTCTGGAGGTCGTTGGTCATGAGCGTGCGGACCGCGGTCTCCTGGGAGGCTTGGATCCTCTTGTCGGTAATGCTCATGGGCTTGATCCTGATCTTGTAGCCGTCCTTGGTGACGACGTCAATCACATGGTCGGTCTTGGTCTTCTTGCGCCTCGTGAGCCTGCGGATGTAATCGCTGGTCAGGTTTTGTCCGATGAAGACGGTGTGCGCCTCCAGTCCCCGGACGTCGTTGACCCTGAACTTCAGCTTGACATGCATCTTGGAAAAGTCACCAGTGAGATCGTGGACCGTAACCTCGGCGGTGCGACCGATGAGGCTGGTAGCGTCCGAGCTGGGCGTCTCGCCTAGAGCGGCCTGGTTGAACATCATGGGAGCTTGGATCTTGTACCACTCCTTCGCCTTCCATCGGTCCTTGACCTTGCGCGCCGCGGGCTTCGCGGCCGCCTTCTTCTTCTCAGCCAATTGAATAGCCTCCGTGCTTCAGGCAGATTCCGAAATGGTTACGCCTATTAAAGCTTTACTTGATGCAAATAGGAGGAAAATCGCTACATGGTCACACAACTGGCTTCCGGCCGCGCTCATCAACCCAATTCGGTCCGTTAGGTGACCGCCCCCCTTGGGCGCTTCCGTCGCATCTCCTTGCTCACAACCAAGAAAATTCACATTAGCACCCATCATTCACGGAACCAGTGGGAGAAGGTCCGATATTAGGTGATGGGAGCAAGATGAAGAGAAAGGAAAAGGGGAGGTAAGTGGTTTGTCCCATTCCGCTACTTGCTGCGTTCGAGCACGCTCTCCAAGGAACGTTTGGAAGCTGTATCGAGGATGGTCTCCTGGTCCTTCAGGCGCTTTTCCATCTCATCGGCGGATTTGAGGGTGGAGAGGAAGGCCACGACGAAGGACGAGGTGCTCTCTATCTGGAACACCGCCACCTTCTCGGAGAGCTTCAGCTCCTTGTTCTCCCTTCTGGCCTGGATGTTCAGGAAAGGGAGCAGCTCCTCAGGCATCTCCCTGACGGTGAACACGCCTACCATCCGCGCCTTGTGCATCCTAGCCCCGCCTATAGGTTGAACTTGGTCTCGTGGGCCTCAAGCCCCAGCTTCTCCCTGGGCAGACCGAAGGCCATGCCATAGAGCTGGGATAGGTGGACCACCGGGATGTTGTACCCTGGCAGGTCCTTCTGGGACCGGTCGTACTGGAGGTGGCAGAACGGGCACACATCGACGATCATCTGCACGTTGACCGCCTTCAGGTTCTTGAGCTTCTCCTCGGTCATCCGCAGGGCTGTCGCCGCATCTCGGGAACGGACGCCTCCGCCAGCACCGCAGCACATCATCTTGTCCCGGTAGTTGATGCTCTTGGCGCCCGTGACCTCTACCAACTCGTCGAGGATCTTGGGCTTCTCGGGATCGTCCAGCTGCTTCACCCTTGTGGGCTTTACGAAATGGCAGCCATAGTGTACGCCCACGGTATAGTTAAGTGGGGTCTTGACCTGTGCCTTGATCTTTTCCATCCCTATGTCCTTGTACAGGACCTCGGCGAAGTGGCGCACCTTGATGGTGCCGTCGTACTTCATCCCGATCTTCCCCAGGACATCGTTCACCTTCTTGAGCTCCTTGGGGTGATGCTGCAGGATGTGGTTGGCCTCGAACATGGACCCGTAGCAGCCATTGCAGATGGTCATGATGTCGGTCTTCTGCGCCTCTGCCAGGGCCAGGTTGCGAGCGGCGAGTGCCAGCCAGGTAGTTTGGTCGAACGAGCGGATGACGCCCGGGGCCGGGCAGCAGCCCGCCCCTTCCAGCTCCGTCAGCTCCACTCCCATGGACTTGAAGATCTCCCTGGTGGCCAGCTCGATCCCTGGATATCTGAGGGGCGCGACGCACCCTAGGAAGAAGGCGAATTTCTGCGGCATCAGCTCTTCCCCCCTTTCATGAGCTTGTCGAAACCACACTCTTCCATCACCTTGCGGAAGTCGTCCATGGCCTTCTTGTTTCCGACTGTGGTCGGCGGATTCTCGGGCAACCCCATCTTCACGCGGAGCTTCTTCATCTCCTCGCCGAAGGGCACGGTGGCCCCGATCCTCAGCATGTTCTCACCGATCTTCTTATGCGCCTCGGCCATGTAGCCCTCCTTCACGGCCATGTTTCTTAGTACGAAGAGAATGTCAGTGATCTGGACCTCGCGCGGGCAGCGCTCCACGCATGTGTAGCATGTGGTGCACAACCACAGTTCCTCGGTCGGCATGATCTCTTCCTTCAGGCCCAGCTGGGCCTTTCGGATCAGCTGCCTGGTCCTGAACGCGGTCAGCCTGCCGGACGGACAGGACGCTGTGCAAGTTCCGCATTGGTAGCATAGCATCAGCGTGTCGCTGCCAGGCCCTGCTTCTATCACCATCTTGGTGAAGTCGGGATTTGGCTCGGAAATTTTAGCCATATAGACACCTTGGGCGGCTGACCGCGATGGCTTTATTTAAAGGTATAGCATTTTCCCACGTTGTGTTACCATAAATGGTAACATCTATCTGTCCAGACGCTCTCTTTTCAACTCCGTCAGAAGCCGCTTGACCTCTGGCCTATCCTCGTAGAATAAGGCCAAGATCTTATAGGATAGCTGATTGGGATCGATGTCGCTCACGAACTTAAGGCCTTTCTTGAACGCCATCGATTCGTTGACGAAGAAGCTTTTTTTGGAACGGATGAGCTGCTGGATCGCCCTGGTCCCTCCCTCGATGACGAAGTTTTTGCCGATCGCCTCTAGATGCCGGTAACCGATTCGTTGCGCTCCGTATCTGTACCTTATGTGCGCCACGCCCTTGTCCACATAGATCAGCCGGTCCTCCGCCACCTCTTCGAACTGCACGCCCTCGGTCTCGTATGCGAACAACGGGTCGTCGAGGATGACGACGTCCATCAATCCCGCCTTCAGCTCCCTGAGGTTGCGCTCGTCGTCGGAGATTACCAGGTCATAGAGGGCCTCCTGGTCCAGATTGGAGAGCGCAGAGAGGAGCAATTCCTCGGTCAGGATGGTACCGCCCACCACCACGGCCTCACCGATCTTCATCCGCTCGAGCAGGGCGCTGTATTCCCTCGCCAGCTTGATGCCTTCTTCGTTGAGGGTGGTCCCGGAGGGGGAAGTGGTAAGAAGGCGGGCCTTGGCCTTCGACTCCAGCTGGACAAGGGCGCGATGTACCACTGGGGCGGCGAGCGCGAGCGCTTCGGCGGCTTTCCTTTGGCTGCCTTGGCGGTAGACCTCGAGGAGGACCTCGAGCTGATGCGGAGTAAGGTTGATGCCATTGACCCTCAGGGAAGCTACCGGCTCGATCTTCATGAACGTTGGGCCAATGGCGATCTCATGGCTTCTTTCTTCCTTTCTTAATCAGGAAATGCTCTTGGAGCTTGCTCCAATAGTGCTCTTGCCAACCCTCAGCATAACCATCCGCCTGCTCCGCTGGGACCATAGAATGGGTCATATGCAGCTCCGTCCCCCCCTTGGCGCTGGTCAATCGGATCTCAAGCCTGGAGGGAGGACTTCCTTCGGGCCATTCGCTCGTGCTCCATTCCTGGACTATCCTCTTCCCCTCCTCCAGCTCGATGTTCCTGGCGCTGATATAGCCACCGTAAGCCCGGAAAACTCCTCCCACCTCGCCGCTCCCTTCCGCCGCGTCCCCCGTGAACTCGGCGTGCTCCTTCGGATCCATGAGGGCGCGGTAGACCTGCTTCGGGCTTGCTGGGATGATAACCGTCTGCTCGATGGTCCTGGTGCGTCGCCCGCTCATGTGGTCATGACCGACGGACGCTCCACTTCAACCTTTGCAGAATCGGTTCGCCGACGGGAGAGGGAATGACGCTGCAAATCTCAAAAAGCTTTTAACCGACTCCCTTCTCCCTGAATCGGATGAGCGGGAAGAAGGACAAGTTGGTTATAGGCATCGGCTCGCCTTTCATCAGCGATGACCAGATCGGCCTGCGCGTGGCAGAGGCCATCATGCAGTTGCATCTGCCGGACACGGACGTCGACGAAGCCAGCGTCAGCGGCTTGGATCTTATCGAGATGGTCCTCGACTACAAGAGGGTGGTCATCGTCGACGCGATAACCTCGCGCGAGTACGAACCTGGAACGGTCAGGGTCCTGGACCGAGGGGCTTTCACCCATGCCGTCCATGGCACCAATCCCCATGAGGCCAACGTGGTAACGGCCTTCGAGCTCGGTAAGAGAATAGAGCCGGAACGCTTTCCCGACGACATCAGGTTCGTTGCTGTCGAGGCCCAGAACACCTACGACATCAGCGAGGAGATGACCCCGCCGGTCAAGGCCGCGCTCCCGATCGCCGTCCGCGCGGTCCTGGAAATCCTGCGAGAGCCTCTGAAATGATCTAGATGTCCAAAGACCTCAGGAACTTGGACATCCTCTTACCTTCCTTCTTGGACGTGTGCAGGGCCACGCACATCTTGCCCCCATCGAAGGCGCTGAGTGCGCTCCTTGCGACGTCCTCCTCCGTCACCGCCTCCATTCTCTGCAGGATCTGGTCCTCCGTCATCAGCTTCCCTGTCTGGAGGAACTGCTCCCCGAGGAAGTACATGCGGTTGTCGGTCGGCTCGAGCTTCCTGACGATCATTCCCTTCAGCCAGTTCTTGGCCCGGGCCAGTTCCCCCCTCTCCAGGCCTTCGCCCTTCAGCCTTCTCAGCTCCGAGGCCACGAGCTCGAAGACCTTCTCTGAGTTCTCGGAGGAGGTGGAGAAGTAGATGCCGAAGGCACCAGTATCGGTATAAGGGATGCTCATGGCGTAAATGGAGTAGACCAGCCCGTTCTCCTCTCTTATCTTCTGGTAAAGCCGGGAGGACGTGCCCGAGCCGAGGATCACGCTCAGCATGCTCTGGGCGAAGCGGTCCGGGTGCGGGGCCGACACGCCAGGGAAGCCAATCGCCGCATACAGCTGGTCCCCTTCTCGAGGATAGAGCCTGGTCCCGTAGTGGAAGGTTGGAGGATGCCGCGCCAGCTCCCGGTTTGAGTGGGGCAGATCGTCGAAGGCGCTTGAGGCCCAGTTCACGACCTGATCGACGTCCACGTTCCCCGTGGCGACCACGTTGAGGCTCGGAGGCCGGTAATTCGCCTCGTAGAAAGCTTGGATGTCCTTGAGGCCGAGCGATATGATGCACTCCACGCTACCACCTTCCGAATTGGCCATGGGATTGCCTTCCCATGCGGTCCTTGCCAGCAATTCGTGGATATAGCCCTCCGGCTCATCCTCGGCCATCTTGATCTCCTGCGCGACCACCTTCTTCTCCATCTCCACGTCCTTCTGCTCGAAATGCGGCTTGGTGATTATCTCTGCCAGTAGCTGCTCGGCGGTCGCCATGGTCTCGTCGATGGTCTGAATGAAGTAGCATGTCACCTCCTTACCGGTGTAGCCGTTCATCTCTCCGCCCGCGGCCTCCACCAGCTCGCTGATTTCCTTGGAGGTGTGGAGCTCGGTTCCCTTGAACATGAGATGTTCTGATAGATGGGCGATGCCGCACTTGTCCTGAGCCTCGTCCCTGGAACCGACGCCGATATAGACCGCCACCGCGGCAGACCGGCTGTAGGGGAGCTTGTCCACTATCACCGGGATTCCTGCCAGGGTCTTGCGCAACAGCAATTTCTCCTCTTTGGCCCGCATTTCCGTGACCGCCTCGTTGCCATAGGGGGGCGCGGATTAAAAGATGTGGGTTAGCTCGCGTTCGTCGGGCCTGGCCGAGGAGATGCTGCTGGCGTGGCCAAAGGATAAGTAAGCCACCTTCCATAAGAGGGCCCGGGGTAGGCGAATGACCGACGAGATGTTCATCCATGAGTACAAGCAGTTGAAGCTGGAACGGGCCATGGTGGTGATCGGGTTCCCCAGCATCGGGCTGGTCAGTTCCATAGCGACCAACTTCATCGTCAAGCAGATGAAGCTGGAGAAGGTGGCGGCCATCATTTCTAATGAGTTCCCTCCTTACTCGGTCGTGCATGAGGGCAACATCATCCCTCCCATGCGCATCTATGCTGGATCCCGCATCTGCGATGAGAAGGGCGAGAAGTGCGAGCACCTCGTGGTCATCACCTCCGAGTTCATGCCCCCCCCAAATCTGTTGAGACCGCTGGTGGACCTGATCATCGACTGGGGCCGAAGGAACGACGCCAACACCATCCTCACCCTGGAAGGCATGAACATGGGTGAGAACCCCGAGCTGAAGGAGATACTGGCGGTGGCGACAGGGGAAAGGTGCAAGAAGATGCTGTCCACCTACGGCCTCAAGGAGCTCAACGAGGGGATGGTGTCCGGCCTCTCAGGGGTCATGCTCTCCGAGGGCGACCGCCTCGACCAAGACGTGATCTGTCTGCTAGGGCCTGCCCGGGCCGACTATCCGGACGCCCGCGGTGCGGCGAGGTTGCTGGAGCAGGTCGCCAAGATGCTGCCTGAGCTCAAGCTCGACCCCGAGCCCCTTTTCAAGGAGGCGGAGACAGTGGAGAAGGAGCTTCGCTCGAACCTCGAGAGGATGAAGCCTGCGTCCCGCAGGTCCGACGAATCGTTGCTTTATGGTTAATCGCTCTACGCGATGATAAGGCGCTTCGACGGGCCTTCAGGTCAGATTCCAGTCGGACAAGATAGGATGCTGGACGACCAATCATTAAATATCGTCACAGGGCCATTCCATACCAGCATGGAGAGGAAGAAGTTCATCCGCAAGGTCTGCCTCCTGGGAGATGGCGGGGTCGGCAAGACCAGCCTTGTGCGCCGTTTCGTGGAGGATTCGTTCCGCGATGAGTACGTCGTATCCTTCGGCACCAAGGTCTCTAAGAAAGTGCTGGAACTGGGGGATGTGGAGCTGACGCTCATGCTTTGGGACATATTGGGCCAGAAGAGCGACGATGCCTTGCACTCCGCGTATTACAAGGGAGCGAACGGCGCGCTGCTGGTGTGCGATATCACCCGCTTACAGACCGTGGAGCACCTGAGCAAGTGGAAGGAGAGCTTCCTCCGCGCCGCACCTGGCGCCAGGATCGTCCTCGTGGCGAACAAGGCGGACCTGGACCCTAAGATTAACGTGGAAAAGTTGGAGGCCGCCGCCGGGGTCCTGGGTGGGAGAATGATAATGACCTCGGCCAAGACGGGAGAGGGCGTCGAGGCGGCCTTCCTCGAGCTGGGCAAGCAGATAATGGAGGCAGGAAAATGAGCCAGGAGCCCAACCCTTTCTTCGTGATGCCTGGATCGGCGCTGATCGATCTCAGGGAGGAGCTGGAACTTATCGAGGATGAGAAGGCCAAGGAGACCCTGGCCAGATACGGATATCGGGCCGGGGTCGGCCTCATCAAGTCCTTGGGCGTTGAGATCTCCTCTCTGGAACAGCTCAAGGAGGTCATGCCCCAGCTATGGTCCGAGACTGGACTGGGCAGGATGCAGGTCAAGGATCTTGAGGAAGGACGCATCACCGTGGCCTTGGAGGAATCCATCGAGGCTCGCCATGGTCGGAGATGCGACTTCACCCGCGGCTACCTCACGGGCATGGTCTCCACCCTGATGAAGCGCAAGTTCGAGGCGGAGGAGACTGAGTGCATCGCCGACGGCAAGTACCGTTGCGTGCACGTGCTCCGGCCATCCGAGGGCGTGTTCAAGGAGGGCAGGCAGCTGGCCGAAGGCGAGCGGAAGAATCAGCTCGAGCAAGGCTACTCGTACCTGATGGAATCGGAGGACGCGTACGCAGGTTTCGACGTCTTCCTCGACTACGTGTCCCACGGGACCAAGGGGTTGTGGATCTCGCGTGAGTATCCCGAGAAGATAAAGAAGAAGTTCGATATCGGGGACCTTCCATACCTCTGGCTCTCCTACGAGAGGGACATAAAATACGCGCGTGAGCCTACCAACATACCGCTGATCTACGCGGAGATCAAGGGCTTCCTCGACGATTCCGATGGTGGCATCGTCCTCCTCTCTGGCCTCGAGTATATGATGTCCCAGAACACCTTCCTGAAGGTGCTGAAGTTCCTGCAGCTGCTCAACGAGAACGTGGCGGTCAAGGACGCTCTGCTTCTTATCCCGCTGAGCCCCCAGGCCCTATCTTCGAGGGAAGTGAAGATGCTCGAGAGGGAGCTGCGGACCTTCCAGTCGAAGTGATCCTTGGTCGTCCCGGGAATAAACTTAAATTCTGAAATCTGATAACTCGCTTTATGAACCTAGTCCCCAAGAAGTTCTTCATAACTTCCGGGTGCGCTGTGAGCAAGGTCTCGGACCTGAACGCGTTCGACGAGGCGCTCAAGGCCGCGAAGATAGGCGAGCAGAACCTCGTGTCGGTGTCCTCGGTGCTTCCCATCGGGGCCAAGCAGGTGCCGGTCCGCGAGCTGCCCATGGGGAACATCACCCATTGCGTCCTGGCGCAGATGCGTGGGGGCGAGGGTGAGATGATCTGCGCAGGTATCGCCTATGCCTTCCGCAAGGATGGCAAGGGTGGTTATGTGGCCGAGGGTCACATGCATGGCACCAAGAAGGCCTTGAAGGAGGTCCTGGAATGGAAGATGACGGAGATGGCCAAATTGCGAGGCATCGAGCTCAAGACCATCCATTACGCCATCGAGGAGCTCTCCATCCCCATGGACCATTACGGGGCCTGCGTTGCCTCCGCGGTCTTCGTTGAGTTCTGATGTTCGGAGTAATCATCTGCCCCAAGTGCCATCGGGCCAGGGGCGTCTCGCTTTCTACCAGCAGGGCGAAGTGCCCTCATTGCGGCCATAGCATCGACGTATCTCTGGCCAAGGTCTACCACAAGACCGATTCTCAGGAGGAGCTCGCCTTGGCGGTCCAGAGGATGACCGAGCGGCTTGCCGCCAACATCGAGGATTACCCGGCGGAGAGGAAAAGGCGAAGCAAGCCCATAGCCGCGAAGAAGAGAAAGGGGCTGCGGTCCGAGGATGACCTGCGTAGCCTGGCGATCGAGCTCTCAGGCCAGAAGGGGGAGTTCTCAATCCAGGACATCATGTCCCATGCGGATGTGGACGAGGAGAGAGCGGAGAGGATCGCTCAAACGATGATAGATTCCGGTTTGATTTACGAGCCCGGCCCAGGCCGGTTCAAGCCCCTAAAGATTTGAGCCTTGAGGGAGCGACCTCCCATTGGATCGAGCTTGCGAGGATGGAACCCACCACCACCGTCTCCGCGCTCTCCGAGTGGTCGATGGAAATATATTCCTCCTCGTACAGCGGGCCCTGCCCTGGAAGATAAGTGCCATCATCATAGTAGTAATTGAAGGAATAGTAGAAATCGCTGAGATGGTCGCCGTTCCCATCGTCGGTGTACTCAACGATCCGGTTCGGCATCCAGCGCAGGAAGTCGCGGTTGACGGTGTCGATGACCACGTTCTCGTATCCTCCGTCCTGCAACGGGACGTAAGCCTGGACCCAACCATGCCCGAACCACGAATCGTGGCTCCGGTCATATAAGGCGCCGAGCTGCAGCCAGGCGGGCACGCCCGAGGCCCTTGCCAAGGAGCAGAACAGCAAAGCCTGGTCATCGCAGTCCCCCATCAGGGACTCCAAGGTCTCCAGGCTGGTCTTCGGCTCCCCGGTTAGGCCGGAGCTGGAGTAGCCTACGTTCTCCGTGGTCCACTGATAGATGCGCTGGAGGATGGTGTAGACGTTGGTCTCCCCCCCGACGATCTCCTGGGCCTTCTGCTGGATGGCCGGGGCGGTAGTATCGATCATCCAGCTGTCACCGGATGCCCATTCGTTGTGCAGGTAGGAGTTCTTGACACCGATGGGGACGTCGTCAGTGGTGCCCGCGCTCTGACCATCGATTTCCCAGATGTAGGTGTCCACTCGGATCTGATAGGTTATGTGCACCACGTAGGTCTGGGCGCCGGTCAGCGGACCGTGGTCCCACACCTTCCATTCATAACCATATCTGATCACCTGCTCGCCATGCGGGGAGTCGGTGACCGAGATCACAGATTGCAGGGAATAATCATCGCCTTGGACGTGGCGGGGCAGGGGCAGGTCGAGGGTGAAGCTGCTGATGGTGCCCCCGTTGGCATCGACCGACAACGTCCTCTCGAGGGTGTAGGTGGCGTTCTTGGGAACCCTCTCCTGGAAAGGTGAGAGCAGGAACTGGGCGATCACGTTTTGCACCGACGGCGTTATCAGGATGACGACAACCAGGAGGACCACGATGAGAACGACGGCGATCTTAACCACGTTCCCTCGCCCATCCCTATCCATGGACAACTGAACCTTTCGTTAGCTAATTCAACTTTTCGACCCTGGCCTCGTATTTGCTAACGCCTTCCTTCACCAGGGCGGGGAGGACCTGGAAATGGACCCGGTAATACCAATAGGCGGCGATCAACGTCGCCACGCCCAGGCAGACATATCCTAGGATGGAGATGGGGCCGGTGTAGAAACCTATCATCACCAGATTGTAGGCGAGGTGCACGAGGATGGCGTTGGCGAGGAAGCCGAACGGCTGACCTTTGGTGATGCCTACGCCGATTATGGCGCCGGTCGCTCCATTGAGCAGGCAAAGCTGCACCGCCAGAACGATCAGGACCGCATAGTCCCTCAGGTTGGGGCTGATGCCTCCGATGGCCATGGTAATCAGCGAGGACCAGACGTAGCCGACAGCGACCATCGCCCCCATCCCCAGGCCAATGGTGAGGCCATAGAAAGGAGTGTCCAGCTTCCTGGAGAACCTTTTCAGGTTGAGGACCACTAGCTTGACGATCTCGTAGATGATGGCGAAGAGAAGCGCGTACAGCACCATCTCGATGGGGAAGTACTGCTGGACCGCGTATACTACCACGCCAAGGACCATCCCGACGGCCAGCAGCCCGAAGAGCCTGCGGTCGTCGAAGAAGGGCTTCTCCACGGCGGGATAGGTGTAGTCCTTCAAGGTCCAATACATCAAGGCCAGCGCCGGGCCGATGCCGATGGCCCCGGCGATGAACATATCATAGTTCATTACGCCCCTGCGACGCCTTCGCCCTATATAATCCTGACTAGCTATGTCCGGCCAACATCCTCGGCCACCAGCTTGTCAAAGTAATGGGCTATCACGCAGGCTTCCACGCACTTGCCGCAGTTCACGCAGCGTCCCTCGTCCACCTCTATCCCGTCGTCGAGGGTGATCGCCCTCTCCGCACAGTTCTTCACGCAAATCCCGCACTTGGTGCAGAGCTGGGCCCGGAGGAATGCCTTAACGCCGGATTCGAAGGCCCTGGAAGCGAGCTCCGGGGTGGGCGCGCTCGCCACTATCTGGCCGCCAGCGAAGGCTTTGATGGTAGCCCTTCCTGACTTGGTAAGGGCCACCCCGTACTCCTCCGAAATCTTGGTCTTGCCCACCGATTTCAGGGCCTCACCCACCTTGTCGAACCCCCGGCGGGTAGGGACCGAGATCGTGCCTTCCACCGAGAACCCCCCGGTGACGCAAGGGCTCACCCCCTTCACCATCCTGAGCCTGAGCCGATCGGCCCTCTGGCGCGGCACCTTGAGATCGGCACCCTCCGCCAGCAGCTGCATCTTGGGCGGGAGGACCTTCCACCGCCAGAAGCCAAAGCGGACGAAATCCTTTCCCGCTTCGTTCCCTTCGGCCCATTCCTCAAGATGGCGTTCCCAGCGGGAATGCAGGTCAGGATGGAGGCGGGCGGTGGACCTCCATTCGCTGGACAGGCAGGCCGGGCATAGGTAGCAACCGATCCTCTCATAGTCCTCCTCGTAGAGGGGGTTGTAGTCGAAGCCTTTCCACCAGATGTAGGCCCAGACCTCCGCGGCGATCCATCCCCGGATAGGGTTCAGGATGGTCTGGTTGGGGACGAAGGGGTTGGTCTCCACGAAGCCTATCTCCGAGCGCGCGAACGACTCCAGGGCCCGATTCCCCTCGATGGTGATGGTGCCCTGAGGGAAGTTGCGCTCGATGGCGTCCGTCAACGGACCCAGCTTGCAGACCTTGCAGCACCAGCGGAAGTCCTTGGCCGGCGGCCCGAAGGATCCCACCTGGTCCCAGAACGCGTCGCCCGCGGATGCCACCAGCATGCTCTCCTTGTGCTTCTGGGCGAAACCCCGGACATACCGCACCGTCTCTGGGAACTCCAGACCAGTGTCGATGAAGATCAAGGTGACCGACTTGAGCGCCCTCTTGGCGATTCCGTAGCAGGCGAGGGAGTCCTTCCCGCCGCTGAAGGAGAGAGTGACCGGCCGCTTATGGTTGGAGGTGAATGACTTGACGTCGCTCACGGCCTTGGACTCGATGGCCCGAAGATGCGGGATGTTGGAGTTCACGAAATCGGCCCAGGTTGAGCGCTTGGCGCCCCATCTCTCGCTGAGCTTGGCCACGTCCTTGATGTGGAGGCCGTATTTGCAGCCCGCTCCCATGGAGCAGGCGGTCCTGGCGGTGGCGGCGCATACCAGCCCCCCCGCGACCGCGATCACCGGGTCCCCGTTCCGGACCTCTGACATCTCCAGGACGTCGTTGGGCAGTACGTTCTTTCCTTTCAAATGCCCGGACCGGTGCCTCAGGACGGCCTTGCCCTTCTTGGCGGCGTCCACTATTAGGAGAGCGCCGTCGGCCCTGAGCTCCAGGGCGAAGTCCTGCTTGCGCAGGTCGTAGCGCAGTGTGCCCACCACCCGTCCTCCGACAACGATCTCGTCCGTGCGGTCCTCGCCGGCGACCTTGTTGAGGAATATGGAACAGCCGTCCAAGACCCCTCCCGCGCCAAAATGCCTTTCCAGGAGGTCGACGACCAGCTCGTGGCTGCGCCCTATGGCGGGGCGGATGTCCCCGGGGAAGGAGACAAGGAACGGCCTTCCCTCCGCGCCGCACGCCCCGCAGGTCTTATCCAGCAACAGCGTGCCGCAATGGTCGCACCAGTTGAACCCCGCCTTTCCATGCCTCGGCCTTCTCACCATGACCTTGCAGCATTCGGCGAGCCCCTACTTCAAGCTTGCTGGGGATGCATCAGGCCGCTCTGGGAGGCCGAACGTGGGGGATAGGATAAAATAGCGTCATCGGAATGAGGCGGGAGGTCGAGAGCCGGAAATGTACGATGAGCGGGGCGCGCTGTATGTCCCTCCGGGTCATGGGAGGATACGCTTCAGCAGGCAAGAGACGTATCATATCTTGATCGCCGTAGCGGCTCTGACCTTCGCCTTCTACATGGCCTTGACCTATGGCCAGAGCCTTACCGTCGACGAGAGCGTCTATTACCTGGCCGCCTCGGCCATCGCGGTGGTGACTGGCTTCCTGCTCCACGAGCTGGCGCACAAGTTCCTGGCCCAGAGGTACGGGGCTTGGGCGGAGTTCCGCGTCTACCCCCTGGGGCTGGTGTTCGCAGTCTTCTTCGCGCTGCTGGCGGGATGGGTCTTCGCCGCGCCCGGAGCCGTCTATATCCAAGGACGGATCACCAAGGAACAGAACGGCAAGATCAGCCTGGCGGGGCCGGGACTTAACCTTGCCTTCGGAGCGGCGTGCGTGGCGCTGCTGTTCGTGCTGCCGCTGATGATAATCCTGATCATAGGCTGGATCAACCTGTTCCTGGCCGTTTTCAACCTCATCCCCTTCGGACCGTTGGACGGGGCGAAGGTGGCCAGGTGGAACATCGGCATCTATGTCCTGGTGATGGGGGCCGCCATCGCCTCCCTGCTCTTCACCTGGTACTATGTGTTCTAGCGCTCGTACTTCTCGCAGGGGTAGCGCAGCTTGCGGATGATGCTCCCCTCCCAGTCCATCATCTTCCCCGGGTTGAGTATGTTGTTGGGGTCCATGGCGCGCTTCAATGAGCGCATGGTCTCCAGGGCCTCGGGGCGCTCCTTGCGCATGTAAGGGGCCTTGGATATGCCCACGCCATGCTCCCCGGTGACCGTACCCCCCAAGGAGATGACCGCGTCGAAAATCTCGCCGACGGCCTTCTCCCCCCTCTGCCAATGGTCCTCGGACGTGGGGTCGAGGAGCATCTTGGTGTGCAGGTTGCCGTCCGCCGCATGGCCATAGGTGCCGACGATCACGCCGTTGTCCTTGGCGATGGCCTGGAAGGCGACCACCGCCTCAGGGATCTTGGAGATCGGGACGGCCATGTCGTCCGCCAGGGAGACGGAGACGAATCCCGCGCCGAAGCGGGAGAGCGACGACATAATGCTCTTCCGCCCGTAGGTCCATTTGGCCATTTGCTTAGGGTCCGAGGACAATTCGACCCCGGTCGCCCCGACCTCGCGACATATCTGTTGCACCATGGCCGCTTCCTTCTCCACCGTCTCAGGCTCGCCATCGACCTCGATCATGCAAAGCGCTTCGACGTCCGGGAACCCCGCCCTGACCGTCTTGTTCACGGCCTTGATGCAGGTGGAGTCCATGAGTTCTATCGCCGATGGTATCAGGGGCTTGGCGATGATCCTGGACACGCACTTCCCGGCCAGCTCCAAGGTGTCGAAGGCCGCGAGGATCATGGCCGCCTTCTTGGCCTTGGGGACTATGCGCAACGTGGCCTCGGTGATCACGCCAAGGGTGCCCTCGCTGCCAACGAAAAGACGCTCGAGCTGGTATCCGGAGGAGTTCTTTAGCGTGCGAGTGCCGACATGGATGACCTCTCCGCTGGCCAATACCACTTCCAGGCCAAGGACATAGTCCCGCATCGCCCCGTACTTGATGGCCCTCATCCCGGAGGCGTTGGTGGCGATCATGCCTCCCATCGTGCAGGCCTCTCCGCTGCCTGGGGCGGTGGGGATAGAGAATTTGAAGGGGGCGAGGGCTTCCATGAGCTTGTCGTAAATCACCCCGGCTTGGACGACGCAGTAGAGGTCCTCGACCCTGATCTCTTTGATGGAATTCATCCTGGTCATGTCCAGGACGATTCCGCCCTCCAAGGGCACGGCGCTCCCGCACAGTCCGGTGCCTCCGCCGCGGGCCAGCACTGGGATGCGCTTGGCATTGGCCAATCTCAGGATCTGGGAGACGTGGTCGGTGCAGGAAGGCTGCACCACGATCTCGGGCGAGCGATGATGGATCGAGGCATCGAAGCCATACGAGTACAGCTCCGCCACCCTCGTGGAGCATCTCCTTTCCCCGACGATGCCCTTGATCGCCTCGATGTCGCTTTTGTCCAATGGAATCGGTTCAGAAATCGAGCTTCGAATAATAAATTGTCCCTTGCACCGCGTTGATTTATCATAAGGAAGCTGGCCTCTCGGCTCGGAAACGGATGAAAAGATTTTATATCGAGTCTCAGTTTCACGATGGTGAATAAACAACAGGTCGCCATGCTGGCCATCATAGGCGGCTCTCTGATTTTCTCACTTAAGCTCCTAGCGTTCCTGTTGACCAACTCGGTCGCGCTGCTCTCCGACGCCTTGGAGTCGATCATCAACATCGTGGCCTCGATCATGATGCTGATCTCGATCAGGATAGCGGCGATCCCCGAGGACCACAATCATGAGTACGGTCACCAGAAGGCCGAGAACATCTCCGCTTTCGTAGAGGGTTTCCTAATCCTAATCGCCGCCTTCCTCATCATCGGGACGAGCGTTGGCAGGCTCTTCAACCCGGTCGCGCTTGCCGACATCGACCTCGGCCTCGCGATCTCTCTGACGGCGACGGGCATCAACGGCGCCCTGTCCTATGTCCTCCTCAAAGAGGCCCGGAAGAGCGGGTCCATAGCATTGGAAGGGGACTCCAGGCACCTGTTCTCGGACGTGCTCTCTTCCTTGGGGGTCGTGGCGGGGCTGTTCATCGCCAGCATCACTGGATGGTACATCCTCGACCCTCTGCTGGCGCTACTGGTGGCCGCCATTATCATAAGGATGGGCATCGGCATCGTGCGCAAGGCCTCCACCGACCTGATGGACCAAAGCTGCCCCGAGCTGGAGACGAAGATCCAGGCGGTATTGGGCTCCACCAGCGGCTACTTGGAGTACCATGACATTAAATCGCGCAAGAACGGGAACAACTACTACGCCGAGTTCCACCTCTGCGTCAAAGGCGATATGACGGTGCGGGACTCCCATAGGCTCACGGACGGCATCGAGGCGGAGCTGAAGAAGGATTTCCCCAACATCCTGGTGAACATCCACGTCGAGTCCGAGGACCAATGCTGCTCGAGTATGCGCAAGCCGGTGCCTTGAGAGATAGTTCAAGGCCGATGCGACGAAAAAATTGGCAGGTTACGGGCGAGGGTTATTCTCCAGCCAATCCTGCTTCAGGATGGACAACAATGCGTCGTCCCTGAACTTCCCTCCCTGGAGGCGGTTGTGGCGGAAAACTCCATCTTGGCGGAAGCCGCACTTCTCATAGCACCTCCGCGCCCGGTTGTTCTCCATATCGCAGTAGAGCCATACGCGCTCCAGGTTCATCTCGTCGAACAAATAGCCTAGGAGAAGGGTGATGGCCTCGGTCCCATAGCCCTTCGACCAGCATTCCTTCTCCCCGATGATTATCCCTATGTCCGCCTTGCGATTGGTCCAATCGATGCTGATGACGCCGATGTTGCCGACCAGCCTGCCGTCCAGGGTTTCGATGCAGAAGACCTTCATGTCCTTGTTCACCAGCGAGTCGTACCATGCCTCTTCCTCCTCCATGCCCATGGGGGGGCCGCGGAGGAGGAACCTGGTGGTCTCGGGGTCGTTGAACCATTTGACGAAGAGGGGGATGTCGGCGCGCTGTGGCGCGCGGAGCCTCACCAGGGTTCCCTCGAGCATCACCCCGACCTCCATTCCGAATCGATTAGGCTCATGCGGAGGGCGTCCTGCCATTTCCCTTTGTGGTAGTGGTCGTGTCTGGACCTGCCTTCCTCGACGAACCCGCACTTGTCGTACAGCCGGATTGCCCTTTCATTGTACTCTGCGACCCTGAGCCAGATACGATGAATGTTCCTTGAATTGAACGCGTAATCCAACAGGAGGCGAACGGCCTCCTCGCCCATCCCCTTCCCCCACTCCTTGACCTCGCCGATTACCAGCCTCATCTCGGCCGAGGCGTTCTTCTCATCCATGTTGGCCAGCCCGATGATACCGATGGGCTCGAGCTCTTGAAGCTTCATAATGATGAACCATTGGGCATGCACGTCCCTCAGCATCCTCTCGACGATGATCTGTTCTTCCTCGAGGGAAACGCAGAAGAAGATATGCTCTGCTCCCAAGTCCTCCAGCACCCGCTGGTCATTGAACCATTTCAGGAGCGGATAGGCGTCCTGGGTCTCCAGCGGCCTCAGGCCGACCCTTTCTCCAAGCAACATCGGCTTCGCATGGAAGACGGGCGCATTAATCCTTATGCTCGCTCCGGGCGGTGCCTTTGGCCGAGAGACCGCCATGCGGTCGGCCTAGGACCAGACGAGCCCTCGACCGTTTCATAAAAGGTATAAGCAGGCAGGGCATTCGCCCCAACCATGGACCTGAAGATCGTTCTCCTCGGCCCCCCTGGCTCCGGGAAAGGTACCCAGACCGAGAGACTGTGCTCCGAACTCAAGCTCACCAAGATATCCACTGGGGACCTGCTGCGGGAGGCGGTCCGCAACGACACCCCTCTCGGGGCCAAGGCCAAGGGCTACATGGACGCCGGCAGGCTGGTGCCCAACGATCTGGTGGTCGACCTGGTCAGGGAGAAGCTGAAGGCGGTCAAGGGCGGCGTCATCCTGGATGGCTTCCCGCGCAGCCTGGAGCAGGCGCAGCTATTGGATAAGTTCGCCAAGATCGACCTGGTGATCGACATCAATGTCAACGAAGAAGCCCTGGTCAAGCGATTGACCATGCGCCGGACCTGCAAGGATTGCGCCGGCGTCTATCACCTCGAGTACAACCCGCCCAGGGAGGAGGACAAATGCGACAGGTGCCACGGACCGCTCTACCAGAGGACGGATGACACCGAGAAGACGGTGCGCGAGCGCCTCAGGGTGTACAAGGAATCAACCCTCCCGCTGACCAAATTCTACCATGAAAAGGGGATATTGCGGAAGGTGGACGGGGAGGGGGACATCTCCACGGTCTACCAGAGGATATTGAAGGCCATCAAAGCAAAGAAATGAGGCATGCTGGCGCAGGACGCCTCCCTCGCATCGCGCAGCACGACCTGGCGCCCTCCCCCAGGAAAAGAGTTAATAAGAAGTAGTTTTTTAGGGAGGCAGCAACAGCCCCGTAGTGTAGCGGTCAATCATGCGGGACTCTGGATCCTGCGACGGCAGTTCGAATCTGCCCGGGGCTACCATTCATCCTCTTCTAAGGCCAGGGCAATATCATGCCAGTTTCGCATGACCCGAGGCCAGGTCCTTGAAGAAATCTTCGCCGTCCCTCGGGCCCCTGACTATCAAGGTGTCGCCCGCTAACACGGTCGTTCCCTCGTCGGGCCCATAGATGTACCTGCGGTCCCTCTTGATAGCCACCACCCACATCCCCGATTGGCTGGCTAGCCGGGACTCGCCCAACGCCTTATCGGTCAGATCGCTGCCCTCGGCCACCGTCGCGGTGGCGATGATGACCTCGGACTCGCGTATGCTCATTTTGATGACCGGGTGCGGCTCGATGTTCCTCATGACGACTTCGGCAATCCCGCTGGCCGCATCGCAGATCCCCTCGAGGGACTCTGTCAGCTTGATGGTGACGAAAGCCCTGGACACATCCCCGTCGGCCATCGCCCTCTTGATCGCCTCCTGCTGGATGGACGTGGTCAGCTCGTCGGTGTACTCCTCCAGCTCCATGACCTCCTGGGCGATGTCGCGGTTGTTGTACAGCAAGGATGAGTAGGCGAGGTCCACCATCAGCTCGGAGGTGTCCTTCACCTCCAGCAGCTTCTGCTCCAGCTCGTCCATCAGGCCCCCTCCCTCACCGGATATTGGGGCCAGCGCCTTTCACCGGTGGCAAAGGCGCGCAGCACCTCGAACCCATTCTCGGTCCCGCGCACGATAAGGATGTCCCCCGCCTTCAGCTTGTTATTCGTCTCAGGATCGTAGATCCAGCGCTTCCCCCTCTTCAAGGCGATGATGCGCATCCCCGTCTCCGACTCGACCCCCAGGTCCTCGATGGTGCGGTTGACCATGTCCGACCCATCCGCCAGGTTGAGCGACTTTATCTTCTCCTCCGCTTCCTTGAGCACTATGGGGAGGAAAGGGCGCTTGTCGCTGTCGTATCTCAAGAGGTTGACGATGTCACCAGCGGCGTTGGAGATGGCCTCGGCGGAGGAGGCGACCTGCAAGAGGCCCGCCAGCTGCTCCGCGTCCCTTTTGGTCCGGGCCGAGAGCATGGCCTTGATCCTTATGTTGTACAGGAGGGTGTCCATTCTGCGCTCGATGTGCTGCACCTCCTCGGCCATGTCCTGGCTGTCGAAGACCAAGGCGGCATAGGCCAGGTCCACTATCACCTCGGACGTGTCCTTCATCTCGGTTAGTATCTCGCGCACGGTGCGTGGGACCTTCTCCTTGCCCTCCTCCGGCCCTAGGTGTGACTCCACGCTTACCAATCCCGGCCATCAAATAATACGCGCGATGGCCTCCCTCCTTCATCTTGCTGTGGATATTTATCGATTGTCCCATCAAGCCAGATGCCCCTCGTCCCTGGAGGATGCTCAAGTCCAGCGCTCAAATAATATAGGCTTAAACTCTACACCATTGCGGGCTCCCCATGACCGCGTCCGCATCCGTCCGTGGATTCGTTTCCCGCAACCGCAAGGTGTTCACCTTGGGCTTCGTGGGGCTCATGATCTCATCGGTCGGGGACCTGCTCGCCGGGGCGACCTTGGGCTCGATGACGGAGACCCTGACCCAGTTGGCTGGCCTCATGATCCTCATACCCCCGGCCATCGGCATGAGGGGCAACATCTTCGGGGCGCTGGGCTCGCGTCTGGGGACCGCCATGAACATTGGCACGTTCGAACTCTCGATGCGGAAAGGCAGCCTGCTTCGGCAGAACTTCGAGGCCTCCTTGCTGCTGACGGTGATCATGTCCTTCCTCATGGGCATCATGGCCTCGGCCATCGCCACGGTGCTGGGCGTCGAGGCGGAGCCGATGGAGGTCTTCGTCTTCATTTCCGTGCTGGGCGGGGTCCTTGCCGGGATAGTCCTGGTCTTCATCAACATCCTGGTGGCCGATGTGGGATTCAGGCGCGGTTGGGACATAGATAACTTCTCCGCGCCCATAATCACCGCGGCCGGGGATGTGGTCACTTTGCCCATGCTCTTCTTGGCCGCTATCCTGGTCAAGGACGGGTTCGTCTCCCAGGCGTTCTTGGAAGCCTTCGCGTTCGTCCTCCTCCTGCTCGCCGCCTACCTGAGCTTCCGGGTCTGGCGCATGAAGGCGGGGGAGACTCGGCGCATCGTTGTGCAAACGGCGCCCGTGCTGGTCCTGTGCATCCTCCTGGACATAGGGGCGGGGCTCACGATCGATAACCAAATAGAGGCCCTGGTGGCCTCAGCGGCGCTCCTTGTCGTGATCCCGCCCTTCCTGGAGGACGCTAACGCTCTCGGAGGCGTCCTCACCTCGCGGCTCGCCTCCCTGCTGCATATGGGTACCCTCGAGCCGAAGAGGTTCCCGAGCAGGCTGGCCCTGGAGAACTTCGCCATCATCTACATCTTCTCCCTCTGGGTTTTCACCCTGGTCGGGGTGACGGCCTATATCGTGGCCTTGGTCATGGGCCTTGGCTCCCCGAGCCTATTGGAATTGGTCGGGATCTCCCTGGTAGCGGGTCTGCTGACCGTCACGGTCCTTAACTTTCTATCATACTACGTGGCCGTCCTCACCTTCAGGTTCAACCTTGACCCTGACGATCACTCCATACCCCTCACATCCTCCACCATAGACTTCGTCGGGGCCATCTTCTTCATAGCGGTCGTCGCAATCATCGGAGGGCTCTAGGCTGCCTGCGACAAGATTTAAGGGCGCCAAGCGCTTCCTTGGCAAAGAGGGGAGCGTTTGATATCCAGAGACAGGGTCCTAGACAACCTCGCCAAGTATTCCAAGAAGCAGATCAAGATCGGCGTGCTGGCATCGCACTCGGCCTTGGACGTGTGCGACGGGGCGGTGGACGAGGGGTTCCGGACCGTGGCCATCGCCCAGGAGGGCAGGGACAGGACCTATGCCCATTATTTCAAGGCCTACCGCGACCCGCATGGCAAGATAGTAAGAGGCCTGGTCGACGAGGTCATCATGGTCAAGAAGTTCAAGGAGGCCACCGGTGCCGACGTGCAGAGGGAGCTAATGGCTCGCAACGCCCTCTTCGTCCCCAACCGGTCCTTCACCTCCTACTGCGGCATGGACGCGGTGGAGAACGATTTCGCGGTCCCCCTGGTCGGATCGAGGAACCTGCTGCGCAGCGAGGACCGAGGAAGCCAACGCGATTACTACTGGCTCCTGGAACAGGCAGGCCTTCCCTTCCCCAAGAAGGTAAAGAGGCCGGAGGACATCGACAAGCTCACCATCATCAAGCTGCACCACAAGGTGAAGAAGCTGGAGAGGGGGTTCTTCACCGCCTCCACGTTGGAGGAGTACCAGCGGAAGTCAGATCAGCTTATCTCGCAGGGGGTCATCGACAAGGAGTCGCTCGAGGAGGCGAGGATGGAGGAGTACGTCATCGGACCGGTGTTCAACCTCGACTTCTTCTACTCCCCTCTGGAGGAGAGGGCGTCACGCATCGAGCTCATCGGCATCGATTGGAGGTTCGAGAGCTCCTTGGACGGCCACGTGCGCCTTCCCGCCGAGCAGCAGTTGGCGTTGAACGAGAAGCAGAGGGTGCCCGAGTACACCGTCTGCGGGCACAATTCGGCGACCTTGCGCGAGAGCCTGCTGGAGAACGCCTTCGAGCTGGCTGAGAAGTACGTCAAGGCGACGCAGCGGCACTTCGCCCCGGGCATGATCGGGCCCTTCTGCCTCCAGACCTGCGTGGACAAGGACCTGAACTTCTTCATCTACGACGTCGCACCGAGGATCGGCGGCGGGACCAACGTGCACATGAGCGTGGGGCACGCGTACGGCAACGCTCTTTGGAGGGGGCCGACGAGCACCGGGCGCCGGCTCGCGATGGAGGTCCGAAGGGCCATCGAGCAGGAACGGGTCAAGGAGATCGTGACCTAAAGATGGGGGACGTGCCTAGCGCAAGAGGGCGGCCGACGCGCCCTTTAGCGAATCAATATTGGACCTAGCCAGCATGTTGCTGGTTCACAACAATCTTTATTAAGGTCCAAGTGATTCGGCATCCCAATCCTGATTTGGGGAACCTCTAGCGTTAGCAGCAATGAGGGAGGGTATTGA
>JAJRAN010000014.1 GCA_028682915.1 Methanomassiliicoccales archaeon | reverse complement strand
ATCTGCGTGTACATCCTGGCCGGCTTGCGTGTCATATCTTTATCACCTGTTCAGTGTGACTGAGAGGGTGCCTAGATTAGGATTGGGGTATATAACCGTTAGCGACCCCAGGGCCTTGATCCCAAGGCGCCCTGCCCTGACCACCCACAATAAAAGGGGTTTATCAATCTTGCGCTCGCGCAAACGCCGATAGTATCATCGAATAGCATCGACATTCATTTTTTATCAAGGAGCGTCCAATCGAGGGGAAGGTGGAATGCCTCATTGCAAGGTCTGTGGAAATCCAGTATCTAAGACCGACACCGAGTGCAGGCTCTGCGGGGCGGCCCTCAAACCAGGCTATAAGAGGGGACAAACCTCGAACGATTACGTCCCAAGCCCTGGATCCGGCTCAGAAGGCACGACGCATGAGAAAGATAGCCCCTCTCGATGGGAGACCTCGGCCCCATATCAAGCTCCGAAGGAAGAGTCGAGGGTATGGTCCCCTCAGAAGATAATCGCGGTCGTCGTGGCGGCCGCGATACTGCTACCGATCTTCGCTTATTTTGTGAGCGCTTTGATTGGCGCCGGTCCTCCGTCCTTCATCCTAACAACGCCGACCGGGCAGTTCATGTGGGTGGCTCACGAGGACAACAGGACCATCCGCGGCACCTTCGACGACTTCGACCCCGACACCCGCTTCAGCGATTGCGCCTACCGCGTGCAGATCGGAGCATGGACCTCATCCACGGAAGAGGTGGTAGCCAATTGGTATTTTAACGTCACCTCCCCAGATTACTCGATGGTAGTCTATTTCGCGGACCTAGACATGAACGGCATAATCGAGGCTGGCGATTATTGCAACATAAGCTCTATGGACGTGCCGTTAGGTCTCCAATGCTCCATCGAAATTCTCTTCGAGCCTACCGGTGGTAGCATCTGCAGCACCCAATTCGCCTTCCTTTGAGCACGGAAGGTGTTTTATGGTACCACTTGTTGAGGTGAAAGCGAGGACGGGCGGCAATTGGCCAAGCGCAGGATATCCAATCGGGAAATGAGGGACATCGCCGAGAACCGGATGTCTGTCTTGCTATCCATGGCCAGGACGGAAGGCATGTCGGGGAACATGGAAAGGAGCAGGCGCTACTTCCAGCTGGCCCGGGCGGTTGGGATGCGGACCAACACCGCATTGCCGGAGGGCACCCTCTATTGCCGGAAATGCTCAAGCCTCCTATTCCCTGGGAGGAACTGCAGGGTGCGCCTGCGCCAAGGCAAGATCATCTACCACTGCCTGGATTGCGACGAGATAAGGCGTCGCCCCTATGACCGAGCAAAAGGTGAGAGGAATGGAGAAGAAACTGACAAAGAAGGAGCTGAAGGGCAAAGGCAACGAGCTTAAGGCCACCATGCACATCGGCAAGGAAGGCCTTACCGAGGGCTTGGTCGAAGAGCTGAAGAACCAACTGAAGGCCAACCGGATCGTCAAGGTCAAGGTCCTCGCCTCCTCCGCGGCCCTGAAGAAGGAGATGGCCGAGGAACTAGCCGAAAGGGCGGGAGCGGGTCTGGTCGAGGTCCGGGGGAACACTATCCTATTCTGCGACCGAAGGATCTTGGCCAAGTAGGCATCATCCAGAAGGACGCGGAACCCTTTTTTGAACAGGAAACAGGCCAGTCCACCGCTATCACCAAAGAGTTTATGTGGGAAAGGCGGTTCTTGCTGACTTGGTCGGAGAGCCATGCTCGACGTCGATGTTATCCGCAAGAACCCGGAGCAGATACGGGCCATGCTCAGGAACCGCAACTACTCGGAGGAGACACTGGAGCAGTTCCTGTCAGTGGACGGTGAGTGGCGCCGATTGGTCGAGGAGTCTAACCAGCTCAAGCGCCAACGCAACCAGGTCGCGGAACAGATACCCAAATTAAAGGACGAGGAGAAGAGGAAGAAGATAGCGGAGATGAAGGAGGTGGCCAATCGCATCGGGGAGCTCGATGCCAGAGCCGCCAGCCTGGAAGAGTCGCGGGCCGAGGTCGTCCTCAACATACCTAACATCCCCGACGCCAGCGTGCCCATCGGGTCCAGCTCCGCGGAGAACCTCCTGGTCCGGGAGTGCGGCGCCAAGCGTCATTTCGATTTCACCCCCAAGGACCATATCGCCATAGGCGAGGACCTGGACATCCTCGACTTCAAGCGCGGCTCCAAGGTGGCTGGAAGCGGTTTCTATGTCCTTAAGGGGGACGGGGCGCGCCTGGAGAGGGCGATGATCAACTTCATGCTCGACCTGCACCGGAACCAAGGATACCAGGAGATCTTCCCACCGGTCGTGGTGAACCGAGCGGCGGTAATCGGCACCGGCCAATACCCCAAGATGAAGGATGACATGTACTGGTGCGAGAGGGACGACCTCTGGCTGAACCCCACGGCGGAGGTGCCCTTAACCAATCTGCTCCAGGACGAGATCCTGGAGCTCGATCAGCTGCCGATCTACCTGACCGCCTACTTGCCCTCCTTCAGGAGGGAGGCGGGGCGGCACGCGGAGATGAGGGGCATCATCCGGGTGCATGAGTTCAACAAGGTCGAAATGGTCAAGTTCGTTGTGCCTGAAGGCTCGTATGACGAGCTGGAGTCTTTGACCAATGACGCGGAGGACGTGTTCAGGCTGCTCGGCCTGCCATACCATGTACTGCTCCTGTGCACGGGCGACACGGGGTTCGCCAGCGCCAAGACCTATGACATCGAGGTACACGCGCCAGGGACCGATATGTGGCTGGAGTGCTCCTCCTGCTCCTGCTTCACCGATTTCCAGGCGAGACGGGCGAGGGTGAAGTTCCGTAGGGAGCCCCACCTGAAGAGTGAGTTCGTCTACACCCTCAACGGGTCGGGAGTCGCGCTTCCGCGGACCATGGTAGGGATATTGGAGAACTACCAGAACCAGGATGGCAGCGTCACCGTGCCCGAGATCCTGAGGCCCTACATGCAAGGCCAGGAAACGATCAGCTAGAAAAGGTCAATCGAGGAATGATATCTTATCGTCCGAGGCCATCTCATCCTGGATGCTGAATATCAGATCGGACCGCACCCTCTTGGCCTTGAGCGCGTCCAGGACGTAGGCGGTGACCTGGTACTTCATCTTGCTACCTACCAGCTCGCGGGCGAATATCTCTGGTGCGGGCTCCTTCACCAGCCCTTCGACCTTGGCCACGGCCCGCCGGACCAGCTGCTCCACCTCGCCATGGCGTATCCTGGATGGCAGCTCGAAGCTCACGGATATCCCGTGCGCCATCGAGCGGCTGTAGTTCAGGACCTTGTCGGAGATGATTTCGCTGTTGGGAACATTGACCGTCTCCCCCTCCTCGGTGCGCACCTTGGTGAAGATCAGGTTCTTCTCCACCACCTCGCAGACCAGGTCCTTTCCGAACTTCACCTTGTCGCCGACCACGAAGATCTCGGTGTTCATGATCGCCAGCCCGGCGACGATGTTCTTCACCGTGGAGTAGGAAAGGGCGATACCCAGGCAGATGAAGACGACGATCACGATGACCAGTATGAAGCCCACTTCCAGTAGGTTCATGATCGCGAAGAGCATGAAGATGGAGACCAGGATGGCTATCAGATAAAGCACGTCCCGGACCAGCATCTTGAACAGGTCGATGATCTGAGGGTTGAACTTCTTGGTCCGGAACTTGTAGTCCTCGAATATGGCGTTAGAAAGCCTAACGATGATTAGGACCGCGACGAGGAAGATTATCAGCGCCTCGATCCTTCCCGCATTGTCGGTCCAGAACTGAGAGAGCCATTCGATGGCATTGACGTCGGAGAAATAGGTCAGGAGGAC
>JAJRAN010000009.1 GCA_028682915.1 Methanomassiliicoccales archaeon | reverse complement strand
CATCCAAACATTTATTACCGCGCCTAATATAGCCACCGAGCATGGAGATCGAGCTTCTCGAAAAGGACAAGGACTCCATCAAGATCCTGATCAAGGAGGCGGACATGACCTTGATCTCACCCTTGGTAAAAGAGCTCCTGGAGGACGAGCTGGTCACGGAGGTCAAGTACATGGCGGCGCATCCCGACCTGGGGTTCCCCACCTTGTACGTGAAGGTGAGCAGCGGCAAGCCCCAGACGGCCCTCAAGCGCGCGGCCAAGTCCCTCTCCAACACCTTCAAGGAAGCGAAGGACAGGTTGGCGAAGGACCTGAAGTGACCTTTTTCTCATGGGATTCCTGGAGTGCAGAACCACGGAGGCCCTTCTCGGGCTCGAGGTCTTTTACACCGATACCCATGGTACCAAAGGCAGGCTGAAGCGCGAGGTCGAGGACTTCGTGGTGGACGAGATATCGCGCCATCCGCCCGAGGATCCGGCAGGCAGGTACACCATCGCCAAGGTCACCTCCATCAACTGGGAGACCAACCGCTTGGTTCGCCAGATGTCGCGCCAGCTGGGCATCTCGCGCAACCGCATCTCCTTCGCGGGCACCAAGGACAAGAGGGCGGTGACCTCGCAGCTCATGTGCTTCGAGGCCCCCCTGGAGGAGGTCCAGGGGCTGAGGATGCATCAGGTGACCATCGAGGCCGCATACCGCTCGCGCAAGAACCTGACCATCGGCGACCTTATCGGCAACTCCTTCAAGATCAAGGTTAGGGATTGCGCCCTGGCCGGGGACGAGCTCCGCTCCGAGGCCACGGCGACGCTGAGCCAGCTGGAATCATTGGGGGGCTTCCCCAATTTCTTCGGGGTGCAGAGGTTCGGCTCCTTGCGCCCGATCACGCACATCGTGGGCAAGCACATCATCAAGGGGCAGTTCGAGGAGGCTTGCATGGCCTATGCAGCGAACCCCGTCCCAGAGGAGAGCGAGGAGGCGAGGATCGCGCGCCAATTCGTGCATGACACAAGGGACTATCCCGCCGCCCTAAGACTCCTACCTCGACACCTGATGTTCGAGAGGACCCTGATCGAGCACCTTTCCAAGGACCCCAACGATTACCCTGGAGCGATCCGGGCCCTGCCCCGCAACCTGCAGATGATGTTCGTGCATGCCTACCAGGCGTTCCTATTCAACCTCATCATGAGCGAGAGGGTGCGCCGCGGAATCCCGCTGGACGCGCCTGTGGTCGGCGACATAGTCCTGCCCATGGACAAGCTCGGCCTCCCTGACCATGACAAACCAGTGCCGGTGACAATACACAACCTGGACCTGGTCTCCTCCCAGGTCAGGAACCGCAGGGCGAGCGTGAGCGCGGTGCTCTTCGGCTCGGAGAGCGTCCTATGCGAGGGCGAGCCTGGCGAGATCGAGAGGATGATGATCGAGAGGGAGGGCGTGAGCAAGGAGGATTTCGTCGTGCCCTTGATCCCGGAGTGCTCCTCGACAGGGAGCAGGAGGGAGCTGGTGGCGGAGTTCCACGACCTCAGGTTCCAGGCCGACGAGGACGCCCTCGACATATCCTTCTCGCTGGGGAAGGGGTGCTATGCCACTTGCTTGCTTCGCGAGGTCATGAAGGCGGACATGATCGAGGCGGACAGGGCCACCTACTCGGAGTCGGCCGAACCCGCAAACCGTTAGTCGGCCCTTTACAGCCTGCTCCAATCCCTGGGCTGGGGCTCCGGGGCCTGCTCCTCCTCCTTCTCCTCCTCTTGAATTTCCTCCTCGACAGGCTCCTCCTTGTCCTCGGGCTCTTCCTTGGCCTTCGGCTGGGGCCTCTTCTTCGCCGGCCCGGTCCCCAGGTCGGCCTTGCACCTGGGGCATGCGCCGGAGGAGGTGCACTCCTTGCACAGCACCGAGGCGCAGGAAGGGCACTTCATGACCGCGATACCGCCGTGGAAGAGGCATCTCCTGCCCTTGAGGTCGGAGGACTCCTGGGCCTTGCGATCCGCTGCCCTCTTCTCCTCCTTGTAGGACTTGTTGTACAGGTCGGGCTCGTCGTAGGCGGACTTGCGCTTCGGCGCCGGGGCCTCCTCCAGCTCCTCCTCGGCCTTGGCCGTGGCCCTCTCCACCAGATCGTGGGAGGGCACCTCGACCGAATCCACCGCCTCCTCGTGCAGCTCCCGCACCTTGACCTTGGGCGGCCGGTAGCCCCGGCGCCCCCGGAACGTGTCCGAGTAGGCCATCAGCCTGCGGGCGGTGTAAATTCCCACCTGCATGTTGTGCATTATGCCGATGACCGAACGCTGGTCCTCTGGCAGGTTCATGACCTGACGAAGAAGCTTCTCCATCTCCTTGTCCGGCTTGTCCGCGGTGAACTCCATCTTGTTCACCGCCTCGATGTAGGCCAGGACCTTCTTCGCCCCCGAGACGTCGATCCCGGGGAGATAGGCCTTGACGTCGGCCAGGTTGAGGCCGTGCTGCGCCACGAAGGGATTGCTGTAAGCCTCGAGCAGAACGGTGCGCGAGGCGTCCTCGTACTCGCTCAGCTCCGGAGGGGACAGGGCTTGCACCGAGACGGGGACCGGTTCCTCCAGGTAGGAGAAGACCTCGTCCAGCTCGGAATATGGTATGCCGCATTCCCGGAAGGCGTCCTCCTTGGAGATCTCGCCCCCGCGACGGAACTCGACCTCCAGCACTTTCTGGGCGTACTTGTCGATCTGCTCCCGCTGGCGCTGCTCGCCCGCGATCCTCATCCCCTCCTTGGCCGACTCCATTCCCGGGTTGAGCTCGAGGGCCTTCTGGAACGCCCTGGTGGCCTGGTCCGGGGAGCCGATGCGCAGCAGCACCATGCCCTTGCCGTTCCAGGAGAAGGGGTCTTCGGCGTCCAGGCCGATGGCGGTGTCGTAGGATTTCAAGGCCTCGTCGTCGCGCCCCAGCTTCTCCATGATGCTGGCGCGGGCGATCCACCCCTTCCTGTTGTTGGGGTCAATCTGCAGCGAGCGCTCGATGGCCGCCGCGGCCTTGTCGTAGTCGCCCAGCTTGGCGTGCATGGAGCCCAGCCTGGCCCATACCCCGCCGTCCTGGTTGTCGATGGCCAAGGCCTGTTGGTAGCATTGGAGCGCGTCCTGGGGGCGCTGCAGCTCCTCCAGCGCCCTCCCCTTGGAGCTGTAAACGGCCGGGTCCTCCAGGCCGACGTCGACCGCCCGGTCGAAGCATTGCACCGACTGGGCGTACTGGCCGAGCTTGAGCATGGCCAGGCCCTTGTACTTCCATATCTGCCCGTCCCGGTGGTCCAGGGACAGGGCTTTGTCGAAGGATGCGATGGCCTCATCGTACCGCTCCAGGGAGGCCAATGCCCTCCCCTTGTCCGAATGGTACTGAGCCACGTCGGGGCTCATGCTGATGCAGCGCTCGAATATCTCCAGCGCCGATGGGTAGTTGTGCTGGAGCAGGTAGGCGCGACCTGCGTTGTCCAGTGTCCTGGCGTCGGTCGGGTCGATGTTGAAGGCGGAGTCGAAGGCCTGGACGGCCTCGACGTGCCGACCCAGCGAGACCAGGGCCAGCCCTTTCTTGTTCCAGATTATCTTGTCGTTGTCGTCCATCTGCAGGGCGGCATCGTACTCCCTCACCGCCTCCTCGGTCCGCCCCATCTTGTCGAGGGCGAGGGCCTTGTCCGCCCGCGCCGCCCGGTTGTTAGGGTCCGCCGCCAAGATGGCGTCGCACACCTCCACAATCTGTTCCGGGGTTCCCTTGTGGAAGAGCACGGACTTCTTCAGCTCAAGTATGTTGACGGACGTGGGCTCCAGCTCCAATGCCCGGTCGAAGGAATGCAGGGCCTGGTCGAAGCGGTCCATCTTCTGCTCTGCCAGTCCGCGGTCCACCCAGGCCTTGACGTTCTTGGGGTCCAGTTTAACGATCTTTTCCGCGACCTTGACTATTTCCTCGTATCGGCCGAGCTGCTTCAGGCAGTCCTTCTTGGCCTCCAGGACCTCGACGTCCTTCCCGCTCAGCTCCAGCGCCTCATCGAAGGCCGCCACCGCCTCCTCGTACCGGCCCAGCTTGGAGAGGGCCTTGCCCTTCCTGACCAGGAGGAAGTGGTTCTTTTGGTCCAGGGTCAGCGCCGTCTGGTAGCATTCGAGCGCCTCGTCGCACCTGTCCAGGGATTCGAGGGCCACACCCTTCGAGGTCCAGAGCTGATGGTCCTTGGCATCCGTCTGGAGCGCTTGGTCGTAGGTGGCCACCGCCTCCTCGTAGCGATGCGCCCCCTCGAGGGCCAGCCCTTTTGAGTAGAGCAGGCGTTTGTCGTTCGGGGAGAGCTGGGTCGCATATACGAAGGCCTCCACGGCCTCGTCTGGCCGGCCCAGGGCGAAGAGGCTGTCCCCCTTCACCCGCAGGAAGATGACGTTGAGAGGGTAGCGCTCGGCGCCCTTGGAGGCCACCTCCAAGGCCTCCTGGTACCTGTCCTTCGAGAACAAGGCGATGGACAGGTCGGCCATGGCCTCCTGGTCCTCAGGCCATTTTGACAGTATATTGGAATAGACCTCGATCGCCTCGTCCTTCCTTCCCAGACGGTCAAGGGCAATCGCCTTGTCCTCCAACGCCTCTTTGTTGGAGGGGTTCACGACAAGGATCCTCTCGCAGCTCTTCAGCACGTCCTTGTCCCTTCCCAGGTGCTTGTAGGCTTCCTTGACCGCCACCAGCGCGCTCTCCCGCTCAGGCTGGATCTTGATGGCCTTCTCCAGCGGCTTGACGGAGGCGTCGTACTCGCCCTTGAGGAAGTGAGCCATTCCCAGGTCGTAGAGGGTGTTGGAGTCCTCGCTATGATGTTCGAAGGTCTGGCCCGCCACGGCGATCACCTCGTCGTGCCGCCCGAGCTCCTTGAGCACCGTGCGCTTCCTCTCCAATAGGTCACGGTCGTTGGGATGCTTCCTCAATCCCTCGTTGATCGATTCCAGGGCGTCCTCGTAGCGGCCCAGCTTCATCAGGGCGCCAATCATGATGGTCTCGGTGAGCAGGTCGTCCTTCTTTATGGCCAGTATCCGAGCGGACGTGGCCACGACCTCGTTGTGGCGGTCCAGGGAACGGAGGACGTTGTTCTTTCCTTCCAAGGCCTCCAGATAGTCCGGGTCGAGCTCCAGGGACCGGTCGTAGGCCTTGAGCGCCTCGTCGAACCGGTTCAATGACTCGAGCAGGGACGCGATCTCCATCCAGGTGTGCTTGTCAGCGGGATTGGACCGAAGCGCCTCCTTGTAATGCTGGATCGACCCCTGGAAGTCCTTCTTCTCTCGCATTATCCTGGCCCGATTGAGGTTGGCCTGGAAGTTGCGGGGGTCCGCCTGCAGGACCTGGCCGAAGATGATGGACGCCTCATCGTAACGGTTGGAGAGCATGAGCGCCTTGCCCTTGCCCAGCAACGCCTGCACGTCCTTAGGGTCCGCGGAAAGCGCCTCATCATAGGACCTGAGGGAGTCTTCGTAGCGGCCGTTTGCCAAGAAGGCGTCCGCCTTGCGCCGCATCCAACCGCCCCTGTCCTTGGTTTTGTTGGCCAAGGTCTCATATATGCTTGCGTCCAGCGGGTCGAGCTCTTGAACCTTTTTGAAGCACTCTATCGCTTCCGGTCCCCGGTTGGCCCGGTCCAGGGTCCATGCCTTCTCCAGCCAGAGGTTCTTATCGGTGGGGGAGTGGGCTATCGCCCAGTCCAGCGCTGTCAATGCGTCCTCGGTTTTTCCCGCGGCGGCGTTGGCCCTTGCCTTGGAGATGATAGCGTCTGTGCTCTCTGGTATTAGCATAACGGCCTTATCGGCTACGCGGTTAGCGTCCTCCGTCCGACCGATGCGCATGTAGAGCTCGGAGAGCTTCGCGTACGTGTCAGAGAATTCTCGTTTATGAATGATGTTGGGCGATGAGCTGCCTTCGTTCAGAGCCTCCTCGGCTTTCTTGAGATTATCATACTGGACCAAGGCCTCGGGCCCTTCCATGAGCTTCTGAGCCTTCTTCATTGCCTTGATTTCTCTGTCGGTCAGTGAGTCGAGGAAACCCAATTGGTACACCCCATTCCGGTTGGGGGATTGAGCCTCACTGGTAAAAAATCTTTTCACCTGGACAATAAAGAAGAGAATCATACCAGTCCGATGTCCGCCTGCGGTCGATTTTGTCAGACGACCTTTTTGAGGTGACCAGGAACAAGACGTCACGAGCTGGCAATTCATTTCCTCGGGGAATGGCGATTTGGCAAAAATATAAATAATGTATGACACAATACATTCATTTGTCTGACGTAAGTCGGACACTGACAAAATAAAACACTTTAGGGATGGGATGCAAAACCAATTACCGAATCTCTTTGGATGGGATGCACGATGAGGTCGAAACTAGAGGACATCTACGTCGAAGGGCTGGATTTCGAGCCCGACGTTATCGCCTGGATGAAAACTCATAGCGTCCGCGAGGTCAAGGCCCTTGCGGAAGAGGTGGAAGAGCACGGTGAGGATGCCCGCAACATCAAGGAGTTCTACAAGGAGCTCAAGACGATAGAGAAGGACTGGCACAAGCACTCCGCCGATGGGCATTATCACCCGGACGACGGCCACGCGGCCCTCTGATCACGATGACGGAGGAGGGCTTGCCACCTCATGCCCTCCTCTCCGAACCATTTTTCTTCCTACGATTCTCATAATCACCCTAATGGATTCGTGTTTTTTCGTCAATTATCGTGGTTTATTTCCACAAAAAATGGTTATATAGTCTCGACTTTACCTTCTCCAAACCTTTAGGAATGGTCAGCATGGCCATTGCGCCGAAGGCGCTATGGCATTTCATGACCGCAAACGAATCTCAAGGGGGAAGCTCCGTGGACGACAAGACGATCACATCGGTGATGGCTGAGGATAGGACGTTCGAGCCGAGCAAAGAGTTCAGGGCGAAGGCCAGGCTCAAGAGCTACGAGGAATACGAGCGTATGTACAACGAGTCCATCGCCGACCCCGTAAAGTTCTGGGAGAAGGTGGCCAAGCAGGAGATCCATTGGTTCTCGGACTGGACCAACCCCTACTCATGGGACAAGGACAAGGCCATCATCAAATGGTTCGAGGGCGGGAAGCTCAACGCCTGCTACAACTGCCTGGACCGTCACGTGAACGGCGAAAGGAAGAACAAGGCGGCCATCATCTGGCAGGGCGAGCCCGAGGAGGACGTGCGCATGCTGACCTACCAGATGCTCCATCGCGAGGTGTGCCGCTTCGCCAACGTCCTCAAGAAGATGGGGGTGAGGAAGGGGGACCGAGTATCGATCTACCTGCCGATGGTCCCCGAGCTGGCCATCTCAATGCTGGCCTGCGCCAGGATCGGCGCGATCCACAGCGTGGTCTTCGGAGGCTTCAGCTCCGAGTCATTAAGGGACCGAATCAATGACTCCAAGTGCAAGGTCCTGGTCACCGCGGACGGCTCATTCCGCTCCGGGAAGCAGGTAATGCTCAAGCACAACGCCGATGTGGCCTTGGATAAGGGAACGACGGTCGAGAAGGTCATCGTGGTGAAGCGGACCGGCGCCGAAGTCCAGATGAAGCCCGACCGGGACCACTGGTATCACGAGGAGATGAAGAGCGCCCACGACACCTGCGAGGCGGAGCCGATGGACGCGGAGGACCCTCTGTTCATCCTCTACACCTCTGGATCGACGGGGAAGCCCAAGGGGGTGCTCCACACCACCGGAGGGTACATGGTCTTCACCACGACCACCTTCAAGTACATCTTCGACTACCGCGACGAGGACACCTACTGGTGCACTGCGGACATCGGCTGGATCACTGGGCACTCCTACATCCTCTACGGGCCCCTTTCCGCCGGCGCCACCTCTATAATGTTCGAGGGCGTGCCCACCTATCCGCACGTCGACAGGTTCTGGCAGATAGTGGAGAAGTACAAGGTCAACATATTCTACACCGCCCCGACCGCCATCCGCTCGTTGATGCGCGAGGGCGAGAAGTGGCCCGCCTCCAGGGACCTCAGCTCCCTGAGGTTGCTGGGAACGGTGGGCGAGCCGATCAACCCCGAAGCATGGATCTGGTACCATCTGAACATCGGGAAGGGGCGGTGCCCCATCGTCGACACCTGGTGGCAGACTGAGACCGGGGGCATCCTCATCACGCCCCTGCCTGGCGCCATAACCACCAAGCCCGGGTCGGCGACCAAGCCTTTCTTCGGCATCGAGCCGGCCATCTTGAAGGAGGACGGCAAGGAGGCAGGGCCCAACGAGGGAGGATATCTGGTCATCAAGAAGCCGTGGCCCGGCATCATGAGGACGGTCTACGGCCAGCACGAGCGCTTCATCGAGACCTACTGGACCCGGTGGCACGGTATGTACTTCACCGGCGACGGGGCACGCAAGGACCAGGACGGCTACATCTGGATAATGGGCCGGGTCGACGACGTCATCAAGGTATCAGGGCACCGCATCGGCGCCGCCGAGGTCGAGTCCGCGCTGGTCTCGCACCCGAAGGTGGCCGAGGCCGCGGTCGTCCCCATCCCGCACGAGATCAAGGGCGAGGCCATCTATGCCTATGTGACGCTCAAGACCGGGGTGGATGGCAGCGAGGAGCTCAAGAAGGAATTGGTACAGCACGTGCGCAAGGTGGTCGGTCCCATCGCCACCCCGGAGTTCATCCAGTTCGCCGACGGCATGCCCAAGACCCGCAGCGGGAAGATCATGCGCCGCATCCTGAGGAAGGTTGCGACCGGCGAGACCGAGAGCATCGGAGACACCAGCACCCTGGCGGACCCGACGGTGGTCGACCGGCTGATAGAAGGGAGGGTAACCTCTGACAAGAAGTGAGCTCAGAGGAACGCCTTCACCTGGATGATGTCATCCACCATCTTCGACTCCACCTTCAGGCCTGAGAAGTGGAAGATGTTGATCATGCGGATGTTGGTGGCCAGTATCTCGGCGGTGAAGCCCCTGAGGTTCAGCTCCTTGCCGTACTCCATCAGGCTGCGGAACATCTCCGTGCCCAGGCCGAAGTTCTGATATTCGTCCACCACCGCCAGGGCCACCTCTGCCCATCCAGTCCCGGGGTCGACGTCGAAGGTCCCGATGCCGACTATCTCCGGGCCCTCCTCCTTTCGGACCAGCCCGACCACGGCCATGCGCGCTCCGTAGTCCACGGCCATCAGGTTGCGTATCTCCCGGGGCATCATCTTCTCATAGGACATGAAGCGGTCGTACACGCTCTTCTCCGACAGCGAGTAGAAGAACGCCTTCAGCAGCTCCTCGTCCGTGGGCTTTAGTGCACGGATGCGCACCGCCGTGTTGTTGATGGTGACCGCCCTCTCCAGCTGAGCCGGGTATGGCCTGCCGGTGAAGGGCGCGGTGGAGAGCTCGCTCCGGACGTAGCCGAGCTGCTTGGCCTGCTCCAAGAGATTGTAGCGGAACTTGGGGTGGGCGACCTCGATGAGCTCCAGGGACCTCTGCTCGATGCTCTTGCCCCGCAGCTCCGCGATCCCGAACTCCGTGACCACGTAGTGGACGTCGCAGCGGTTCACCGTGACCGCGCTCCCCTCGGGAAGGGTGGGTACGATGCGCGATATGGACCCGCCGTGCGCCGTCGCGGGCAAGGCGATGACGGCCTTGCCCCCCTTGGACATGGATGCGCCGCGCATGAAGTCGGCCAGCCCGCCGATGCCGGAGTAGAACTCGTGCTCCAGCTGGTCGGCGCAGACCTGCCCGGTCATGTCCACGGCCAGGGCCGAGTTGATGGCCACCATGCGCTTGTTCGCCCTGATGGTGCACGGGCTGTTGATGTACGATGAAGGATAGAACTCGAAGAAGTCGTTGTTGTTGACGTAGTCGTAGAGCCTCTTGCTGCCCAAGGAGAAGGAGGCGAGAACCTTGCCAGGATGCGATGACTTCTTCTTGCACGTCACCACGCCCCTCTCGATGAGGTCGATGAGGCCGTCGGAGAACATCTCGGTGTGCACGCCCAGGTCCTTCTTCTCGCCCAGGTAAGCCAGGACCGCGTCGGGTATGGCACCGTAGCCGACCTGGATGGTGCTGCCGTCCTCGACCAGGGCGGCGACGTGCTTGCCGATGGCCTGGACGTATTCCAGCTCCTCGGGGGCCTTCTTCCACTCCAGCAGGGGCTCGTCATGCCAGACCAGGGCGTCTATGTCCGATACGTGCAAGTGGGAGTCGCCGGAGGTCGTGGGCATGCTGGGATTGACCTGGGCGATGACGAAGTCCGCAGCCTTGGCCGCGCTCTTGGTTATGTCCACGCTCACGCCCAGGGAGCAGTTGCCGTTGACGTCGGGCGGCGCCACCTGGATCAGGGCGTAGTCGATGTGTATCAGGCCGTCGTCGAAGAGGCTGGCCATCTCAGAGAGGTGGGTCGGAGTGTACTCGCCCCTGCCCTCCTTGACCGCGAGGCGCACCTCGGGCCCGACGAACAGGGCGTTGAAGCGGAAGTTGTACTTCATCATGTCCTCGCGCATAGGGGAGAGGAACAGAGACAGCGCCTGGATGATCTCGTTGTCGCCCAACTCGCTCGAGAGCCTGGCCAGCTCTTGGACCAGCGCCTGGGGCTCCCCGGCGGCGGTGCCGATGAACACCGTCTTCCCGCGGGCGATCATGCGCACTGCCTCTTCAGCGGTCCTGACCCTCTCCTTGTATGGTTCCAACGACGAAGGCCCCATCCATTCACCAGTCTTGAGGGGTATTGCAACAGGGGGGAATTAATCATTGCCAATGTTTTTCGCACCTTTCTGACCGCTTTAAGTTCGATCGCGGCTTGGCTCCAGACAAATGATTTTAATAGAAAACGCAGATTAGGTGGCCCGCTGCAGGTGTAATCTAGCGGTTAGGATTTTAGCCTTCCAAGCTAAACACCCGGGTTCGAATCCCGGCACCTGCACTCTAGTCATCTTGCTAATCATTTGGCGGTTACGTAGCTCACCCACCGTTCTTTCCTACGCTGGAGGCGATGCTCAAGCTAACGATCTTGGCGATCAGCACCGCGAGATAGAGGGAGCCGGTTATCGCTTCAATGATGGCGAATGACCGGGCCTGAGCAGTTAAGGGAATGATGTCGCCATAGCCAAGGGTCGCGAGCGTGACGAAGCTGAAATAGACGAAGTCGGAGAAGTTTAGCATAGCACTGGGGTCCACTGAGAAATAGAAGGAGCCAGGTGTGATGGTGTTGGTCAATTGGTAGAGCATGGCGAAGCTCAGACCGATCATCAAGTAGACTGCTATCGCCCCCCAGATGATGTGCCTGGGGATCGGGCTCTTGGATCTGACCACCTCGAGGAAAACAGAGAAGGTAACGAGGACAATGACGAACAAGGAGAGCAGCCGAGAGAGAATGAGGATGTCGCTCGAGTCCAAGATGAAATTGAGCCAGGATAGTAACAGAGCCGGGATTATTAGGATAAGGGACAGGATGGCGAACTTGCTCCTCCCGGTGATGGAGAAGACCGCCGAAATCAGAACGAATGAAATTAAGAGAGATAGCAAGAAGAGACCCAATGGACCGTTGATGAAATAAGGGAAGATGGCAATGATAAGTATTATCCAGAATGTTAGGATCGCATATCGTCCGCTGGGGTCATCGGTAGAGAACAGCATATATCGAAAATATTTCTTCAAGTTGGAAATGTCCACCATTAGCCCCCCTCCTAAATACGCAATAAGGCGCGATGAGAATCTGATTCATCGGTTAAATCATCATCGTTGCCCGCTTGCCCTGCCTGCCCACTTAAGGAGCGAATACGAAACTCATTTGGCTTAGAATCCATCGGGGCGAAAAAAAAAAGAGGGAAGGGAGGAGATCTCCACCCTAGAACCACTTGCTATGGGAAAAGTTGGTGATGGGAGTGGGGCTACTCCCGGTCTCACCATGGGATGGTCGTGCATCGTCAATGATATCCACGCAGACGCCATACAGCCGGTAGACGTCCTCCCAGCCATTGTCCTCTACCTCGGATCCCATGACGCTCACGGAATCTAGATTGCCCCTATCATTTAAATGCCCGAGCGGGGGAGGGCATCGAAAGTACTCGAAGCGCATAGAATACTGGCATATCGGACCGCGGCCCGCAAGCCCTGAAACTGCCGGGCGATGATCGCTCTCAGGTCGCCTTTCTCTTATGTCTGACCTTGATCGCTTCGCCGCGCTTGAGCTCCGTCATCTCTCTGGCGTTCATGGCGGCGATACCTACCGCCACCAGCTCGCCGTTCCTGAGGACCAGGGCCTCGTCGCCCACGCGTATCCTGGCATCGGC
>JAJRAN010000145.1 GCA_028682915.1 Methanomassiliicoccales archaeon | reverse complement strand
GCGCCGAAGGTACCGGTGGTGACGACGTCCACCTCCTTGGTGGCTTTCTCGATGCCTTCGCGCTCGACGACGTCGATGACCTCCTCTGCCGTGAGGACTACCGCGTCGCCCTTCCTGATCTTCTTGTTGATCTCCTCGTAGGTGCGCCTCATGCTCTCATCCTGGTCGCTTCTCTCAAATCGTTGCGCATCGCCCTCAGCGGAGCATCCTCTTGGCGTAGGCGAGCTCGGCGTTGATCACCGAGCCTCCCGCCCCTCCGCGGATGGTGTTGTGGGAGAGTAGGAAGAACTTGAGGTACTTATCCTTCTTTCGCACCCTTCCCACCGTCACCGCCATCCCCTTGGCCCTCGCCGGCTCTCCAGCGTTGACGTCCCAGAGCGGCTGCGGCCGGTCCGCCTCCTCGCGCACGATGATCGGGACCTTGGGGGCGGTGGGCAGCTCCAGATGCTGCGGCTCGCCGCGGAACTCGCGCATGGCCTTGGCGTACTCCTCGGCCGTGGCGTCCTTCGCGGTCCTGACCACCAGCGCCTCCAGATGGCCGTCGTGGACCGGGACCCGGGCGCAGGAAGCCAGGATCTGGAAGCCTGCGTCAATGATCCTGCCGTCGCGGTAGGTCCCGAGGATCTTGACCGCCTCCGCCTCCATCTTCTCCTCCTCGCCCTTGATGTGGGGGACGACATTGCCGAGTATGTCCAGCGACGGCACCCCGGGATAGCCTGCTCCCGAGACCGCCTGGTAGGTGGAGACGACCACCTGCTCCAGGCCGAACGCGCCCTGGATCGCCTTCAACGGGGCGGCCAGGCCGGTGGTGGAGCAGTTGGCGTTGGTGACGATGAACCCTCCCTTGGCGTAGGTGGGCTGCGTCCTCACTATCTCCAGGTGCTCCGAGTTGACCTCGGGTATGATGATGGGAACGTCCTCGCGCATGCGGTGCGAGGCGGCGTTGGAGAACACCGCCACCCCCGCCTCGGAGAGCTTTGCTTCGTAGTCCTTGGCAATGTCCGAGGGAAGCCCGGAGAAAGCCACCCTGCAACCCTTCGAGATCTTGGCGATGTCGATCTGCTCGATCCGGCGGGACAGCGTCTCCTGCATGAAGGCGTGGTCCTTGACCTTGTTGACCTCCCCCAGCCTCTTGCCCTCGGACCGCTCCGAGGCATAGAGCCCCTCCATCTCGAACCAGGGGTGCCCTTCCAGCAGCTGCACGAACCTCTGGCCGATCATTCCCGTGGCGCCTAGGACCGCTACCTGTACCTTACTCATTCGCTCCCTCCGTAGTATGCTCTCCCTTGTTCCATTATCCTCACGAAATCGTCGCTCTCCCCCGCCGTGGCCGCGGCGCGGATTTCCTCCAGGGACCGGACCAGGAGGTCCAACGTCTCCTTGGAGTGCGGGTTGACGTGCTGTATCTGGTAGTAAAGCTCAGGGTTCTCGTTGGCCACCCGCCTGGACGTGCACCTCTGGTGGCGGAACGTGGTCGAGGCGGCGTCATCGAGCTCCTTGATGCTGAGGCCGCTCTTCACCAGGGCGTTGAAGAAGGCGATGTTGAGCGCGTGCGACATGCCCAGGACGTACGACATCAGCCGGTCGTGCTCCTCCACGCTGACGTCGTGCAGCTCCGCCCCGGTGCCCTCGAACAGGGAGTGCGCCTCCGCCACCCCCTCCTTGGAGCCGCATTCGCAGACGAGCAGGTTCTGGTAGATCAAGGAGGTGGTGTCCGGCCCGAACATGGGATGCAGCGAGCAGACCTTCGTCCCCTTCTCCGCTGCCGCGCGCAGGCTGACGATCAACGGCGCCTTGATCGAGATCACGTCCATGACCAGGCCCTTGGGCTTCAGCGCCAATACCTTGTCCAGCATGTCCTTGGCCGTGTCGATGGGTGTGGAGATGACGATCACGTCCGCCTGGGACACCGCGCGCTTGAGGTCGTTCTCGTAGGGGAAGCTGGTGCTGGAGACGATGTCGTTGACCAGCACCTTGTGGCCCTGGGAATCGAAGAAGCGGCACAGCCACGCCCCCATCTTGCCCGAGCCGCCGATGACGGTGATGCGCTTCGGGTCCCCCCGGGGCATGCGGAACTGGGCGTCCTCGCTCTCATGCAATAGTATCTTGGCTATCTTCCGGGCCGCCTCCTCGGAGACGTCGGCCTGCTTGGCCCTCGATGCGAACCTGGCCATCACCTGGTCCTCCACACGCTGGTTGCGCACGGGTATGCCCTTGCCCAGCTTGTGCTGCCCCATCTCCTTGGCCAACCTCATCCTCTGGCCGATCAGGTCCATTATCTGGTTGTCCGTCTCCTCGATGTGCCATCTGATAGCGTCAACATGTTCTGGCAATGTATCCCCCCCTAATCATCAGGTCGGCGATCGCCAGCGCGGAGACGGCCTCCACGACCACCACCGCGCGCGGGACTATGCATGGGTCATGCCGTCCCTCGATTTTAAGCATGGCCTCCTTCCCGGTGCCGAGGTCCACGGTCCTCTGCGCCTTGGGGATGGAGGCGGTGGGCTTGAAGGCCACCCTAAGGTCCAAGGGCATGCCGTTGCTCATGCCGCCCAGCACCCCCCCGGCGTGATTGGTGGAGGTGCGGACCCGCCCCTCTTGGAATTGGTATACGTCGTTGTTCTCCGAGCCCCTCGTCCGCGAGGCCCCGAAGCCGGAGCCGAACTCCACGCCCTTGACCGCGGGGATGGCGAACAAGAGCTTGGCCAGCTCGCCGTCCAAGGTGTCGAAGAAAGGCTCCCCCACGCCCACTGGAAGCCCCTCGACCAGGCAGCGCACCACTCCTCCGACCGAGTCGCCGTCCTCCTTGGCGGCCAGTACCTCGGCCCTCATCCTCGCGTCCAGCTCATCGCTGGCCGCGCGCGTGGGGCGGGAGTAGACGTTGTCAAGCACCTCCTCGAGGCGGCGGTCCTCCTCGTCCGCCACCTTCCCTATGGAGCGGGTGTAGGCCGCGAACCGTATTCCCTTGGTGGCGAGCAGGCTCTTTGCCACGCTCCCCGCCGCCACCAGGGGTGCGGTCATTCGCCCAGAGAACTGGCCCCCGCCGCGGATGTCGTGGCCGGGGCCGTACTTCACCAGTGCCGGATAGTCGGCATGACCCGGCCTCGGGGTGCGCTTGAACGCGGCGTACTTGGAGCTGTCCCGGTCCCGGTTCTCAATGTACATCTGGATGGGGGCGCCGGTCGTCCTGCCCTCGTGCACCCCCGATTGCATCTGCACCAGGTCCTCCTCGGCCCTCGGGGTCCCGATGCCCGGGGAAGGCCTCCGCCGGTCCAGGTCCTTCTGGACGGCCTCTTGGGCCATCTCGACGCCCGCGGGGCACCCGTCCACCACGCAGCCGATCCCCGGCCCGTGGGAGGAGCCGAACACCGTGACCCGGAACGCCGCTCCGTAGGTGTTCATTCCATCAGCCTCATGTCCGCTCCCAGCGAGGTCATGTCCTCCAGGAAGCGGGGGTAGGATATCCTGTAGCATTCCCCGTTGGTAATGCTGGTGGTTCCCTTGGCCACCATCGCCGCCACTGCGGCTGCCATGAGGATGCGGTGGTCGTCCA
>JAJRAN010000044.1 GCA_028682915.1 Methanomassiliicoccales archaeon | reverse complement strand
CTCGGGCATCTGGTCCGACTCCTCGAGGAAGGTGGTGAGCACCTCAGGGAAGACCTTTGCGATGTCGCGGTAGTCCTTCTTGTTCTTCAACACGAAGTGCCCGCTGGTCGCTTTCATCGGCTTTTTTGATGAGACGGTATCTATATAAGATTTCCGAGTTGCCCATCAATCTAGCTCTACGATTCGCAGCGAAATGCCGGATTTCGAAAGCGCTCGGTTTATGCATCGGTGGGCTGCTATCATCGATTCGATTCGGGAGCTATCCGCTCGGGATTTTGATCCGATGATCCCGCCTTCTCCCCTAGACTAGGTAGTATCGGTTCTCACCGGGGGAATGACATAATAATACCAGAAGCGTTTTTCGGTTCATGACGGTCGCACTGACCATCGCGGGCTCCGACTCGATCGGCGGGGCTGGGATACAGGCGGACATCAAGGCACTGGCGTCGATGGGGGTCCACGCAGCAAGCGTAGTTACGTGTGTGACCTCCCAGAACACCCAGAGCGTGTCGGCGATACTGCCCCTTCCGGTGGAGCATGTCCTCTCCCAGTTGGAGGCGGTGCTCGGGGATGCGGATGTCAGGGCGGTGAAGACGGGGATGCTCTACTCGGGGGAGATTGCCTCTGCCGTCGCGGGCCGATTGGCCACGGAGGGAGTCCCGTTGGTGGTGGACCCTGTGATGGTAGCCGGGGTGGGGGACTCGCTTCACGCCAAGAGCCTGCTCAAAGCGTTGAAGGATGATGTCCTGCCATTGGCGGCGCTGGTCACGCCCAATCGAGCCGAGGCTGAGGCGCTAGCGGGCAGGAGGATCAAGAACCTGGCGGATGCGAAGAGGGCCTGCAGGTCGATAAAGGGGCTAGGAGTTCAGAGCGTCCTGCTGAAGGGCGGTCATTTCGAGGGCGACCAGGTCATCGATCTGCTGTTTCACGAAGGCGAGTTCGTGGAGGTACGGGCACCCAGGTTGGCGGTCAAGGCGCACGGGAGCGGATGCAACCTCTCCTCGTACATCTGCGGATACCTTGCACTTGGGACGGAAATGAAAGAGGCGGTGATCGGCGCCCGGTCCAGGGTGATGGACGCGCTACAGGCGCATTACCAGGTGGGGGAGGGGCTCGAAGTGCTGGACTCGCTGGCGACGTTGAACCGCGAGGCTCAGAGGTACATAACCATGGTTGAGTTGAAGGAGGCGATCGCCCTGCTCCAGCCCAGGCTGACTAGGGACCTGATCCCAGAGGTGGGAATGAACTTCGTATATGCCCTGCCTCATGCGCGCTATTATGAGGACGTTTGCGGGCTAGAGGGGAGGATGGTGGGGTTGGGCGAAGGCGCCTCCCAGACCGGATGCCTCGCCTATGGCAGCTCCAAGCACGTTGCCAGAATCGTTCTCACGGCCATACGTTATGACCCGAGCAAGCGGTCCGCCCTGAACCTGCGCTATTCCAAGGCCAACTTGGACAAGCTACAGAGGCTGGGGCTGAGCGTCGGCTCCTTCGACAGGAGGAAGGAGCCGAAGCGGGCGAAGACCATGGAATGGGGCACCGCCTCGGTGATTGATAGGCTGGGATATGTGCCAGATGTGATCTATGACGAGGGCGGCATAGGCAAGGAGCCGATGATCAGGGTGATCGGCGATTGCCCCGCGGACGTCCTGGAGAAGATCGATGGGATCTGGAGCTGAGGGTGGTCCGCTGCGCATTGCGTTCTTCACCGACACCTATCTCCCTACGCGCGATGGCGTAGTGACCTCCATCCAATTATTGAGGAGCGAGCTTGAGGGACTTGGTCACAAGGTCTTCGTCTTCGCGCCCGCACCATCGGACGATAAGGATAGGGAGCCTGGAGTCCGCTATTTTCGATCGGTCGGCTTCCGGCGATACCATGGGTACCGGGTCCCCATATTCCCAACGAACAAGTGCGAGCTCCTCGACGAGCTGAAGGTGGACGTGATCCATAACCATGGGCTGGCATTCATGGCTTTGCGGAGCATGTTCGCTGGAAGGAGCCTGCGGAAGCCGGTGGTCACGACTTGGCACACCAACGTCACCGAGGCGGTGACGTATTACAATTTCACAGGATTCCCAGATGCTTTCCTGGTAAGGTTGATGTGGATATATCTGCGCAGCCTTCTGCGGCGCTCGGAGGTCGTGATCGCTCCGACAGAGGTCATCAAGGCCGACCTACTTGGATACGTCCCCAGCATCCGCCGCATCGAGGTCGTCCCCACCGGTGTGGACCTCGGTCGTTTCCATCCAGACCTCGATACCAATCCCATCCGTGAAAAATATGGCCTGCAGGGTAAGAAGGTGATATTGCATCTGGGCAGAATCGCCAAGGAGAAGGAGCTGTCAAGGGTGATCCGCGGATTCGCCAAGCTGGCAATCAAGGACCCGGACCTCAGGTTGCTGGTGGCGGGGGAGGGCCCAGCCAAGGAGTACCACATGAATGAAGTCGCGGCGCTCGGCATCTCCGATAAGGTAATCTTCACGGGATTCATTCCAGATGACGAGCTACCATTGATATACGCCGCCTGCGACGTGTTCACCATCGCCTCGAAGTTCGAGACGCAGGGCCTGGTCGTCCTTGAGGCCATGGCCTGCGGAAAGCCCGTAGTGGGCGTCAACTACCGAGCGGTGGCGGAGATAATCCAGGATGGCGTCAATGGGTTCCTCTTCGAGGATGATGAGGAATCGTGGTGCAAGGCGATGGAAAGGGGGCTCGAGGCCTCTCCCGAGGTCAGGAGCAGGGCCAGGTCCAGAGCCGAGCAGTACTCTCAGAGGGAGGGAGCCAAGCGGATGGTGAGCATTTACCAGGACGCGATGGTCTCAAAACGGGAGAAGCTGGAGCGTCGCCCGGGTTGATGCCGGGAGGGCGCCCATCCGCAAGGAAAGATTCTTTTAAGCCCAAGCGTTAACTTGGATGAGAATATGGTAGATATCGGCCAGTCCATCGTGGACCTGTTCGTGGGTCTAGGATTGTATGGCCTGCTGCTCGCCGTCTTCTTCATATTCTATATCGACGCCATCCTCTTCCCCACGCTCCCCGAGCTGTTCGTGATCATCATATTCTTGGCTGGGCAGGAGTACATTCCAGGTTACCAGTTCGCCATCCTCATATTGATCACCATAGCCCTGGCCGAGGTAGCTGGCATCTTGACTCTGTATTCGGTGGTGATTAGGATAAGACTGCCAGCGCGGATGGAGCGCGCCATCCATAAGTATCGCGATTTCCTGGTGGTGAGCGACGAGCGGATGATCCTTGTCAACCGCATCGCCCCCATATTGCCGTTCCTCGGTGCCTTCGCCGCGATATGCAAATGGAGCCTGAGGAAGACGATAATATACACGGTGATCGGCGGCACGATAAAATACGGATTGATATTGGCCATGGCGGGCTATCTCTTCTACTACTTCGAGGCGGGCGTGGCTCGGACCGCGACCCTACTTATGGTGGCCCTCATCATCGGGATCAGCTTCGGCCTTTCCTATTACCGGAAGAAGAAGATGGAGGACACCTGTGAGAATCGTCCAGCTTAATCCGTTCCACTATCCTTTCATGGGGGGGATCGAGCACCGCATCCACCACATGTCGAGGAGGCTGGCCAAGAAGCATGAGGTGTTCGTGGTCACCAGCCGATTGCACGGGACGGAGAGGGAGGAGGTGGTTGACGGTTATCGGGTCATACGCCTGGATTCGAAGTTCATCGGCCATTACAATCCCCCCTATGTCTCGAGCAAGGGGGTGCTCAAGGCACTCCAGGAGCTCGAACCGGACATCGTCGACTTCCATTACCGCTGGGCACCTTCCTACACTCGCCAGGTGATGAAATACCATGGGAAGGTGGTATTCACCTACCATAACACCTACGGCGAGGGGGAAGGCACCATGAAGGTCCTCAGCCGAGTGAATGACTGGTCCTTCATGCGCAAGATGCTCGGCTTCGACAAGGTGGTGTGCATCAGCGAGTTTGTGCGTGCGGACAATGCCCGTCATGGCTTCCCACTCGATAGGATGTGCGTTGTCCCCAACGGCGTCGAAATGCCGGTCGAGGAACCCCGCGATGGAGGTTATATCCTATCCTTAGGCAGGATGGTGCACACCAAGGGACTTCGATACTTGCTTGAGGCGATGCGGGAAGTCGACACCAGGTTGATCATGGCCGGCGCTGGCCCGGAGCAGGAGCGTATGAAGGCGCTCTCGAAGAAGTATGGCTTGACCGGAAAGGTGGAATTTCCTGGTCGTGTGAGCGAGGAGAGGAAGAGGGAGCTCTTCTCCGCCTGCACGATGTTCGCAATGCCATCGCTCTTCGAGTCATATGGCATCGCAGCCGCCGAGGCCATGTCCTATGGAAAGGCGGTGGTGGCCACCGAGGTCGGCGGCCTGCCCGAGGTGGTCGCTCAGTGCGGCGTCCTGGTTCCGCCCAGGGATTCCGAGGCCCTCGCGAGGGGGATCAACTCTCTCCTGGCCGATCGGGGAAGGCGCGAGGAGCTTGGAAGGATGGCTAGAGAGCGCGCATCCCTATATTCCTGGGACCGGGTGGCGGAGATGCTGGAACAGATCTACCTACAAGTCGTGGGTTAGAAAAAGGAAGAAAGTAAAAGAAAATTCCGGCGAGGAGATCACTCGATCTCTAACAATGTGACTGTGAAGTAGAGGGTCTTGCCCAGGAGCTCTCCGTTGTAGTTCATCCGGAATGTCCCTGCCGACTCGTCCACCATGTCCACGTAGAATGTCATGCCCAGATTGAGATCGTAGCCTTCGACCATTCCGGCGTCATCGCTGGTCAGCAGGTTCCTGACCTGGATTATGCCATTGCCACCGTCGGCACCTGAGTCGATGGAGACCACCTCGGCGTACCAGCCCGTCGATGGCGTCGCATCCGGCTCGCCGTAGACCGCGAGCTTCTGGCCCACCTGCGGCTTGTTCATGAGCAGGACCATGTCCGACTTATAGTCGGCGCTGATGACCAGGATGTCCCATCCGTAGAAGGGGTCCTGTACTACCATCCCGGCCTTCGGTACCTCGCTGTAGAGGCTGTAGAAGATCGTGTAGTTCGTGGTGTCGTAGACCGGCATGAGCTCCAGCAATGGCGCGGTGAATATCCTGCTGTAGTTCATGTCGCCATAACCCTCGTCCGGAGGCACGGTGATGACCTTGGTCTCGCCGACCGCCATGCCCAGCACGCCTTGGTCGAACCCTGTGATCATCGTGCCTGCGCCTACGGTGAACTGCAGGGGCGTGTAGGCGGACTGCGCCCTCAGATTGAAGGAGAGCGACTTGGGATACATAGCATCGTTGCTAGCCACGTCCCATAAGGAAGTGTCGAAGACCCTGCCATCGTCCAGCTTCCCGATGTAATTCACCTTGACGACGCTGCCGTTGACGACCACCTCGGACGCGGGGTGATCTGGCTGGCTTCCAGAGTAGAGGAGAACTACGACGCTGCTGGCGCTGACCATGAGAATGGCGATGAGCACGATCAAAGCCACGCTCGTGAGCGCCTTGGCGTCCTTCTTACGCTTCCAAAGGTTCATGCTGAATCTGCCTGCGAATTCATTCGCCTCTATTAAAGGTTGTCCATTTTCAGCTGAGACCGAAAACGTTCCAGGCAGTCGGGCTTAACTTAAATATCAGGCAAACATTACTTCGCAACTCGATGAAGGCCCTTTACATCCACGCCGATTACATGGAATTCGAGGTCAAGAAGCCTACCCCGGTCGCCGAGAAGCTAGAGGAGGCTCAGCAAAAAGGACGGATGGATGAAGTCCTGGTGGCTTTCATCACCGTGGAGAAGAAGGACGAGGGCAAGGTCGCCCCGGTGGCGGAAGAGGCCGCCTCGGACCTGGTGGAGGTCATGACCAAGGTCAAGGCCGAGAGGATCATGCTCTACCCATATGCGCACCTCTCCCCCGAGCTCTCGGACCCAGCCACCGGCGTGGCGATGATGAAGGCGCTCGAGGCAAGATTGAAGGAGATGGACGTAGAGGTGCATCGCGCTCCCTTCGGGTGGTACAAGGCCTTCCGACTGAGCTGCAAAGGCCATCCGCTGTCCGAGCTATCGAGGGACTTCGCTGGCAAGGAGGCCAAGGAGGGGCCCAAGGGCGAGGAGAGCTTCATCGTCCTCACCCCCGACGGCAAGGAGTATTCCCCTCAGGAATACAAGTCGACCAACGAATGCTTCATGATCATGATGGAGAAGGAGGCCCTGAAGAAGGAGCACCCTCTGGCCGGGGAGGTCAAGTACCTGCGCCTCTGCCGCAAGTTCGGGATCCAATGGGAGGCCATGTCCGATGTGGGGCACATGTGCTTCACCCCCAAGGGAGCGGTGATGATGGACCTGGTGGGAGACTACTCCTTCGACATCGTCAATGACCTGGACCTCCCGGTTTACACGGTCAAGGGCACCAACATGTTCTCGCTTGACGAGGGCCCGGTGAAGGAGCATGCCGCCCTGTTCGGCGACCGGCTCTACATGATCCCGGGCGAGAAACGGGACTTCATCATGAGATACGCGGCCTGCCACCAGCAGTTCGCGATGATGCGCAACTGGAACATTTCCTACAAGCAGCTCCCATATGGTGCCTTCGAGGTCGCGGACGCTTACCGGCTGGAGCAGTCGGGGGAGACCATGCTCTGCTTCCGGACCAGGCGCATGAACATGCCCGACCTGCACGTGGTCTGCAAGGACCTTAAGCAGTCGGAGGACTGGTTCGAGAGGCTGGATGCGCGGATCTACGAGGAAGCGAACAAGCTGGACCGCGATTACGAGATGCTGGTGAACTTCTCCTCCAAGGAGGCGTATCGCCAGCACAAGGACATGATGATGTCCATATTGAGGAAGCACAACAAGCCCGCTCTGCTGCACTTCTACCCCGAGGGCATCAACTACTACTGGACGGTCAACATTGAATATCACATCCTGGACGACATGAAGCGAGCCAGGGAGATAGGAACGGTGCAGATCGACATCGGTAACGCTAAAAGATTCGGCATCACCTACACCGACGACAAGGGCCAGAAGCAGTATCCGATAATCCTGCATACGGCGGTGATCGGCACCATCGAGAGGTACATATACACCCTTCTGGACACCGCGGTGCAGATGGAGGCCAAGGGCAAGGTCGGCGTCCTGCCGCTATGGGTCGCGCCCGAGCAGGTACGCTTCCTGACCGTCTCCGATTCCCATCTCGATAAGGCGAGGGAGCTCGCTGACAAGGTCCAGGAGGCCAAGGTCCGGGTCGGCCTTGACGACCGCGGGGAGACCGTGGGGAAGAAGGTGCGCGAGGCGAAGCAGGACTGGGTCTCCTTCGTCGTGGTCATCGGAGACAAGGAGTTGTCCTCGGACGCCTTGAGCGTCTACGACCGGGCGGCGAACAAGAACGTGGACATGACATTGGATGAGCTGATCCATCGCGTACGTTCCGAGGTCGAGGGAAGGCCCTTCCGACCGATGTACATGCCCAGAGACCTATCCTTACGCGTGGACTTCCCCTGAGCAAGTAAATTAGGAAAATGATGCGGAAATTCAGAAATCCAAAATCATCCTTGTCTCAGGCGCCCTTGGCACGTTCCTTTGGCTCTAACTAGATGCCTTCTCAACGAGTTTCTGAGGGGGCGGGACGCCTTTGTTCTGAGTGTAGGCGTAGATGGCGGCCTCCCCAGCCTTATTTGAGAGTATCACAGGGGACTTCATGGATCGCGATTTCATCCATCCCAGAGGCTTGGACCTTGAGGACAACCTCTCAAAGACTTCAATCCTCTGAAGGTACTCGATGTCGTCCCAATATACAGTGACAGGTTTGCCGAACTTATACTTCAAAAACAAACGATCCTTGTACACCACAGCGCTTCTCGGAGTCTTCCTCCCATCGTAATAATACATGATCAACGGGAGGGCTATTGCAATTGCGAGTAATCCCACCGCAATCATTTGATCGACCGGCCACATGGCCAAGGCCGCGGCGAAGAAGAGTCCGAATTCGAAGAACAGGAAGATGATTGATCGTTGGTTTGTTGGCAGAAGGTACTCGGCCCCTTCCTCGAGGTCAATCGTCGGCTTTGCAATTTGAGCACCACCAGTCGCCTGGTCCCTGACGGTCTGACTTACCCTTCTTGCCATTCCTCCGGTCTATCGTGAAACTAATTATTATACTATGTCTCGAAAGCGAACCCCTATCGACTTGAACAGAGACAACAAGATTTTTTTTCAAATAAGCAGAGATTCTGGACGCAATTTCTCCGAACAATCGAAAAGAAGGCCCCACGCCTTCCCTACGAGCATTAATATTAATAGTCGTACTGGATTATTGAATTCAACTCCAATTGGGTGTTTGCCTTTGACGAGAGAGAAATTGGACGCCACAGACAAGAAAATCTTGCTTATTTTAGCAAATAATCCCGAGTGGACCTACGAAGAGATAGCCGCCCACATGAAGATGACGAGCAGGTCGGTAGGCTACCGTATCGAAAGGCTACGCAATATGAAGGTTATCCAGAAGGCGCACCTGATATACTATGACCGGCTCGGAGAGCTGATCTATGCCGCTGTGGTGAAATTCTGTCCTGGCATCACTCCACAGAATCAGGAACTGGCGGTCAAAGAGTTGAAGAAGCACCCTGCCACCATCCAGGTATTCACTGCCTTGGGAAGCTTCGGCATGATAATACTCTTCCATGCTGAGACGCCGGCAGAGGCCCAGAAGATTCTAAGGGAGAATATCATCAGCAAGGAATGCTTCGAAAACTATGAGATCGCCCAGATCACCGACATCTTCAGTATTTACCGACATTTCTATTGAACCAAGGTGCGGCCATGCCGAAGGTGCGATTCGAACCGTCCGGTATCGTGGCCGAGGCCAAGGCTGGGGAGACAGTCCTTGACGTGGCGAGGCGATCGGACGTGCCGATCGACTCCATTTGCGGTGGAAGGGGCATCTGCGGCCGGTGCCAGGTCCAGCTGGTATCCGGGTCAATGGAACCGACCAAGGAAGACCTTAAGCTATTGGGGAAAAGGAAGGTGCAGTCAGGGTCGCGGCTGGCCTGCCGTCTGAAAGTGCTCGATGACTTAACCATCGAGACGCCAGAGTATCTGGGGAGCTCGAAGCATGTCATCTTGGAGAGTTCGGACGATATCCGTGATATGGACCCGGTCGTAAAGGAGCTGGTCCTGCATCTCAAAGGGTCCTCTTTGGAACACCCGATAAGTATCCATTCCCAGTTCGATGATGTCTTGCTGGATATTCATGACGGTGAGTGGAGAGTCCCATTGTCGGCACTTAAAGCCCTGGCCAAGGTCTCGCCTGATGGCCAGGATCTCAAGGTTGCGATCAGGGAGAACGAGGTGCTGAGAATCCAATTGGGGAACGGCGGGGGCATCTATGGCCTGGCGGTCGATGTTGGATCGACCACCGTGGTCGCTTATCTGATGGATCTGCGCTCGGGTAAGGTACTGGCCGTACACTCTCTGCTCAACCCTCAGATCAAACATGGGGACGATGTCATCTCCAGGATCACCTATTCCATGGCGAACCAGGATGGGAGAAAGGAGCTCCAGGACCTGGTCATCGGCTGCATCAATCAGCTTGCCGCCTCCTGTTGCGAAACTGCGAAGCTCGATCCCGAGAACATCATGGAGATCATGCTGGTCGGCAATACCGCCATGCACCATTCCGTCTTTGGGCTGGACCAGCGGCTCCTCACCCTGGTGCCATTCGCTCCCGTTACCTCGGAGGCCCTCGAGTACAAAGGCTTCGAGATAGGGGTCAAGATGTCGCCTGAGGGGTATGCATGCGCGCTCCCCAATGTGGCGGGGTTCGTGGGGGCGGACCATGTCGCGGTCTTGCTCGCGTCAAATCTGGATGAGCTCTCCGCTCCTCACATGGTCATCGACATCGGGACAAATGGTGAGATCTCGGTCGGCGACGATGCTGGTATCTTCTCAGCCTCGGTCGCGGCGGGACCGGCCTTCGAGGGGGGCAACCTATCTTGTGGCATGAGGGGCGCGGAAGGTGCCATCGATCATGTCACGATCGACAAGGACCTCAACCTCGAATACTCCACCATAGGGGGCAAGAGACCAAGGGGGATCTGCGGCTCTGGGGCCATCGACCTTGTCTCAGAGATGTTCCTCGCGGGCATCATCGATACCAGCGGTAAGATCCAACAGGGCGTCGATCCTGAACGAGTGAAAAAGAAGGATGGCGAATGCCGCTACGTCCTGGTCGAATCGGCCGGTTCCTCCCTTGGAAGGGAGGTTTCTTTCACCCAAGAGGACATCGTCCAGATCCAGTTCGCCAAAGGCGCGCTCCACGCTGCTGGCGAGATACTGATGGAAAGGCGCGGCATCGAAGAGAAGGACCTTCATGGGATACTGTTGGCCGGCGCGTTCGGTAACTTCGTTGACCCTGAGAGCGCCAGGAACATCGGACTCTTCCCGGAGGTCCCGTTGGAAAGGATCAAGGGCATCGGGAATGCGGCCGGCTCAGGGGCCAAAATGGCTTTGATGAGCAAGAGGTTGCGCTTGAAAGCCTCAGCTCTTGCGAAAGAGCTCACCTATGTCGAGCTCGCCGCCCAACAGGATTTCGAGGACCGCTTCTACGCCTCCCTCTATTTCCCCCACCTAGATTGGAGCAAATTCCCCGAGGTCACCTCAAGGGTCCGAAGGTGACAGGTTTTTATTATTTTTATTATAATTTATTTAAATTGATGCTTTTTTTGTAAGTTTTTCGTAAAATTCAGATGATGACATGCGGATTTTCGCAGCCGACATTAAAAAGCTAAAGAAGTCTATTTGTCTAATCACCGTTAAAAAATGGCTGCGAATTCCATCAAAAATACATTGATTCCTATTCTGATTAGACATTTTTTCGAATTCCTTTCCTTTTTTACGCATTTTCACAGGTGGAATGACCGTTTAGTTTATAACCCAACATGCGATTTCTAGAAGCCAATACACGGCCATAGTGCCAAGGAGAGGGATACGAGTGGCACCCGGAGGAGAGCCGTGGGAAAGGTAGCGAGGTCGAATAATGTCACCTGGAGAAGTTGATATAATACCAGAGGCTTGTCCGGCCGAGGAACCTACGCTTAAAGGTAAGCTGGGTTGGTGGTACTTGTTTGCGATGGCCACCGCCTCCATCATAGGTCCTTGGGTCGTAATGAGCCAATTCTGGTATTCTGTGTCTGGGCCTTCGATTGCCCTTGCCTTCGTCGTTGTCGGGTTGATTTGTATCCCGATAGGCATGGTGTATGGTGAATTGAGCGCGATGTTCCCCAAGGTGGGAGGCTCCTTTGTCTTCGTAAAACGAGGATTCGGTGTCGAGGCATCCTATTGGGTGACCTGGGCGTTGCTCCTGTCATATCTGGCCCTAATGGCCTATATGCTGAGCTCACTCGCGACGATCATCCAGATCATGTGGATTCCGGACCTCACCGGAGAAACCATCGCGATCATCTCATGCTTGATGGCCATAGCGATGTTCGGATTGACCTGGAGAAAGGTCGATTTGAGCGCAACCATCCAATTCTGGTTGTTCGCCTTCACGATCATCATCGGCTTTGGATACCTCATATTGTTCGTCTTCCACCCCAACTTCGACACTGGGAACTGGAACCCCTTCTTCGCCTTTGGGACTGAAGGATTCCTGCAAGGTATCGGACTGATGATCACCATGTACTTCGGGTTCGAGCTCATTCCGCAGTTCGCCGAGGAGTGCGAGTATCCACATGCCAAGCATTGGAAGGTCATGGTCTGGTCTGTGTTCGCAGCAATGGTCCTCTATGCATCCATATCATTGGTGGAAACCGCTATGGCTCCCTTGTCAGAGCTGCTTGCCATGCCTAACTTCATTGCAGGGCAACTGGCTCTCGATACATATGGACTATGGTTGGAGTATCTCATCGTCTTCGCCAACATCGCGACGCTGATCTCTTGCGTCATCGGGTTCTGGCTAGGCGCGTCGAGGGTGTTGTTCGCCATGGGCCGCGAAGGGATCATGCCTCAGATCTTCTATAAGGTAAACAAGCACCACCAGCCGTACATTGGGAACATAGTGATCTTGCTGGTCACCCTGTTCTTCATCATATACTGCTACTTGGCTGGGACCAACTGGGTGGTGGCCCTGTATACCTTGATGGCTATCGGAGTCGCTATCGCCTATGCGGCAACGTCCGCGGCGTACGTCCGATTGAAGTACACGATGAAGGACAGGCCCAGGCCGTGGAAGGCGCCTGGCGGAGTGGTCATGGGAGTGGCCGCGACCATCGCGGGCATATTCATCACCTACGAGGTCTTCTCGTTCTTCTATTCGGATGTGTGGATACTGTTCTTCAGCTATTTCGCAATCGGATTCATCATCCGCTTGTACCTGCTATGGGACTCAAGGAAGCACCCAGAGCAATTCGCTAAGAGCAGGGACCACATGAACGAATGAGCGAAAACACCATCAAACCCTTTCTTCTATCTCTTTTCATTACCCTCAAAATACACATGATAATGGAGCGGAGTTAAATGCGACCAAGGGAGCGCGTCGAGGCCACAATCAAGGGAGAGGGAGTCGACCAGGTTCCATTGAACCCACCTTTCCAGGGATTCTGGGCTTTGGGGATCGCGAATGTCTCGGTGCCAGTGTCCTTGAAGAAACCTAAGTTGGGAGCGGAAGCCCAGATCAAAGCAGCGGAGAGGTTCGGGTTCGATGGGCTTGAGACCACGGGGGACTTTCTGATGCCCCCGGTCGAAGCATTAGGATGCGAGGTCAAGCAGCCCGACGTTGGTGCCGGGTCCACTTGGACGCCGGTCATCAACGAACCCGGGGACCTTGACAAGTTGGAAGTCCCAGACTTGCGGCTAGATCACCGCATGATGTCGCACACCATAGCCACAGAATACGTCCTGGAGAAGGTGGGGAAGCAGCGGTTCGTGCAGTTCAGCACCATCGCCCCCTTTACCCTTGTGGGAGACATAAGAGGGGTGGAAGCGATCATGCTGGATACCCTCACCGACCCCGACTTCGTAGTAAGGATGCTGAGGTTCGGGAACGAAGTGATGAAAACTTATGTCGAGTACATGGTGAAGCTTGGCGTCGACGGGATCACCCTTTGCGACCCAACTGCCTCGGGCTCGCTCATCTCTCCAGGCGATTTCGATAAGTACTCCAAGCCTTACATCAAGGACTGCGCCAAGGTCATCAAGAAGCATGATGGCGCTTTCATATTGCACATCTGTGGCGATACATCTGACAGGCTCGAGGCCATCCTCGACACGAAACCCGACGTCTTCTCGATTGACTATCAGGTCGATCTGGCTATAGCCAAGAAGGCGTTCGGGAACAGATCCGCCCTCCTGGGGAATGTCAAACCCGCTCATACGCTCTACTCCGGCACGGCGGATGGATGTCTCAAGGAATGCCTGGAATGCATAAAGAAGGGTGGCGAGACCCGGTATTTGCTTGGAGCGGGATGCGATATCGCGCCTGGCTCGCCCGAGGAGAACGTCATGCAGATGAGCCGGGCAGTACAAATGGCTAAGAACGCGAGAAAGAACTAGTGAAGCCGCTTACCCGTCAAACCTCTTTTTCTACATTTCCATCGATTTCAAGGGTGAAATACGCTCATATTTAATTACCGGACTGGCGTTAAACCAGACAGGGATTCCAATCGCCTTCGATACTACATGGCTAACGGTTACCGCCCTTATGGTCATAGCTGTAGCAAGCCATTTCCTTATTATCAGATTAAAGCAACCCACGGTGATCGGGGAGTTGCTGGTCGGCATCATCATCAGCATCATCCTGGTCAACATTTTCCATGTCGATGATACGCCGAGCGATACGATTGCCGTCCTGGCGCAACTTGGGTCGATCGTCCTGCTATTCATCATCGGCTTGGAGTGCGATGTCAAGCAGATCTTCACAAAGCAAACGTTGATCGTAGCCACCCTTGGGGTCGTGGTCGCGTGGACGCTTGGATTCTTGATATTCATCTACTTCTTCCCTGATGAATCTCTTGGAACCACCATCTTCGGAGCCACAATCTTTGTGTCGACCAGCGTTTCGGTATCGGCCAGTATCCTGCAGGAGATGGGCCTGATCTCAGATAAGATCGGACAGACCATCATAGGGGCCGCCGTCGTGGACGACATCCTCGGCATGGTTGTCTTCGCCATCGCCAAGGGCGTCGCCACGGGGGATGTGACGGTGGCCGGGATCGCAATCGTGACTATCGAAGCGGTGGCTTTCATTGGGCTGGGCATTTGGCTTGGGAAAAGATACCTTTGTAGAATCATCCACCGCCTAGAGAATTATGCGCAGTCCTGCGGCCTTTCCTATACCACGTTCGTGCTTGGTTTCGCCTTTGCACTCCTCTACGCCTTCGTAGCCGAGCTGATAGGCATATCGGCGATCGTCGGGGCATTCGTGGCCGGCGCAGTTATGGCATCGCTTCCATTGAAGCACGACCTGGAGAAGGGGATGAAGTACCTTGGTGCTTTGTTCGTCCCGCTCTTCTTCATCACAGCAGGTTTGGCTTTCAACCTTGAAGGATTTGTAAGCGTTTGGGTGTTCGCGGTTGCCATTACCATAGCTGCGGTCGCATCGAAGACCATCGGCTGCGGGGTGGGTGCAAGGATTACCGGCCTGCCATGGCGGAAATCGTTCGCTGTCGGTACTGGCATGGTACCAAGGTTGGAAGTTCCTATGGTGATCGCGACCTATGGACTGCTGAATGGTTTGATTGGAAACGACATTTTCTCAGCCGCGGTGTTTTTAGGAATAGCTACATCGTTGATCGGTCCATTGTTGTTCCGTCGGATCCTGAGATCCGAGTCCAAAGGAAAGGAATTCAAGAAGATGGAAGAAGTTTGTCCAGTCGAATGAGCCTCGTTCCGATGGCCCCTTTTTCCTAGACTTGCCCATGATGACTCCGGACTGCCATAGCTTAATTTTATTTGTCAATATCATATACCTATCTTAGAGGGAAAGGGATGGACTCTGAGAGCGCAGCATGGATTCAGCTGACGCTTTTATTGATAGTGGCCGTTGGAACATACTTCCTGATGGTCCGCGTGAGACAGCCCCTTCTAATCGGGGAGATAATGGCGGGCATAGTCATTAGTATCCTTTTCACGACGGTATTCGGGTCCGAGTTCATACCTCAGGAGCTTGTGAGCATGATCGCCACCATAGGCTCCATAGTACTGCTCTTCATGATCGGCCTTGAATGCGATCTTCGAGCCATCTATACTGAGAGAAACATGTTGATTGCTTTCGGAGGTGTCGTGCTCCCTTGGGTGCTTGGATATCTTGTTTTCTCTGCGATGGTGCCCGAGTCCTCGACAATGGAGGCCATCTTCGTCGGTGTCATCCTGGTGGCCACGAGCGTGGCGGTTACGGCAGACATTCTGGTGGAGACTGGGACCATTTCTAAGCCAGTAGGCAAAGCCATACTCGGTGCCGCCGTGATCGATGACATTCTTGGCATGATCGTGCTGGCGCTGACGAAGGGGGCCATGGGCGGGGACAACGTTTGGGCGATCCCCATCAGCATCGTTTCTGCTCTCGTCTTCTTGGGATTCGGCATCTTTCTGGGTGTGAAATATTTATGCCCAGTGATAAAATGGGCAGAGATGAAGGGCAAGCAGAATGGGATAAGGCACATCGGCTTCACCTTAGGTTTCGCCATCGCCCTTCTTTACGCATTCATTGCGGACCTGATTGGTATTTCCGCCATAGTGGGTGCATTTGTCGCTGGGACTGTGTTCGCCACTCTACCCTTCAAGAGCGAGTTCGAGGTGGGGAACGAGTACTTGGAATCGATTTTCGTACCCATTTTCTTCATCACGGCGGGGCTTATGTTCAGCCTGAACGGGCTTGCCGCGATCCTTCCGGTAGCTATCGCCCTGGCGGTGGTGGCGGTGGTCGGAAAGGTTATAGGGTGCGGCATCCCCGCGCGTGCTACCGGTCTAAGTTGGAGAGAATCGCTGACAGTCGGGATCGGGATGTCACCTCGAATGGAGGTGGCGATGGTCATCGCGATATATGGCCTTGAGAATGGTATCATTGGGGAGG
>JAJRAN010000112.1 GCA_028682915.1 Methanomassiliicoccales archaeon | reverse complement strand
TCGACCTGGTCGACGCCAACGTCCACCCCACCATCATCACCGCCGGTTACAGGATGGCGGCCGTGAAGGCTTTGGAGGTAATGGAGAGCGTGGCGGAGGACGTCGACATCGGCGACAAGGCCACCTTGCGCAAGATCGCCATGACGTCCATGATGTCCAAGGCTATCGTCGGCAGCAGGGAGCACATGGCCGACGTCGCGGTCGGGGCCGTGATGAAGGTCGCGGAGAAGACCAACGGCAAGTGGTTTGTAGACACTGACAATATCCAGGTCGTGAAGAAGCAGGGCTCGTCCATGGACGACACCCAGCTCATCGAGGGCATCATCGTGGACAAGGAACCGGTGCACCCGGCCATGCCCAAGAAGGTCAGCAAGGCCAAGATCCTGCTGCTCGACGCCGCCCTTGAGATCAAGAAGACCGAGATCGACGCCAAGATCGAGATCACAGACCCGTCCCAGATGGCTGCCTTCCTCCAGGAGGAGGAGCGCATGCTGAAGGGCATGGTGGAGAAGATCAAGAAGTCCGGAGCCAACGTCGTATTCTGCCAGAAGGGCATCGACGACCTGGTCCAGCACTTCCTGGCCAAAGAGCAGATCTACGCCGGCCGCCGGGTCAAGAAGACCGACATGGAGAAGCTGGCCAAGGCAACGGGAGCCACCGTCGTCACCAAGCTGGACGAGCTGGAGCCCGCCGACCTGGGCAACGCAGACCTGGTCGAGGTGCGCAAGATCCAGGAAGAGGAGATGACCTTCGTCATCGGCTGCAAGAACCCGAAGGCGATCAGCATCCTCATCCGCGGAGGCACCGAGCACGTGGTGGACGAGATCGAGCGCTCCCTCGAGGACGCGACCTCCGTCGTGGCGGTCGCGATCGAGGACGGCAAGATGATCACCGGTGGAGGCAGCACCGCGGTCGAGATCGCGCTCAGGCTGCGCGAGTACTCCGCTTCCGTCGGAGGCCGCGAGCAGATCGCCATCGACGCCTACGCCTCGGCCCTGGAGGTCATTCCGACAGCCTTGGCTGAGAACGCTGGCCTGGACCCCATCGACATCCTCATCGAGATGCGCAAGGCGCACAAGGCGGGCAAGAAGTTCGCCGGCCTCAACGTCTACGAGGGCAAGGTCGAGGATATGCACAAGCTGAACGTGCTCGAGCCGTTCCGCGTGGGCAAGCAGGCCATCAACTCCGCCACCGACGCCGCGGTCATGATCCTCAGGATCGATGACGTCATCGCCTCCAAGGGCGGTCCGGGCGCTGGAATGGGCGGCAAGGGCGGCATGCCTGGGGGCGACGAAGGCCTGGGCGACATGGACTGAAGCGCAAATCACTTCGGAGGGCGCAAGCCCTCCGCCCTAACTATTTTCCAAAAGAGTTTTGGATTCATGAACGATAGAGTCGCGTCCCGAGGATGAGGCGAATGCCCGAAGGTGCTGCGAACGGCCCGAAGGAGGGTGACGGGCAAGAGGACAAGGCGCAGGTCCAAGCGCTCCAGCAGGAGCTGGGGACGTTGCGCAAGGAGCTGGACTCGCAGAAGGCGGCCAACCAGGAGTACCTCGAATTGGCCAAACGCATACAGGCCGACTTCGACAACTACCGGAAACGGGCGCAGCGTGACAAGGACGATTTCACCAAGTCAGCCAACGACCGCCTGGTCGCGGACCTCCTCAACACCCTGGACGATCTGGACCGGGCATCGGCCCCCAACCTCGGGGACGAGGAGCTGCGCAAGGGAGTGGCGCAGATTCGCAGCAATCTCCTGGCACTGCTGCGCTCCTACGGGCTGAGAGAGATGCCCGAGGGGCGCGACTTCGATCACGAGCTGCACGAGGCCCTTACCGTGTGCGAGGGCGAGGACGGCAGGATCTACGAGACCTACCAGAAAGGATATCTCATCGGTAATCGAGTTATCAGGCACGCGAAGGTAAGAGTAGGAAGGAGCAACAAGGAGGCTGAGCAGAATGGCTAAGATTATCGGCATCGACCTAGGGACGAGCAACTCCGCGGCGGCTGTCATGGAGGGCGGCCGCCCGGCCATCATTCCGAGCGCAGAGGGCACCAGCCTGGGCGGCAAGGCGTTCCCGTCGTACGTGGCGTTCACCAAGGACGGCCAGCTATTGGTAGGGGAGCCGGCCAAGCGCCAGGCGGTCTCCAACACCGAGGGCACCGTGGCCGCGATCAAGCGCAAGATGGGCACGGACCACAAGGTCCGCGTAGGCGGCAAGGAGTTCACGCCCCAGCAGATATCCGCTTTCATACTGCAGAAGATCAAGAGGGACGCGGAGGCGTACATCGGCGAGACGGTCACCAAGGCGGTCATCACCGTCCCCGCCTACTTCAACGACAACCAGAGGCAGGCCACCAAGGACGCCGGCGCCATCGCTGGCCTAGAGGTGGTGCGCATCATCAACGAGCCGACCGCGGCCGCCCTGGCCTTCGGCCTGGACAAGGGGGAGAAGGAGCACAAGATCATGGTCTTCGACCTGGGCGGCGGGACGCTGGACGTCACCATCATGGAGTTCGCCCACGGGGTCTTCGAGGTGCTCGCCACCTCCGGGGACACCCAGCTCGGCGGAACGGACATGGACGAGTCCATGGTCCGCTTCGTGGTCGAGCAGTTCCGCAAGGAGAGCGGGGTGGACCTGACCAAGGACAAGATGGCCATGTGGAGGGTACGCGAGGCCTGCGAGAAGGCCAAGATCGAGCTCTCCACCACCATGACCACGGAGATCAACCTCCCATTCATCTCGGCGGACTCCACCGGCCCCAAGCATCTGTCGATGAACATCAACCGGGCCAAGCTGGAGGAGCTGATCAACCCCATCGTGGAGAGGTGCCGGGGCCCGCTGACCAACGCCCTGAGGGACGCGAAGCTCGACCCGGAGAAGATCGACTCGGTGATACTCGTGGGCGGGCCGACACGCATGCCCATGGTGCAGAGGTTCGTCGAGTCCTATGTGGGAAAGAAGATTCAGAGGGGAGTAGACCCGATGGAATGCGTGGCCATGGGGGCGGCTATCCAGGGCGCGGTACTGTCCGGGGAGGTCAAGGACGTGCTGCTGCTGGACGTGACGCCGCTCTCCCTGGGCATAGAGACCCTGGGAGGGGTGGCGACCAGGCTCATCGAGCGCAACACCACCATACCCACGCGCAAGTCGCAGGTCTTCTCCACCGCCAGCGACAACCAGCCCGGGGTGGAGATACACGTGCTGCAGGGCGAGCGGGAGATGGCCGGGGACAACGTCTCGCTGGGCAAGTTCCAGCTCACGGGCATCCTACCGGCGCCAAGGGGCGTGCCCCAGATCGAGGTCACCTTCGACATCGACGCCAACGGAATAGTGAACGTATCGGCCAAGGACCTCGGGACGGGCAAGGAGCAGAAGATCACCATCACCGCGGCGAAGAAGATGAGCAAGGACGAGGTGGACCATGCCATCAAGGAGGCGCAGCGCTTCGCTGAGGACGACAAGAAGCGCCGCGAGAAGGTGGACCTGATGAACCAGTCCGACTCCCTCATCTACAACACCGAGAAGATGCTGGTCGAGCACTCGGACAAGATATCCAGCGAGGAGCGGGAGAAGATCCAGAAGGCCGTCGAGGAGCTCAAGGAGGCGACCAAGGGCGGCGATGCCAGCGGCATCAAGGCCAAGATCGACGCGCTCACCAAGGAGATGTACGCGGTCTCGGCCCGCGTCTACGCCGAGGCCTCCAAGAAGGCCCAGGGCCAAGAGCCTGGACAGCAGGCCGCGGGCGGCTCGCCGCCACCTGACGAGGGCAAAGGCGATGGCGGCAAGGACGGCTACGTCGACGCGGACTACAAGATAGTCGACGACGACAAGTGAAGGCTGACCGATGGTCGAGAAGCGCGACTACTACGAGGTGCTAGGGGTCCCCAAGAACGCCACCTTGGACCAGATCAAGCAGGCCTATCGTGCCCTGGCCCGGAAGTACCATCCCGACGTCACCAAGGAGGACAAGGCGCACGCCGAGGAGCGCTTCAAGGAGATATCGGAGGCGTACGAGGTGCTCGTCGACGACGAGAAGCGCAAGCTCTACGACCAGTACGGCCACTCCGGCCTTACCGGGCAGTTCTCCAACGGGGGCTTCCAGTGGAGCGACTTCACCCACGCCACCGACCTCCGGGACATCTTCGGGGACATGGGCGGCTTCGGGTTCGGAGGCAGCATATTCGACGCGCTCTTCGGATTCGGGGGGCGAGGCCAGCAAGGCCCGCACATGGGCCAGTCGCTCCGCTATGACATCGAGATCACCCTGGAGGAGGCGGCGGCCGGTGGGAAGCGGGAGGTCTCCATCCCCCGATCGGTCACCTGCGAGGCCTGCCACGGGACCGGGGCCAAGGACGGCAAGGTCCAGACCTGTCCCAGCTGCGGAGGCAAGGGCCAGGTGCAGCATGTGCAGCAGCGGGGGTACTCGCGCTTCGTCTCCGTCTCCCCCTGTCCCAAGTGCCGCGGCGCTGGGAGGACCTACGAGCAGCGCTGCCCCAAATGCGACGGCAAGGGGGTGCAGCTGAGGACCTCCAAGATAAGCATCGACATCCCGCCTGGGATAGACTCGGGGATGCGGCTGAGGTTCGCTGGCGCGGGCGACGCCTCGCCCGACGGGGGGCCGCCTGGGGACCTGTTCGTGGTCGTGCACGTGAAAGAGCACGAGATCTTCAGGCGCGAAGGCGCCGACCTGTGGCTGGAGATGCCGGTCGAGTATTGGGAGGCCGCATTGGGGGCGGAGGTCGAGGTCCCCACGCTGGACAGCAAGGCGATGCTGAACATACCCGCCGGGACCCAGGACGACTCGGTTTTCCGCATGCGCGGGAAGGGCCTCCCGCACGTTGATTCGCGCGGGGCGGGCGACCAGCTCGTCCGCATCCGCATAAAGGTGCCTCGCAAGCTCACCGCCGAGCAGAGGGCCCTGCTGAAGAAGCTATCGGAGCAAAGCCCGAAGAAGAGCTTCCTGGACCGGCTGAAGGGCAGCTAGCCACCACCCTCTTTTTTTTACTGGCTCGGATGGAAGGCGAGCACGAAGGCCGCCCCCTTGCCACTCGAAGGCGCCAGCTCGGCCCAGCCGCCGTAGCGCTCCATGGTCTTCCTGATCCAGAAGAGGCCGAGCCCGGTGCTCCTCCTCTCCCCGTAGCTGAACCCCTCCTGGAAGAGCTTGGGGCGCGCCTCCTCCGGGATCCCGGTGCCGTCGTCGGCCACGGTCAGCACGACGAAATCGCCCTCATGGACGATGTGGAAGGTCATGCTCTCGGCCTCGCCATGGCGCTTGGCGTTGCGGACCAGGTTGTCTATCACCGAACTGATGGCGAAGTCCGCCTGGACCTTGGCGTCCCCTTGGACCAGGTAGGAAAGCTGGTGAGTGGCCATGACCTGGTCGATGGTCTGGCGGAGGTCGACCGGGAAGAGGGCCTTGCTGGATTGCAGGAAGCTGTCCAGCTCCTTGAAGTGGTCCAGGATCTCCGTCAAGCGGACCGCGGAGCGCTTGGCACGGTCCAGCTGCTTCTCCTCCTTCTTCATGTCGTAGAGCTGCAGCGACCCGCTCAGGACCATCAGCTCGTTGCGGATGTCGTGCCTCAGGACCTTGTTGCTCATGGTCACCGATTCCGCCAGCTTGGCCATGTCCTCCTGGGCCTTGCGCCGCTGCATAGCGACGCTCAGGTTCTGAGCCAGGAAGCGGAGCATGCTGGTCTCGTCCGCTTCCCATGCCTTTTCCTCGCCAATCCGCTGCAGGCAGACCAGCCCTTGCCTCCTCCCCTCCACCAGCACCGGGGCCAGCAACATGGACGAAACCCCGTCCTGGATCAGCAATGAAAGTCGCTCCCTCTCCTCATGACCCATGGACGACAGGCCGAGCGCCCTGACCGTGCCCTCGTGCTGGGCCTTTTCCGTCAGCCAGTCCTGCATCTCCATGGCCAGGTGCGATAGCGACGGCCGTACCGCGGAGGTGCCGTGCGAGGTCCATTCGTGCGTGCAGGTCAGCGAGGTCCTGTCCTGCGAGTGCTGCAGCAGGAGCACGCGCGAGCAGCCCACGGCCTCCCCCACCCGGGCCAGCGCCTCGTTCGCCGCGCGGTCGAAGTCCGGCCGGCCGAAGAAGCCCTGGGAGATGGAGAGCATTGTGCTCTCCAAGGCGAAGGCCCTCTCCACCTGGGCCTCCGAGGTCTTAAGGCTGCGGAACGCCCGGGCATTGGCCACGGCCAGGCCGAAGACCACCGACAGCTGCGAGGCCAGGTTCAGGTAGTCCTTGCTCAACTCCGGGAAGCTGAGGTCCTTGAGCGCCGCGACCCCCAAGACCTTCCCCTTGTGCTCGACCTTGAGCCTGAACCCGTTCGAGGCCTCGTCCCATTGGTTCGCGCCTTGGATGAGCGATGGCACAATCCCCCCGTTCACTTTGACGAAGGCCGCTCTCTCGTAGTCGAACAGCTGTGCCCCCTCGTCCGCATGGAGGGCATAGTAATCCACCTCCCCTGGCGAGAAGAGCATGTGCAGGACGTCTATGATCGAGCCCGTCACCCTTTCCTCGTCCGTGCCCCGGCTTATCCTCTCTAGCAGATCGAAGGCCAAGGCATAGTCGGAACGCATCCTGGCCTGGGCGGTGCTCTCCTCCCTTGACACCTCCAGCTCCGATCGCAGCCGCGCCTCGATCACGCCGCGGGACAGCCTTAGCCTTAGGTAGTCCAGACCGACGAAGAGCGAGGAGCAAGGTCTCCTGAGCCGCTCTGTGAGCTCCTCAAGATCGCCCTGCGACCAATCTCCCAAGCCGGTGTCGAGGAGCACTACCTCGGTAGTCGTATCGGAGAATCCAGGAAGGGACGGAACCCGTTCCGGGCCACTTGCCATGAGCGTCTCCCTCCAACGCCCGAGCATCCAAGGGACGATGGCGATGGCGCCTTTGGAGAGCAGGTCATTCGCCAATCCCGGCCCAGCCAACAGCTCGGCGCAGGATGACATTTGCATGATGGAATAGCCTCTTGGAACATTATCCAGGGCGGAGAGGTCCGCCTCGATACCGATTATGCACACGGCGCCCTCGGAGCCCCAGAACGGCTGAAGCTTGGACCTAAGGTCCTCCACGCCGATTCGCGGATCTCCGGAATCCGTCCGGTAGGGGGCCAGGTCCACGTCTTCGAGGCCTTCTAGGTCCAGGGCCTTCCTGGCCTCCGCTGCCACAGATTCGCAGATGAGGACCGTGGTGGAGACCGGCATCGAGTCGCCCTGTGCCCCTGGCCGCATCCCAGTGCCAGGAACGTTCCCCTCATGGTCTTCCGATGGGATGAAACCTCTCTTGCGGGCGTGGGAATCGCAGCGCGCAACTGGCCTGTTCGGGCAACATCTTTATCTATCCCCAAAATCTGGGCTTCCCTTACGCAAATGACCGATTCCGAAGGAAGGGGAGCGCCTTGAACAACTATCTGGCGCAGTTCGACCGCCGCGTGTGGGCCCTGTTCGTGGGGAGGATAATCTCAGCCACGGGCTTCTCCATCGTCATCCCCTTCCTCAGCATCTACTTCTACCAGACCCTGGGCATACCGATGACCACCATCGGCGCCGTGTTCCTCGTCTCGACCGGGTTCGGCGCCCTGGGCCAGATCATAGGCGGGGAGGTGGCGGACCGCTTCGGCCGCAGGAACATAATGATCCTGGCCATGTCCACCCGGGCCCTGGTATTCGTAGGGATAAGCGCGGTGATATTCTACACCAACGACTTCCTCTTCATCGCGGCCCTGGTGGTCTGCTCGTCCTTCGTCGGCTCGCTGTTCGAGCCCGCGTCCAACGCCATGGTGGCCGACGTGGTCGTTCCTAGCAAGAGGCTTGAGGCCTATGGCCTCCTCCGCATCGGCCAGAATCTGGGTTGGACCCTCGGTCCTCTGCTAGGGGGATTGCTGGCTATCTGGGGGTACAGCACCCTCTACCTGCTCACGGCGATCTGCAGCGCCACGGTGGCAGTAATCATCTTCCTCTTCGTCAAGGAGTCGAGCCGCAGGGACCTGGGGCGCAAGCGCCTCTCCCTCCTCGACTTTAAGCAGCTGAGGGAGCACGCCCTGCCATTCCTGCTGTTCAGCTTCTTCTCCATCTTCCTCTGGCTGGTGATGGCCCAGATGTCCTCGGTGTACTCCGTGTACTCGACCGAGGAGGTGGGGATGACCCTCACCGAGATAGGCTATCTCTACGCGGTCAACGGCATCATCGTGGTCATCGCCCAGCTTCCACTGGCCAGGTACATCGTCCGTTTCCGCATGACCACGGTCACCGCGGTGGGGGCATTGGTATACGCGGTGGGATACTTCTCCGTGGCCTTCGCCACGGACTTCTGGATGCTGGCAGGGAGCATGGTGGTGATCACCCTGGGCGAGATCATCACCTCGCCCTCCTCCATGAACCTGGTGGCCAACCTCTCCCCCGACAACGAAAGGGGAAGGTACATGGGCATTTTCGGCCTTTTCACCTCCACTGGATGGTCATTGGGTCCCTTCGTGGGCGGGATACTCTACGACGCGTTCAGGATGGAGCCCTTCCTGCTCTGGGGCGGGGTGGCGATATTCGCGATCTTGAGCGCGATCGGTTACTTCAGTCTCAGGGCGATCCTCAGCGAGCAGTCGGACCGGGTGGGCGGGCGCACCGCCAAAGGCTAGAAAGGATTATGCCCCCAATCCGCTCTGGACGTCCCAGGATGAAGGTAATCGGGGTATTCACCAACGACTTCCGCTTCTTCTACGAGGTGGTGAGGCTGCTGAAGAAGAAGGGCGAGCCGTTCGTCTCCCTGGGAAGGGACGGGGACGTGCCGCCCAACGTGGGCGTTGTCATTACAACCCCCCAGGAAAGGGAGCGCGTCCGCTTCGGGAAGGTGGTGGCGTTGGAGGAGCCAGAGGAGGCGATTAGGACCGCTCGCTGCCTGTTGGCCGGCGGAACAAAGTATCGCACCATCGTGATGGGAATAGATCCGGGCAAGAGCACGGGCCTGGCGCTCTTCGGAGAGGGGAAGCTGCTGGCCAGCGAGACGGTCGGGGCGCCGGAGATGGTGGCGGACAGCATCTCCCGGCTCTTGAGATGCCTTAGCTACTCCAGGTCGGTCGCACGGGTGGGCCATGGCGACCCGACCAAGGGCAACCGCATCATCCGCGCAATCTGGCCGCTGTTCGACGAGGTGGAGCTGGTGGACGAGACCGGTACCTCCGTCAGGTCGCACGAGCCGGACGTCGCCGCGGCCAAGCGCATCGCCATGACCAGGGGCCTGCTCTTGAGCGAGCCGCCAGCGGTCAAGCCCACCCCGGGAGAGGTGCGGGACATCCAGAGGCTTTCCCGCATCGAGAGCCAAGGCAGGGTCACCATCTCCGCATCGCTGGCCTACTCCGTCGCCATGGGAGACCTCAGCTTGTCGCAGGCCATCCAGGAGCAGAGGCGGAGCGAGGGAGACTAGGACTGATAGCGGGTGATCCCCGGCATGCGCGCCAGCACCATCCCCGCCACCGCCATCGGCTCCAGCTTCCTGGTCAGGCCAATCGCCTGGTTGAGCTTGTTCTCGTTGTCCGCGTAGACCGTGTAAAGCGGTTCACCGGCGTCCACCTTGCTCCCCACCTTCTTGTAGATGACCAGGCCGGCCCCCTTGTCCTTGGGGGAGCCCGCGGCCCGCGCGATCTGGACCAGCTGCTTGTTCATTATCGATCCAAGATAACCTGACTTCTTGGCCAGCACGTCCGCCTTGAACTTGCCTATGGCGATGTCCTCGGACTTGAGGTCCGGGTTCCCGCCCTGCGCCTTGACGATCTCCCGGAACTTCTGCAGGGCCTTGCCCGACTCCAGTATCTCGCGGGCGTTGTCCACCCCGCGAATGATCCCGCCCATCTCCAGCAGGATGCCGGAGAGGGTCAGTGTCTTCTCCACCACGCTGTTGGGCGTCTTCGAGCCCTCCAGTATGGAGATGGCCTCCCTGGCCTCCAGGGCCGGCCCGATGGCCCTTCCCACCGGCTGGCCCCCGTAGGTCACCGCGCACTCCACCCTTATCCCGAGCTTGTCCCCCAGCTCGATGAAGTCGTGCGCGTACTGCTTGGCCATCTCCATAGTCGGTACCTTGGTCCCCTGCCCCATGGGTATGTCGATGAGCAGGTGGTCGGCCCCCACCGCCTTCTTCTTGGACATGACGCTGGCAAGGAGCTGAGCGTGCGGGTCGACCCCCAGCGGATACTCCACCTTAATGATGATGTCGTCGGCTGGGGCCAGGTTGAGACCGCCTCCCCAGGCCATGATGCCGCCGACCTCCTCGGCGATCTTCTTCAGCTTCTTCGCGTCGAAGTTGACATTGGCGAAGACCTCCACGATGTCCGCGGTGCCAGCGGCCGAGCTGATGGCGCGCGAGGACGTCTTGGGGATGAGTAGGCCCGCGGCGGCCACGATCGGCACCACCAGCAGGGTCACCTTGTTCCCCGGGACCCCGCCGACGGAATGGAAGTCGAAGACCGGCCCGCGATCGAACTCGATGGTCTCCCCGGTATCCACCATGGCCTTGGTGAGGTCCACCGTCTCGCGGATGTTCATCCCGTTGATGTGGAGCGCGGTGACGTAGGCCGAGAGCTCCACCTGGGACAGGTTGCGCAAGGATATGTCGGTGACCAGCGTGTTTATCTCCTGGGTGCTGAGCTCGAGGTCGTCCATCTTCTTGCGGATGAACTCCACCGACTCGGGCTTGCCCGTCGGCACCACCTCCAGGCTCTCGCCCAACTCGGGGCCGATGAACTGGAAGGCCTTTCCCAACAAGCCCACCTCGCCCGGCTTCAGGTATCGCTCCGTGGTGTGGACGATGGCGGTCACGGTCTCGTTCTCGTGTTTGAGCTTGATGCGGTCCTGCTCGTGGACTCCCATCTCCAGGCAGTCGCTCACGTGTAGCAGGGCGGTGATCTCGCCCGTGTCCATGTCTATGTACTTGGCCTTGAGCTTCATCTCGATCCCCACTTCTCTAATGCCATGCGCAGTTCCTCATGGTCCTTCGCGTATTTCTTGGCCGGTATCCCTGCCGAGGCGGCGTCCACCGCCTGCGTTAGGGCCATGGCTCCTCCGCGCACCCCCTTGGGATGCCCGGAGACGCCCCCTCCCGCCTGAATCTGGATGTCCTTGCCCCCGATCTCCACCAGCTTTCCTACCAGCGCGGGGTGGACCCCTCCCGAACAGACGCTCATGACCGGCCTCAGCCCGCCCATCTCCTCGGTGCAAGCACGTTGCGAGGCCAGGTCCTCTTGCGCGTCGCCGTGCATCTTGCCCACCCCGAAGGTGCCGATGTGGACGGCGTCGCCACCGCACATGCGGATCAGCTTGGTGAAGGCGTTCCAGGCCACCCCGTGGTACGGGTCGCGGGTGAACGCGGCGTGGAAGGTCCTGTGGACGTGGACGGGGAGCTTGATGGAGGGATCCTCGGCCAGCACCTGGACGGCGGCGAAACCGGCGGTGAGCACGTCCACCATCAGCTCGGTGGCGCCCAGCTCCTGCGCCCTCTCCGCCACCTCCAGCACCTTGTCGCCCCGGGTGGTGACGTTGATGGCGTGCATCATGCGGTGCCCGCTCTCCTGCCTGACCTCGTCGATGGCCTCGGCGATGGCCACCACCCTCTCCTCTAGGGGGCAGAATCTCTGGTTGCTAAGGGTCTCGTCATCCTTGCCGTTGGTCAGGCCGCCCATTCCCGCCTCGTAGATGTAATCGTGATAGCCTCGGGGAGGGAGCCCGATCTTGGGCTTGACGATCGTGCCCACCAGCGGCTTCTCCGGCCGCCTCAGAATCTTGCGCATCCCGGCGATGCCGAACTTCGGCCCCTTGAACTCCCTTATCATGCATTTAGGGAAATGGCAGTCCTCGAGGCGCACGCCCTGCAAGGCGTCAAGGCCGAAGAGGTTGCCGCAGATGACGGACATGATCTGGGGCACGCCGCCTATGTCCAGCGAGAAGTCCTCGACCGGGAAGGCGATGGTGCACCTGTCCCCTTTGATATCGATCACCTTGCCGCTGTAGGCCTCGAAAATGTTCTCATCCAAGGTGCTGACGTTGGTCCAGGTCCCGGTGGACTGCTCGGTGGCGATGGCCGCGGCGGCGGCCTTGATCGGCAGCTCGGTCCTGACCCTGTAGACGCAGACCACGTTGGCGTCCAGGTCCACCTTCTCCCCTAGGTGCAGGTACTTCTCAGAATATTCCATGCTTCCACCGGCTAGTTCCTCTCGAATATGAACTCATGCCCCAATTCCTTGACTATTATCTCGTAGGCGGCGGAGGGAGGCACCACACCCACCTCGGTGATGATGGCGTCGATGTACTCCGGAGGCGTCGCATCGAACACCGGGTTCAGGACCTTCGCACCGGCGGGGACCTCATCTGGCCTGGCCACTTCGGAGGAGTCCCGCTCCTCGATCTCCACCAGCTCCCCGTACATCGTCTTCGGCGAGAACTTGAACGTCTCCGCGGCCACGAGGAAGGGCACCCTAGCCTCATGCGCCGCCAGAGCGATCTGGGACGTCCCGATCTTATTTATGAGGGCGCCGTTGGAGCAGATGGTGTCGGCGCCCACCACCACGACGTCGACGTCCTTCATCAGCCATCTCGCCGCGGAATCGACGATCAGAGTCGGCTTGATTCCCGCGGAGGCCAGGTCCCTCAGCGTCTGCAAGCCCTGCCTCCAGGGCCTGGATTCGGTGGCGAACACATCGATGCTCTTGCCCTCTTTGTGAGCTTGGATGATGACGCTCAAGGCCGCCTTGGAGTTGCAATGGGTGAGGACCCGGTCGCCGTCCCTAATCCTCTTCGCCCCCACCCTGCCGATGACCTCCACCGCCTCCTTGGATCGCTTTATGAAGATGTCCGCGTTCGAGGCCAGGGTCTTACGTAGGGCCTCCGCTCCCATCTCTGGGGAGGCGCCCTTGAAGACCGCCTGCACACCGTTCCAGAGGGACACGGCGGTGGGACGGGAGGCGAGCAGCGCATCCCTCCCCTTCTGCATCCTCGCCCACAGCTCCTTTGGGTCATGGCCATTGTAGTCCAAAGCCTCTTGCCGCAAGGCCTCCGCGGCCCTCCTGGCTATCTCCCCGGCTCCGCGTACCTCCATGGACCTGATGCTGGCGGCGGTCTCCTCTAGGCTCAATTGCGCACCCAAGGATAGCGTATCCAGCTTGACCCTGATAAACGTTGTCTGGTGAACTCAGCGGCTGAGGATGTCCACGAGCTCCGAGAGGGGGAGGCAGTTGAGGACGTCCTTCGGCTCCAGCCATCCCCTGCGCGCGGTCGCGACCCCATAGAGCATGTAGTCCAGCTGGGACAGGGAGTGCGCATCGGTGCCTATGGCCACCCTCGCCCCCAACTCCTTGGCCTTGATGCAATCGAGATCGCTGAGGTCCAGCCTTTCCACGTAGGCGTTCAGCTCCAGGCAGATCCCGCCTTCCTTCGCCGCCTGGAAGACCCTCTCCTTGTCGAAGAGGTAGGGCCCCCTCTGCTCCAGCACCCTTCCGGTCGGATGGGCGAGGATGGTCATGTGCTCGTTGGAGAAGGCGGCCAGCAGCCTATTGGTCATCTCCGCCTCGGACATCTTGAACTTGGAGTGCACCGCGCCGATCACGTAATCGAGCTCCTTGAGCACCTTATCCGGATAGTCCAAGCCACCGTCCTCCAATATCTCGACCTCGGCCCCGATCAGCACCTTCACCCCGTCCACTCTCTCCATGATGTTCCTGGCGATGTCCATGTTCCCCCTCAGGCGCTCCACGCTCAGGCCATTGGCCACCCCCAGGCTCTGCGAGTGGTCGGTAATGCCCACGTACTCGTACCCCTTGCGCTTGGCGGCGTAGGCGATCTCCTCGATGGTGGCGGCCCCATCGGAGGCAAGGCTGTGCACGTGGAAGTCGCCCTTGACGTCCTCCATCTCCACCAGCTTGGGGAGCAGTCCTTTGATGGAGGCCTGTATCTCCCCGCGGTTCTCGCGCAGCTCCGGGGGCATGATCCTGAGCCCCAACTCTCGATAGATGTCCTCCTCCCTCTCCCTGGCCACCACCTGGTTGTTGTCTTTCCGGAACAACCCGTACTCGTTGAGCTTCATCCCCTTGTCGTTGGCCATGGAGCGGAGCTCCACATTGTGCTCCTTGTTCCCGGTGAAGTACTGCAGGGCCGCGCCGTACTCCACCTCCTTAACCACCCTCAGATCGACCTGGGTGCCGTCCTTGAGCCTCACCACCGATTTGGTCGGCCCGCGCTCCAGGACCTCCTCCACGTCCTGATACGATGCGAAGGCGTCCATCACCCGACCGGCGTCATCGCTGCCAGCGAGCAGGTCGATGTCCCCGATGGTCTCCTTCATGCGTCGCAGGGAGCCTCCCAAGCTGATGAGCTTGAGACGGGCCGCCCCCTGCACATGCGTCCGGAGCCTCTCGGCGATGGGGTAGGCGTAGCCAAGCAGCATTCGTCCGCTCCTCCTCTCCAACAGGGCTATCCCTTGGAGCACCCTCTCCTCGGACTTGTCGCCGAACCCCTTCAGATCGCGGATCTGATGGGACGTCGCGGCCGCCTTCAGCTCGTGCAGGTTGGTGATCCTCAGCTCCTTGTAAAGGCGCATGGCGGTCTTCGGACCGATGTCCGGGACCTCCATCAGCTGCAGCAGCCCCGCCGGCAGCTCCTCCTTCAGCTCGTCGAGGTATCGCAAGCTCCCCGTGTCCAGGATCTCCTCGACCTTCTTGGCGATAGCCTCCCCCACGCCGGGGATGGCGCGCAGGTCCTCCTTCTTGCGATATGTCTCCAGCTCCTGCTTCATCTCCCTGATGTTCCTTGCCGCCTTCCGGTAGGCGTTCGGTTTGAACGCGACCCCCTTCAGCTCGAGAAGGTCGGCGACCTCCTCGAGGATGGCGGCGATTTCCGAGTTGCGCATAACCTGCGTGCAATTGACGTGCGATGGCTAATAAACCATCCGAATTCGCGCTCGACTTCGTTGTTTTCCCCATCCTTGAGCGCCAATCCCGAAAATAGCCAGATGCGGAAGCATATCCTTCAAAATCAAATACCACCGACTCCCTTCCCCAAGCAGGGCGAGCTAATGAGCGGTCCAAATCCTTACAAGTTGGCCAAGCAGCATGTTGAGCGCGTAGGCAGGATGATGGGCATGGAAGAGGGGGTAATCGACGTCCTCAAGACGCCCATGCGCGAACTTGGAGTGAATTTCCCGGTCAAGATGGATGATGGGTCCCTGCGTGTATTCCAGGGCTATAGGGTCCAGCACTCCTCGGTCCGCGGCCCCTGCAAGGGGGGCATAAGGTATCATCCCAACATCACCCTGGACGACGTCCGAGCCTTGGCGATGTGGATGACCTGGAAGTGCGCCGTGGTCGGCATACCCTTCGGCGGGGCGTACGGAGGGGTATCCTGCGATGTGAAGAAGCTCAGCAAGTCCGAGCTGGAGCGGGTGACCAGGCGCTTCGCCAGCGACATCTCCATAATCATCGGGCCGCATGAGGACATCCCCGCCCCCGACGTGTACACCGACGCCCAGACCATGGCCTGGTTCATGGACACGTATTCAATGCACGCTGGCCATTGCGTACCTGGCGTCGTCACCGGAAAACCCATCCAGATAGGCGGCTCGCAAGGGAGGGAGGAGGCTTCCTCCCGGAGCGTGATGTACGTCGTGCAAGAGGCCTGCAAGGTCAAGAAGATCGACATACATGGGGCCACGGTGGCGGTGCAGGGCTTCGGCACTGTCGGATGGCACACCGCCCGCCTCCTGCAGCAGGAGGCTGGATGCAACGTGGTGGCGGTCAGCGACTCCACCGGTGGCATATACGACTCCAAGGGCCTGTACCCGGTCCGGGTGCAGGAGTACAAGAAGAAGGGAGGCAGCGTCGTCGGCTATCCAGGGAGCAAGCAGATCACCAACGCGGAGCTCCTGGAGCTGGACGTCGACATTCTGGTGCCCGCGGCCATGGAGAACGTCATCACCAAGGACAACGCCAAGAAGATCAAGGCCAAGATATTGGCCGAGGGCGCCAACGGGCCGACGACGCCCGAGGCGGACGAGATCCTGTTCAAGAAGGGGGTCATGCTCATCCCCGATATCCTGGCAAACGCCGGTGGCGTTACCGTCTCCTACTTCGAGTGGGTGCAGGACCTGCAGTTCTTCTTCTGGAACGTGGACGAGATCAAGGAGAGGCTGAGGGCGATTATGTGCAACGCCTTCAATGCCGTCTACGCGATCGCCAAGGAGAGGAACGTGGACATGCGCACGGCCGCGTACATGCTCGCCTTGGGAGAGGTGGCCCGCGCCATGGAGCTGAGGGGCATCTACCCCTAGCCTCAGAATATCTGGAGGACCGCGACGGCGTTCTGCGATGGCCAGCCAGCTGGCTCGAGCAACAAGTAATATATATTGAAGGCCGGCATGTTTTATGAAACAGGCAGGAATGCTTCAGTGGGCGAAGAGAACACAGTGTACATCGGCCAAAAGCCGACAATGAACTACGTCCTCGCCGTGGTCACCCAGTTCAACAACGGGTGCTCGGAGGTGACCATTAAAGCGCGCGGAAGGGCCATAAGCAGGGCGGTCGACGTTGCTGAGATTGTCAGGCACAGGTTCATCCAAGAGGCGGCGGTAAGGGACATCAAGATCGAGACCGAGGTTCTCAAAGGCGAGGGCGGTAGCACCGCCAACGTCTCCTCGATCGAGATCTACATGAGCAGGTAGAAAGCAGGTTTACTCGTATACCCCATCTGCCCCATCAGCACAGTCTATTGCACATCATTCCTGGTCCCGATTCCCCTAGAACGTGATCGAAAGGGCGGCGAAGGCGATCAGCGTGATGGAGTAGACTATCATCGTCACATGGAACATCGGCAGCACCTTGAGCCCGATGGCAGGGGTCT
>JAJRAN010000093.1 GCA_028682915.1 Methanomassiliicoccales archaeon | reverse complement strand
GACCGGGGTGTAAGCATCGAGGTTCGCCGAGGTGTTCAGCCCGTCGGTTACTAAAGTTGTTCTTGCCGTCATGTCGGCTTCGCAATACCGGTTAACGCCTGCATAAGGCTTAACCGTCATACAGGTTGCGTGTGTCCCTCCCTCCTTCCAATAATCCTTTATTTCTGAAACGTCCAGATTGCATCAGCGGCAGCCCTGACCATCATCAATAAGAAGGCGCACTGCAATCCTTTGTAGGAAATGGTGGGATTGCCGTGGTCATTGTCAACGAGGGCTCCTCCGTGAGGAAGAGAGAGGAGATCGACGAGCTGGTGACCAAAGTACTGACCGATCGTGGGTCGACGGAAGATACCGAAAAGAAGGCTGCACCTCAAGTCCAAGAGATTATTGAAGATCCCGTTCAGACAATTCTCAGGGACATCCGTTTCGAGGTCGCAGATCTAAAAGTCTGGACCCGTAATAGGTTGCATCGGTTCGAGTTCCTGGTAATCTTTCTGGTGATTTTCGTGGCCATTTACGTCGCGATGCTGACGAGCGGGATCGAGATATGGTTGGGATTGGGAACCTATGTGGTCCACGTAGAGAATGGATTCCTCCTCAGCTTCTGGGATTGGTTGTGGATCTCTCTTATCGCCTTCATACTGGCTCTCTTCAATACCATTGTCATTGCCCTGGTCCTACGGTTCAGCGATGTTCGCCGTTACCTCGGCGAGGTGGTTGATTGGATGATGGAGGAGAAACCAGAGAAGAAGGCCGAACCTCCTGAGATGATGGTGGGCTCCAAGAGCGATAAGAAGTGGTGACATCATCTATCGGGCGGCACCAATCGCCTTAACCTCTTGATCGCCTCAAGCTTCTCGCTTGGAGATGTGTGACTCTCCTCGATCCCTGCCCTCAGAAGCTCTGTCGAGCGATCCATTGCCTTCCGATCCACTGGGTAGGGAACTCCGTCCTTACCTCCGACCGCGAATGAGTACTTCACCGGGTCCTTCCAGCTCGCCTTTGTTCCGTACATCAGCTCGGAGATGAGGGCCAGGGCGCGGACGGTGGATGGGCCGATCCCCTGGAGCGAGATGAGCTCTTCATAGTCGCGAGGCTGGAACTCATAAGCTCGCTTCAGCGCCGTCCAATTAATGTCGCGGGGCATGTGGAGTTTTATCGGTCTCTCGCCCGCCCATTCGGTAAGGGTGCTCTGGCCTTTCTCAACGACCACCACCTGGCTCTGCAGATGATCGATGCCGTCCTTGACCAGGTCGACGGAGCAGGTTCGCGCCTGCGTGCTATCGCATGAAGTCATGTCGAGGACGTCCTTCATGGACGTTCCTACCAGGCCCGTATGAGGCTCGTTGAGGAACCCTCCCAATCCTTCCGAGCACCATTGATAGCGGCGTGCGTAGCCGGTTGCATCGCTCAAGCCCTGCTGCACCACCGCCCAATTCCCTTGGAGGTCGAAGATTATCACGTGATGATACAGCTGATGACCGTCCTGGAGGGCGGCGCTGTCCACCTTGGCGCTCATCCTGCTGCAATAACGAAGCCTCTTCTCCTTCGGCTCCGACAGGCCGTTCATCTCCGCGAAGCTCGAGATCTCGGCAGGCGCCTGGCGCGAGACACCTCCTTTCCCTCCGGCCACACCGATCTCGGGGTGCGCCTGCATCGCCACCTTCATCGCGCCGCAGGTCACGGTGGTCGTCCCCGAGGAATGCCAATCGAAGCCGAGGACGCAGGAGTAGGCCTGGAACCAGAACGGGTCGGCCATCCTGCGCAGCACTTCCCTGCTGCCGTACTCGTCCAGCATGACCTCGGTGATGGCGGAGGCGAGCTTCACCATCCGAGTGAAGAGCCATCGCGGCGCGTCCCCTCCGTGAAGCGGGAGCTCGGAGACGCCGGAGCGAGGCATGAGGCTATGTTGCCCGCCGAGTACAAGCGGCTTGCCCAGGGGTTGCCGAATCTGCCCTATGGCATGTACATGATGGTGGTGGAGGTCGGGAGCTTCTTGCGCAGCTCATGGAGGTGAGGGTGGAAGAAGCGCACCATGTCCTCCGTGTCCAGGTCGCGCTCGAGCACCTTGGCTATGACCTTGGCCTCCACCCTTCCTGTCACCTTCCAGGCGCCGCAATCGCCCCCGGTGTCGGTCATGACCAGGATGGGGATCCGGAGCTTGCCCTTGTCGAAGAAATCCAGCAAAGAGTCCAGGTACTGCAGCTCGGCCATGTCCAGCTTGTACCGGTTGCCGTCCTTGCCCTCGTAGCATGGCTCCTTCTCCAGCAGCAGGTCGGCCAAAGCCCTCCTCTGCGCCGGAAGGTGACGGTTCATCACCACTATGAAACGCTGCAGGGTCGACTCGCTGAACATCCGGGACCAATTCACCCTCCGCTTACATCAACCTGCCGTATCCTTACTTGATAGTCCGACGACCCTCCCTGGCTAGGCTGGGGAATCATCGTCGGGGGAGAAGCTAATATAGGCTGCTCTTTAATAATGTGGACCGCTCAGTGCGCTAGAGAGTGGAAAATGAGCGATGAGATCAAGCCGGAGTTGCAGAGGCTCCTGGACACGCATCCTTGTTACAACGAGAAGGCATGCAAGAGCTTCGCCCGCATGCATCTCCCCGTCGCTCCGGCCTGCAACGTCCAATGCAACTACTGCAACCGGAAGTACGACTGCACCAACGAGTCGAGGCCAGGGGTCACGAGCGAGATCCTCACCCCCGAAGGCGCGGTGGCCAAGATCCGCTATGTTAGGGAGAGGGTCCCCAACCTCAGCGTCATCGGCATCGCCGGACCGGGCGACCCCCTGGCCAACGAGAACACCTACAAGACGCTGGAGCTGGTGGGCAAGGCCTTCCCGGACATGACCCTGTGCCTGAGCACCAACGGCCTAAATCTGCCTAAGAACGTCGAGCGGCTGAGGTCGCTGGGCGTCAAGTTCATCACCGTCACCATCAACGCCGTCGACCCGGAGATATCCGGCAAGATGTACCAGTTCGTGGTCTGGGAGGGCAAGGTGCTCCGCGGCCTTGACGCCGGGAAGAGGATGGTGGAGAACCAGCTGGAAGGGGTGCGGCTGGCGGCCGAGGCGGGCATGCTGGTCAAGGTGAACACGGTTATGGTCCCGGAGGTCAACGCCGACCACATCCCCGAGGTGGCCAAGAAGGTCAAGGAGCTCGGCGCTTACATCGTCAACATCATCCCCATGATCCCGGTGCCAGGCACGCCCTTCGCCAAGATGCGGGCGCCGACCCCGCGCGAGCGCAAGGAGCTGCAGGAGGTCTGCGAGCCGAAGATCAAGCAGATGCGCCACTGCCGGCAGTGCCGCGCGGACGCCATAGGCCTGCTGGACGAGGACCGCTCCGCCGAGTTCGCGCACTACTCCTGCGGCGCGGAGGCGAAGGAGGGGGAGCCGGTGACGATCGAGATCGAGGGCAAGACCAGGCACAAGGTCGCCGTGGCCTCCAGCGATGGCCGGGCCGTCGACCTGGGATATGGCCAGACGGAGAGCTTCTACGCCTTCCTGGTCGAGGAGGGGAGCATCGTCCAGCTCGGGAAGGTGAGGGTGGACGCGAGGATGGACGAGCCGGTGTACGGCTCGGCGCACCGGGCCAAGCTGGAGAACATGGCCCTCGCCCTGCGCGGGTACGACGCCGTGGTGGCGACGGAGTTCAGCGATCCAGCGGTACGACTGCTGAGGCGGAACGGGATCTCCGCCTATGCCTTGAAGGGCGAGGTGGAGAAGGCGGTACTGGAAGCATCCGATAACCTCTACAAGAAGAGGGCTGAGACCTTTGAGTGAGAGCATGAGGGCGTCCGACCTGCTGGTGGAATGCCTCGAGGCCGAGGGCGTGGAGCGCGTCTTCGGCATCCCGGGCGAGGAGAACCTCGACGTCATGGACGCTTTGAAGGGGTCGGGCGTGGAGTTCGTCCTCACCAGGCATGAGAACTCCGCCGCGTTCATCGCGTCGACCTGCGCCCGCCTGACCAACAGGCCTCACGTCTGCCTCTCCACCCTCGGGCCCGGGGCGACCAATATGGTCACGGGCGTGGCCGAGGCCTTTCTGTCCTATATCCCTTTGATCGCCATTACCGGCCAGGTCGGGGCCGACCAAGCGTTCTTTCCGCGGAAGCAGCACCTCGACCTGGGCCAGCTCTTTCGGCCGGTGACCAAGGCAAGCTTCAGCCTGCGCTCCCCGGAGAACATCCCGTCGATGGTGCGCAGGGCGTTCCAGCTGGCGGCGCAGGAGCGGCCAGGGCCGGTGCACCTGGAGCTGCCCGAGGACGCCATGAAGGCCCAGGTCAAGGGCCGGCCCCTCCCATGCACCAAGGCGCACCAGGCTAAGCTGGACCGAGCGGCCCTGGGCAAGGCGCGGGACATCATCTCCTCGTCCAAGAGGCCGCTGATATTGGCCGGACCAGGTGTGTTCCGCTCCGGCGCCGGGTCATCCCTGCGCAAATTCGCACGCTCCTGGGGCATACCGGTGGCGCACACCTGGCACGGGACCGGGGTCATGCCCTACGACGACGAGCTCTCGCTCAATACCGTCGGCCTCCGGGCCAAGGACCGGGCGCGGAAGGTCTTCGAGCAGATGGACGCTGTCCTCCTGATAGGGTTCGACGTGCCCGAGTTCCAGCCTGGATTCTGGAACGTCGGCGACCCCAAGAAGGTAGTCGGCCTGGTGGCCGCGCCCCTGGAGGCCGTTCCGGGATTGCAGGTAGATCTACAGCTGGTGGGTCCGTTGGACGCCATGCTTAAGCGCCTGTCGACCGACGCCCGGAGGAAGGAGAACTGGGCCCTCGGGCTACGCCAGGACCTGCAGGCCTGCATCGACGGCTGCCCGGCCGACTCCTCCCCGGTGAAGCCTCAGCTGGCGGTGAGGGCCATCCGGGCCCGCTTAGGTAGGTCGGACATCTGCACCAGCGACGTGGGCGCCCACCTCCTCTGGCTGGCCAAGCTCTACCCCGTGTACCAGGAGAACACACTGCTGCTCACCAACGGGCTGATACCCATGGGCATAGGCATCCCCTCGGCCATCGGCGCCAAGCTGGTGCATCCGGAAAGGAAGGTCGTGTCGGTGGTGGGCGACGGAGGGCTGATGATGAGCGCAGGCGAGCTGGAGACCGCAAAGCGCCTGGGGACAAGCTTCGTCACCGTGGTCTTCAACGACTCCGGCCTGGGACTGATCAAGCTCAAGCACGAGAAGGCCTACAAGCGCCATTACGGGACGGACTTCGGCAACCCCGACCTGGTGAAGTTCGCCGAGTCCTTCGGAGCTGTGGGCTATCGCGTCAAAACCGCGAAGGAGCTGGACGAGGCCTTGGCGCAGGCCCTGAGGAACGATGAGCTGGCTTTGATCGACGTGCCCATCGACTACCGCGAGAACGACGGCCTGTTCTGAGCTCGGAGAGCGCCAATCCAGATGCTGTACGGCGCCGCGGGAAAGGTTAAAATAAGCTGGCCCTCATTTGCCGCCCTATGAACGGTCCGGACCCCAAGGAGTTCGAGCTCAAGTTCTTCCTCGACAACGGCTTCCAGAGACACAAGTGCCCCAAGTGCGGGCGCCACTACTGGACGCTGGGCGCGTGGGAGACCTGCGGCGAGCCTCCTTGCGAGGAGTACACCTTCATCGGAAACTCGCCCTGCTCCAAGGCCCTCGGACTGCACGAGATGCGCGAGGAGTACCTCTCCTTCTTCGAGTCCGAGGGGCACAAGCGCGTGAAGCGCTATCCCATCGTGGCGCGCTGGCGCGACGACGTCTTCTTCACCCAAGCGTCGATCTACGACTTCCAGCCCTGGGTCCTGAACGAGGTCATCGAGCCTCCAGGCAACCCGCTCACCATCTCCCAGACCTGCGTGCGCTTCAACGACATCGACAACGT
>JAJRAN010000060.1 GCA_028682915.1 Methanomassiliicoccales archaeon | reverse complement strand
GTATGAAGAAGTACACCAGGTTCGAGAAGGCTCGCATCATTGGTGCCAGGGCGCTTCAGATTTCTCTCGGTGCACCAGTACTCATCGATATACCAGAGGGTACTATCGACCCCATCGAGATCGCTCGCACGGAGTTCGATAGGCAGGTCATACCCATCGACGTCAAGAGGGACTAATGGAAGGGTTGTAGATGAGCGAAGAGACCAAAGTTGATTTGTTAGTACCAGAGGATGTCTATCTTACTTCTGGCGTTCACATAGGCACGCAGCAGAAGAGCGCCGATATGAAGCAGTTCATTTTCAAGGTGCGGTCCGACGGGCTGTACGTCTTGGACGTGAAGCAGACCGACGCGCGCATCCGCGCCGCGGCGAAGTTCTTGTCCCGCTATCCCCCGGAGAGGGTGATGGTGGTCTCGGCCCGTCAATATGGCCAGAAGCCGGTCAAGATCTTCACCAGCATCGTTGGCGCGATGACCACGAAGGAAGGAAGGTTCATCCCTGGATCGCTCACCAACCCCCAGCTTCCCCAATATACCGAGCCAGAGGTCCTGATGGTGACGGACCCTGCGGCCGACCAGCAGGCCATGGCGGAAGCGATGAACATCGGTATACCCATCATCGCCCTGTGCGATGCCAACAACGAGACCAGGAACGTGGACCTGGTGATCCCCACGAACAACAAGGGGCGCCGCGCGCTGGCTTGCATCTACTGGCTCCTCACCCGCGAGATGCTCAAGGAGAAGGGCGTCATCTCGACGGACGAGGCCTTCACCAAGACCATCGACGACTTCGAAGCCAGCTTGTAATCCAGGCCCGCAAACCCCTTAAGCAAAAACTTTTAATCCATCCTTAATCAGATTTTCATCCGATCGAGATGCGGTACCCTGCAGTCGCCGGCCGGTTCTATTCTTCCAAGGAGAAGGCGCTTCGCGAGGAGATCGAGGAATGCTTCAGGAGCAGGATTGGCCCAGGGGAAATTCCTGCACTCAAGCCGGGTAGAGGGAGCATTGTCGGGGCGGTGGTCCCCCATGCCGGCTACATGTTCTCTGGCCCGGTGACCGCCCACGTGTTCGGCGCTATGGCCGAGGACGGTTTCCCCGAGACCTTCGTGGTCATCGGGCCCAACCACCATGGGGTCGGGGCCGGGGTGGCCATGACCGCCGAGGACTTCGTCACGCCGCTGGGAAAGATCGAGGCCGATAGGGAGCTAGCCAAGAAGCTGAAGGGATGGGTCGACGAGGACCCGTCCGCCCATCGCCACGAGCATTCCATCGAGGTGCAGGTGCCTTTCATCCAATATTTCTCAAAGAAGGCCAAGCTCCTCCCTATAAGCATGGCCTTCCAGGACTTCGAGACGGCCAAGGAGCTGGGCGCCAGGTTGAAGAAGGCCTGCGAAGGGAGGGACGTGATCGTCCTAGCATCCAGCGACTTCTCCCATTACGTGCCCGCCGCCTTCGCCGAGAAACAGGACCGCGCGGTCATCGATAGGATACTCGCGCTCGACCCGCAGGGTGTCGAGGCCACGGTCACCAGCAAGGGAGTCTCCATGTGCGGATACGGCCCGGTGATGGCAATGCTGGAGGCGGTGGGCGGCAAGACCGCCAAACTACTCAAGTATGCCACCTCGGGGGACGTCCATCCCATGTCCGAGGTCGTCGGCTATGCCGGGATAGTGGTGCGGAGATGATCCCGGTCAACGTTTTTTAGGGCACCTCTCTATTACCGGCTTGGCTAGGGCTCGGTGGCAAATTGTCGGCATCCTCCAACCAAAGAAGACGTCCCAATGGCGGCTCCAAGAGCATTGCAAGGAGGAAGATGGAGGAGGGCGTGGCCCTGAGGCCCCAGGCGGACGAGATCATAGCTGGATGGTGGAGGTACCTTCCGCTGGTCGCGGTCGCATTCGGTCTGGGCGGGCTCTTGGCATTCGCCCTCCTTCTTCCAGATCTGGACGGCCTGGTCTTCGGCTACGTGGTCATGTACATAGCAGGCTTCGTGATGCTGGCCATCCTTACATATAAGCAGACCAGGAGGCTCACGGCCCATATGAGCCGGGAGGAATCGATTCGTCAGGGCATGTTGGAGGGCATCCGGGCCAGGATCGAGGCGGGGGAGGGCGCCAAGGCCGACCAGGAACTTACGGCCATGGAGCTGGTCCAGAAGGAAGCCTCGCAGCAGGAGAGGCTTCCGAACCAAGCCTACGCGGCCATGTCCGTTTTGCCGCTGGTCGGTCTGGTCGTTGGATACTACTACCTCTACCATCTCAACCGGGTCACCTTTCCGCACGACGCCCGATGGCTGCGCTATCTGCAGGAATATTCCTCGGCGGGTTCCAAGGTGGGCGTGATCGCGCCCTTGGTCCCATCGCCCACGGTGGCCAAGCGCTCCTTCGCCCTATATGCCCTGATATCGCTGGCGTTCTTCCCATTCCTGGCCTACTGGTACCACGTCATGATCGGAGAGGTCAACCGGCATTTCCAGGGGCAATGGAAGGCAGAGGATGAACTGCTGTCTTCGGCCGATTAGTCGTAACCTCTCGAATAGCTCGCCTGCTGCATGAGCCCGGCATTGGATGATTTGAGGCCGCGTCCAGGACTAGATCCGCTTCATGCGGCCGAGCACCGGTTCGTAGATCAGGCCCTTGTCCAGGAGGGAATTGGTGACCTCCTCCAAGGCGGTCCGGTCCATGCCCAGGCGCTTTACCTCCTCCACTATCTCGTCCCAAGCTGCCCCTTTTCCGGACTTGTCGAGGCTGGTGATGATGGCCAGGACCTTGTCCTCCTTCTCCTCCTCCGCGGCCTCGGCCGTCTCCTCGTCCTCGACCTCCTCGGGGCGCTGGCTTAGCTCAGTGGGCATTTCCGACTCCAGTTCGGACTGGTACTCGGGCAACAGGAACTTCAGGGCATCCACCACCATCTCCCGGTATCGTCCCAGGTCGACGTCCTGGTAGTGACCTGTGGCCTTGACCACGCCCTCGGCCAGAGGGGGCGAATGCCCGAGCTTCACCAGTTCGTCGACGGTGGGCGCGGTCATCTCTTTGGCGTCCGTCATGGCGTCGATGCGCTTGAGGGTGGCCTTGCAGGTCTCCAGGACCCAATGGTCCCGTTCCCTGGCCTCCACCACCCTCACCTTCTCAGGGCGGATGGAGACGTACATCGTCCCCTCCTCCGGGGAATAGGTGCGGGTCTTGCCCACCACTGCGATGAAGGCCGGGGCCTCCATCTTCGCTAGGGCGGCGGTGGCCTCTGGCTGATATTGCCCAGAGGAGATGTAGAAATTGCCAGTGGGGTCCTGCAAGCGCCCCTTCCACAAGGGCTCGTCGCCGGTGCCGATGTTCTCCAGGTCGGTGAGCACGCCCACCAGGAAGACGCGGTTCACCATGGCCCCCAGAGGCGAGACTATGTAGGAAGGTGCCCTCTCCCCCTCCCCCTTTATCTCCAGGCGGGAGGAGTTGTACTCCGCGGCGAAGATGCGCCAGGCCACCTCGCGCCCGATCATTGCGCTCCCTCCAGCTCCGCGAGCAGGTTGGCGGCGTCGGCCCGAACCTCGGGCACGAACATCCTGGCCTCGGACACGATCATCATAAGGCCATAGTCGTCGCTGATCACGTTCCCGCGCACCTCCAAAGGCTTGGCCAGAAGGCGCTCCTCGATCCTCTCCTTGATGATCTCGGGATCCATAGCGTCCCTGGCCTCCTTTATCGCCTGCTCCAGGTTGATCCCGACCAGGGCCTCGGTTATGTCCTTGTTCAGCACCGCGGTCATGGAACCTGCGCCATCGTCGACCACCGCCTTGATGCGCAGGTCGTATTGCCCTTCCACCTTGCCGTGGAGGCGGCAGAGCTTGTTCTGCACTAGGCGGTTGCACTGCGGGCACCTCTGGATCAGCCCACTGCCCTTCTTCACGTCCACGACGATCCCGGCCACCAGTACGTCGAAGGCGCCGCCCACGGCATCGAGCTCGGCGATCGACCGGGGCTTAGGCTTGGAGAGGTCCAGGTCCGCAGGGAAGGGGGATTTGACCCGCGACACCTCCGCCCTCTCCCCGAAGTTGAGCTGCGGGATGCCCCTCCAGGACCGCACGTACGCTCCCCTGATCTGGACGACCTCGTCCTTCTTGAGGTTGAAGTCGTGCCAGGCTGAGAACTGAACCCTTCCGGTATCGTCGGCGATCATCCCTGAGAACAGGGTCTTCGCCCCTTCCTGGGACTCGATCTTGCGCGTCTCCACCGAGAGGATCTTGGCCGTGAGGGTCACGCTGTTCATGCCCTCCAGCAGCTCTGCGACCTTCGCCGTGGTGGGGCCGTAAGCAGGCACGTCCATGCCCTCGGGCAACTTCACCGCATCAGCGGACTGCGATTCGATGGTGGCCCGCGTCCCTAGGTTAAGCTGTGGCTTGCCGTTCCATTCCTTTGTATAAGCGTTGCGGACCATGAGCACCTGCCCCCTCTCGAGCGGGAAGCGGTCCGCGTCCCAGGCCGTGTAGGGCATGGTCCCGCTCTCGTCGGCGAAGAGCCCGTAGATGAGGGTCCTGATCTCGCCGTTCTGCTCGATCTCCTTGCGGTTGGCGGAGAGGACCTTCACCAGCAGGTCGACGCTCTGCTCAGAGCCTGACAGCTCGGAGAGCTTCTTCTGCACTCCCTTGTTCAGGGCGTTTGGGTCGCCGCCAAGCTTCCTGACCACCGAGCGCTTGGCCGTTTCCAGCGATACCCGGTACAGATTCAGGTAGGTGTCCAGTTCCTTCTCGATCTGATCCTCGCTCACTTTGCTTCCGAGCACCCGGGATATTTCCGATACATGGGGTGCGAGTTCTTCCTTTTCCATGGTTAAACCTCGTGGGCACTAGTCCCGGTACCCTTATCAAAATACCTTTTAAAAGTATGATATGGGAGGTGCGCGAAAGTGCCCTCTGAGCAATAGGATGAAAATTATCCCGAGGGGGCGATCCAGGCTCACTCGGTGAAGGTCTCGCCCCGCTCGAAGTTCTCCTTCAGGTGCTTGATGATGATGTCGCGGTTGCGGCGCAAGTGGCTCTCGTACCAGACCTTGACCACATCGCTCATCTTCTCGTGCAGCTTGGGCAGCTCCGCCTTGGCCACCGGGGCGTCGTATACCACGAACTGAGCGAAGATGCGCTTCCATCCAGCATACTTGTAGTAATGCTCGCCCTCGCAGTACTCGAAGATCATGCGCACGTGAGGGGTCGAGTCCACCGAGTAGTACCAGACCTTAAGGGAGTCGCCCATCCGCCCCTGCTCGGTAGTGCGGTCTACCAGCTGCAGGCTGTTAACCGCCGCGAAGTTGAATCCCTCCTTGAAGTGCCAGACATCGGGATATACCTCGAAGACGGCGAAGGCCTCGTGCGACGGCTCCATGGTCATGTTTACATTGATCTTCCCGAAGCGCATGAATATCTTCCAAAAGTCCTCGATGAGCGTCTTGTTGATCGCTCGCTTCTGATTGTTCATCTCAGCGAGGTCCTTGCTGATTGCCTCGGTCTGCTTCTGAAGCTCCGCATCCAGCTCCGCAAACCAGTCCTTGCCGTCTCCCATTGTCAAAATCCCCTTCAGAGTACTGAATGGGGATTATCCCACTTCGACCATAAAAAGATTGCTGACCGGTGAACATACTGGATAGCGCATTAGGCCACGTCCGCCAATATCCGCTAGCCGACTTAGACAAACATTTTTCTGCAACCGTCATTATGGCCTGACGATGGACATAGTCGGCATTTTCATTGGCTTCCTAGAGTCCCTAGCGAACAGTCCATTGGAATATGCCATCGTCCTCTATTTTTACTCGATCGCCACCGCCATATTGCTCCCCATCCCCGTCGAGGTCGGGCTGTTCCTCGCCCCCTCTCTCGGGATACTCACCAAGTCCCTGATAGTGGCTGCGGGCAAAGCCACTGGCTGTATCATTGTCTTCTATCTAGGTCTGAAGGTGGAGAGGAGCATCCGCCTCTGGTCAGAGCATGTTTTCTTCGTCGGTTGGTTTGTGAAATTCGTGGAGTGGTTCGTGTCCAAGACCCGCTATTGGGGCCTCTATTTGCTGATGAGCGTACCCTTCATGCCCGACACCATCACCCTCTATCTCTACTCGGTCTTCAACAAGGACGAGATAATGACCCCCAACTATTTCGTGATCGTGAATTTCCTGGCTTCGATCAACCGCTGCATGATCGTGATTTTCTTGGCCGAGTACCTGGGCATATACGTGGTTTGAATGTTGCTATGCAGGAGCGGTCGTCCAGCACCTTGATGGTAATGTTTATATCACGGATGCGAATACAACGATATGGTCCAAAAGGACAGGATTCTCAAGCTGCTCGAGGAGTACGATCGTGACAAGATCACCATCGCCACCCTCTGCTCTCATTCTTCCATGCAGATCTTCAACGGCGCCCGCAAGGAGGGATTCCGGACCTTGGGGGTGGCGGTCACACAGAACACCAAGTTCTACGACGCCTTCCCGCTTGCCAAGCCGGACGAGATCCTGCGCCTATCCACCTACCAAGACCTTCTCGATAAAAGCGACGAGCTTCTAGCCCGCAACGTCATCATCATCCCGCACGGCTCCTTCGTCGAATACCTGGGTTCCAAGAAGTTCGAGGAATTGATGGTGCCCACCTTCGGCAATCGCGAGGTGCTGGGCTGGGAGTCTGACCGGGACAAGATGAGGGAATGGCTCGAATCGGCCGGGATAGAGATGCCCGCGAAGATAGAGGACGCGAAGAGGATC
>JAJRAN010000028.1 GCA_028682915.1 Methanomassiliicoccales archaeon | reverse complement strand
CTCGCCGATCCCAACGACATCGAGGGCGCGAAGTACGTTTTCAAGTGTGTCGGGTATAAGAAGGTGGTGAAAATGGACACAGGGTTAGGGGACGAGGAGGAATTCGAACGCCAGGTGGACGAGTTCTCGCGTCTCTTCGAGTTCGAGAAAGGCATAGTGAAATGTACGCTGGAGGTCGTAGAGCAATCCTATCAGCAGGCAAAGGCACTGGCCCTCTAGCGCTCATCTCCTCACTCGGCCGAGCCATTCGTGATATGACCCCTTGGTCGTGTCGAACACCCCTACCACCGCGATGACCTCCCTGTCCCGTATTAGGGGGACGGCCAGCACAGGGCAGCCACGGTATTTGCCCGCCTTGGACATTCTTCGAAGGATCTTCCCCTTCTTGAGGGTCTCCTCCAAAACTGGCCCAGTGAAATTGGTCTCGATGATTATGCCGTCCTCACATCTGACCCCGTAATGGTTCTTGCTGCGCATGGTCACCGGAAGCCTTCCGACCAGCTCATGGATGGTCAGGGCGATGCACTTTATGTCCTCCTCCTCATAGTCGCGAGAGAACAGCTTCCCTCCCTCCGACCAGCATCGGTCCCTGTCCTCGGCCAAGGCGAGTGCGGCGCTCACCGCTCCTTTCTCTGCTTTTTCGTATGAGGAAGCTCCCCCGATGATGATGACGTCCCCATCTTGGACAACGAAGGCTTCCCTTACGGTGTGCATGGCTCCCTGGTCAGGGTAGCGGTCATCGTCCGGGAAGACGATCTTGCCATTCCGCCCGACCAGGATTATGGCGCTCTCCGCACCCGCCCTCACCGCATCATCGCGTTGTTCCGCTCCGGTTCCTATTCGCCCCGCCCTACCCATTACCTGAATGGCACAGTTGAAACGGCCGATCGACTCCTCCATCATGCCGATATCAATCAGGTTCACCCCGAAACCAGCAAATTTATCCCTCCCCCGTTGGGTGAGTGAGGCGCCTCTCTTTGTCAGCTCCACGCACCCCTCTTGGACCATGCGATCCAGCATAGTGCGCACGCTCCCTTCGCCCAGCCCGATGAGAGATGCAAGCGTCCTCCTGCCTTTGGGTCCCTGGCGCTCCAGAATGCTATAGCATTTCCATACGTGGTAGGGGGTGTAGTTGGGCTGAGGGCCCTCGTGAACATACGTGTCGAAATTGATGCTCATTCGCCTCCTATTCAGCCCCGCAATGTCATAAAGTCATCGGTCACGTGATTACTGGCAGCATGGATTCAGAAATACCAACGATATTTTACATATCTAGGCACATTTGTAATTAGCTCGAACGAGAAATGCCGATCCAGCCAAAATAAGAAACCGAGGGAGAAACCCTATGTTTGACCATTGCCCCGGCTCTGCGAATATCAGAACGCCCACCCTCTCGATCAGGAAATGCCCCGAGTGCGGAGAAGAGGTGGAGGTCTTCTCAAATGATGCCAAGGTGCAATGCAGTAGATGCGGATTCGTCATTTATAACGACATCACAGCTTGCGTCAAGTGGTGCAAATATGCAAGAGAATGTGTCGGCGAAGAGACCTACCATGAACTCGTCGGGAAGAAATGAGGTCGTGGCCGAGCCTTGGCGCCATCAATCATATTAAGGGAACCTCTCAATAATACACACCAGAGGCGGGTGGCTGGATGGTTACCGAACCGACGACCTACGATTTTCGATTGCAGAGAAAGGCCGTCAAGGACATATTGTCCAAATTTCCGGATGGGATCGACAAGGACGAACTGGCAAGGCTGGCCGAGGCGAAGGGGATCGATCGCGACCTTCTCGAAAAAGCGCTCGCAAGCCTGCTCAACGTCGGAACCGCCTATTATGACAAATCCGGAAAAATTCGCTTCGTGCGTAAAGAGTGATCGAATATCCGTCGAGCATATCATCATTCGGGCAACAGGTCGACAAGCCAATGACCATCACGATGGACTTTCTCTCCCTTGATGAACTCTACCGGAAATTTGAAAGCGGGGCCGTCATATACGAACGTATGGTATTCGCCGTTCTCACCGCAATACGTCAGTGGCGGATGCATACCAGCCGAATTGATCCTTGTGACGAGGTTAAGCCAGCTCCCGTCAAGCTTGTGTCCTAATTCTCCTTCACCGAGGAACTTCTGGTCCACCGCGACCACGACGGCCTTGAAACCCATGCCGATGAAATCTGTCAGGATTGCTTTCTGACCGATCCCCCAGAGCGGGAAATATGAATCGAGGCCAGACTTCCGGCACACGCCCTCCGCCCATCGCCTATTCTCCTGGGCATCGATGTCCCCGAACACCACCCCGGTCACACCCTTAGTCCTGAGTTCCTGCAGAGCCTCTAGGAACTGCTCTTCATAATAGTCGCCAAAGACCTCTTTTTGGAGGAGTTTGATGCCGATCGATTCCGCCTGTCTGCGCACAAGGTCAGCTCTCACGCCATGAAATGCTACGCGGCCGCTCTCTCGCCTATAGGTGTTAAGCAGGTAGCCTACCTCGTTCCCTGCGACCACTGCCTTCCAGTATGCGTGGCAACAGTCCTTCCCTCCGCTCCAGGAGCAGGCTAGCATCGACGTCCCCTTCCCATGCTGGTATCTCTCCGCCACCATCATCCTTCGCTAAATATCTATGGACATGCTGACTGAACGGCCTTTGTCCCAAGCTTGGCCATTTGATCGTGGTGCAAAGGTTGAATATCATTGCGCACCGAGAGATATTCTGGCGGCTCATTGGTACGAGCCGTTATGGATAGAAGAAGGAGAGAAACATGTACGTGATGAGGATAAGCAGGCACAGCCCCGAGGCATGCCCCGCGTTCGAAGCGAAGCACAAGGACGCTTTTCTGACAGCCGTGGAGAAGGACGAATCGTTGGCGGCGAAGCACAAGGTCAAGATACTGGGAGCATGGGTCGATTCTCCGGGGCACACGGTATATTCGCTCTATGATACTCCCAGCATGGAGAACCTGATGGAATACACCATGGAGCCGGAGATAATGGCCACGATGGCCTTCCAGATAAGCGTGATGAAGCCGTTGAAGACCGTCAAGGAAGTAGCCGCATCGGTCAAGAAGAAGAAATGATGGGTCCTGGGTCCGAAATAGCACTATTTTGGCCCATGTCCAGTCGAAGGCGCCTTCCGAGCCCGTCCTCTAATAGAATATTCCTATCTTCCTGCCGCAAAAGGGGCAGAAATCGATCCGCACCTTCGATTCTCCGATGTAGGCAAGCGGCATATCATCGCCGTCCAGCCATATGGGCGGGTATTCCCTGGAGATCAATTCCTCCATACTCTGGCAGCAGGGCGCTATCTTGGGCATCTTCTCCAAGACCGTCATGGACCAATGATATAATCATCTATCGCCAGGATTCCACGGAATCGAACCAGTATCCTGGAATCTTCTGACTCTTCTTTGGTAAATGGTCCTGATTGGATCATTCACCGGAGCAGAAAAGGAAGGCAGGCCGGGGCGCTTAGTCCCCCGACCCTTTCAATACAGCTTCCTCCCGCAATGTCCGCAGAACTGCGTCCCTTCGACCGGGGCGCCGCAGTTAGGGCATCTCGTCGGCGTCTGGGCGGGTTGCGATGCGGGCGGAGGGACCTGACCTGCTTGCCGCGCCGGTCCCTTCCGTCCTCTGGCGAGCAGTAGCACGATGACCAGGACGACCGCGATGGCCGCCACGATGCCGCCTATCAGGAGGAGCGAGATGCCTCCTATGCCGTCGTCGGCGGTGGTGACGGCGGTCGAGGAGGGCATGATGCCCATGCCGTTGCCGTTCTCGGCCACCACCCAATAGTAGTAGGTCTTCCCTCCCTCGACAGAGGAGTCGGTGTAGCTCGTGCTCGTCGACTCCCCTATCTCAGCCCGGTCCGTGCCGTCGGGCTCCGCGCCCCGGAAGACGTGGTACCCGATGATGGCGCTCCCGTTGGCGTCCGGCTGGGCCCAGGAGATGATGACGTCTCCGTCCTGCTGGTCGAACGTCAGCCAGTTCACCGTCCCCGGAATTCCGACCCCGCCGGAGGTCTGGATCTGCACCGGGGCGGTCGCCTTGCCCGTGCCGAGCTCGTTCACCGCCAGGACGGAGTACGAGTAGCCCGCTCCAATGGTGATGTTCGTGTCCAGGAAGGAGGTTCCCTGCACGCTCCTATACGTCGAAGGGGCGCTGCCATAGGGGGCCCGCAGCAGCTCGTAATGGTCGATCCCCAGCCCGCCATCGGAGATGGGCGCGGCCCACTGCAGCGCCACCGCCGGGCCGCTCATCTGGGCCGTCAGGGCCGTCGGGGGCGAGGGGTCGGTGTACAGCACGATGCCGTACTCCGAGATAGGGTCCTGGCCGAAGAATCCCTCGTAGGAGACAATCCTCACGAAGTACTGGCCCTGTTCCAGATCGTCCATCAGCAGCAGCGAGAAGTAGCCGTCGCCGGAATCGTCATCCTCTCCGATCTGGGAACTCCCGTCGGAGGAGTAGAGGTAGAGCTGGGTGTCCCCCTCGGGGCCATAGGTCTCGACGTAGACGCTCGAGTCCGAGTACAGTTCGAACTGGAACCAGTCCACGTCCTGTCCAGAGTCGCCGATGCTGTGCATCTGCTCCCCTCCCGCCTGGAGGTCAGTGGCATGCTGGTAGTCGTCGTTCGGCTCGTACACGTCCACTAACGAGTAGGAGCTGAGGTTCAGGTAGTAGGCGTCGATCTCGTCGTTGTTGTAGTACTCCTCGACGTTGATGAAGTACGTGCCAGCTGGCAGGTCGGACTCCGCCAGCCTGGAGAACAGCCCCTGCCCGGTGTCGTCGTCGGAGTCGATCAGGTAGAGGTTGGAGCCGGACTCCTCGTAGAGCCAGACCCTGGTGTCGCCCGCCACGCCCCAGGTCTCGATGAGCACGCTCTGGACCGAGTCCAGGGTGAAGTACATCCAGTCCACGTCGGCGCCTCCCTGCCCGATGGAGTGCAGCTGCGACGATCCCACGCTGATGTAGTTGGCCTGTGCGGGGGTGTCGTTGGGCTCGTAGTCGTCCGGGGACAGCGGCATGCTGACCTTCAGCTGGTAGCTGTCGATGCCCTGGTTCTGTCCGTATTCCCTCACCAGCACGTAGTAGGTGCCGGCCGGGAGCGTCTGGGATATGCGGGAGAAGCGGTCGATCCCGCCGTCGTCGTCATAGGCGATGTAGCTAGAGGGCACGTCCGCCTCCGTGAACAGGTACATCTCCGTGTCCCCGTCCACTCCCGAGGTCTCGATCAGGATGTCGGCCGAGGAGGCCAGGGTGAACTTGGCCCAGTCCACGTCCGCGCCGTCCTCGAGTATGGAGTGGTACTGCGCGACTCCGATGGCGAGCTGGCTGGCCTGGGAGTAGGTGTCGTCAGGCTCCCACTGGTCGCTGCTAGCCTGCTGGAAGTAGGTCTCCAGGAACTCGTCCCAGGTGGTGTCCGCGGTCATCAGGATGTCCGAGCGGTAGCCGACCAGGTTGAGGTCGGAGCGCACGTCCGGGAAGTAGAGAGAGAGGCCGTGGGCGCCGGGCCTGAGGTTGCCGCTGGTCTCGCTGATCACCGCCGCCTGCACCGAGGTCATGAGCTGGTCGGAGGCGGAGGTGAGCTGGGGGGTGATGGCCGCACCCTTGGTCCTCTGCGCCAGGTCGTAGAGGTCTATGGCCATCTCGTAATCGAAGTGCTCCACGGTGCTCCTGACGCTGACGATCTGCGCGGAGTGGGCCGGATAGGCGGAGGACATCTCCGAGGCGAAGGCGCTCAGGGCGGTGGCCACGCCGGCGAGGGAGGAGGTGGATATGGCCGAGAGGGTCTCCTTGCCCGAGGCGCCGTAGAACTCGGAGTACGCCGTCACGATCTTGGCCCCGAGCTGGAGGGAGGTCATGGACGGGTCCGTCGTCAGGCCTCCGAGGACGTCGTCGTAAGCCCATCCCTGGCCCGGCTCGATCTCCTCCGAGAACACGACCGTGTCCGTGAGGTCCTTGAGGTCGTAGGCGACCTCCACCATGCCCATCAGGCAGGCGTCGAAGCCCACCAGGTTGACGCGCTTCGAGGTGGAGCCCTCGGCCGCGCTTATGGCCTGACGGATCTCGGGCATGAGGAGGGAGTCCCCGTCGGAGGTGTCGTCGGCGCACGCACCGTACAGCCAGGTCCCCCCGTGGTCCCAGAGCACCAGCGCGTACTTGGACGCGGGATAGGTGCCCATCCCCCACTCCAGGAAGCTCTGCAGGGAGGCGGCGGATCCCATGTTAACCTCGCCCAGGTCCATGACCTGGTTGGCGGAGGTGGGCGTCTCGCCCCTGTCGACCTTGAAGCGCTTGGTGGACGACCAGTCGCCGTAATCGGAGGAGCCGCCGTCATAGGTGGAGTGCGTCCCCCGGTCGAATTGGACCACGATGTTCACCTGCGAGTCCGAGCCGACTGAGGACATCTCCATGAAGTCCTCTACCCCGAACGACTCCAGGTTGTTGTCGCCGTCGAGGTAGACCATGAACGTCCAGGACGCCGTCGCCCTGTCCACCGCGCCCACGGCCGCCGCCCCCTGGACCACGATCATGCCCAGGACAGCCAAGCAGGCTGCCAGCCTCACCCAAGAAAATCGAGCCATTGCCCTCTCACCTGTTGCCACCCATCAACGGCATCCGATGACATAATGTTGATGCATCGTCGCGTGCAGCAGAGCGAATGGCGCAGTCGATATTGGGCTGGAGCTTATCCGCCCTAGCGCTTGACCTGCTCCAACGGCTCGGCCTCATGGAAGACCCGGTCCACGAAGGAGAAGATGAACTGGCCGATGATGGTGCCCTCCACCCTGATGGCCCGGCGCGTCTCTTCCTCCTTGTAGACCAGCATGGAATTGCTCCCCGAGACGATCACCAGCTCGTTCCTGACCCTCCTCTCCCAATCGGTCATGGGGAACCCGGTCCCGACCAGCCAATCCAAGGAGGTCGCCTTGAGGCTCGGCATGCTCATCAGCCTCGCCTTGCCCATGAGGCCTCTGAACCCCTCAGGCTCGTTGGCCACCACCACGTCGACCCTGACGCTCTTCGATCTCTCGGTGATCTCCGCGAGGTGCTTGAGCAGGAGGCTGTTCGACATGACGAGCATCTCGATCGGGGACTGCGACTTGCCGATGAAGTCCTTGATCTCCATGTCGATAGTTCCCTCTCCCTGGATGAACCAAAGGGGCGTGGGCAGGCTGTCGGTCCTCCTCCTCAGGTCCTTCAGGTTGCTCTGCACCGTGTCCGCGGTCCTGGTGAGCTCCGCCCTGATCTGACTGGTCACCTTGTCAGGGTCGACGGCCCGGTACCGCAGCGGCTTCATGCCCCCCACCTCCACGAACCCCTTCTTGGCCAAGCGCTCCATGATATCGTAGACCCGGGAGCGGGGCATGCCGCTCTGCTGGCTTATCTCGGTGATCCCGCCCTCTCCGATGGTGACCATTGCCACGTACGCCCTGGCCTCGTATTCGGTCAGGCCCAGCCTCATTAGGCCGTCGACCGGTGTGTTCATGTCCCTACTGCAGTAACAATAAGGTATTAAACGTGTCTGTTGCATTCCCCCAGAAATTCGGGATGCTATCATGGTATTCGATAAGCTCGCTAACATAGTCACCAAGCATTACAAGAAGGTCCTGATCGCGTGGATTATCATCCTGATAGTCTCCGTTCCAGCGATCATGCAGGTCAACGAGGTCGTCACCTATGAGAACACTGGGGTGACCTCCGGGGACTACGAGTCGGTCAAAGCCTCCGAGATAATCTCCTCGGAGTTCCAAGGCTCCGTCGCCAATGGCACGTTGATAATCGTCCTGCAATCGGACGACGTCACCGACGCCGCGTCGAGGGACTATGTCCTCTCCCTGCAAGAAAAGGTCCTGACCTCCACCGAGCTAACTGATTTCACGGGAATGACCAGCGTCTACACCATTCAGAACATGGTCCTCACCCAGACGGTCATGGCCCTTGGTCCGACCATGAGGCCGGCGGAGCAAGTGGTCAACAGCACGGCCTTCCTGCTATGGGGAGTGCCGGCGCTGCATGTGAACAACTGGGCCATCTCCTACTCGGACTCGGAGGCCTTCAACGCCACCAGCGCTCAGCTCGCGGCCTATCTCGCCCAACAGGGTGCCAACCAGAGCGAGGTCCAGCTGACCATGGGCTACTATTACGCCTTCGCCGCTGCCTGGAACTCCACGGCCGCCATCCCCGATCTGGTGGCCGATCCCGTGGCCCGCGCGGACTACTGCGTGAACGCGGTCGCGCCATCCTTCATCGCCAGCTTGCCCTTGGCAGACGCTCAGAAGCAGGTCATGCTGGCGGTGCTCGCGACCTTCGACCTGACCAACTTCAACGACCCGGTCTTGGTGCACGCCTTCACCCTGAACATGATCAGCCAGGCCTCCACCATCTCCAACATGACCTTCCTGCAGGAGGTCTATGACCTCGGTCCGGATTATTACCTGACCACCGTCTATGGCTACGTGCGCTCGGTGATAGCGAGCGGGACCCTGGCCACCTACCCGGTCCAGATACCGCCGCAATACCTTTCCAGCCTGGTGTCCCCCAACAATCGCACCATGCTCGTCACCTTGTCGTTCGACGTGAAGCCGGACTACGTCACCGAGGACGGGGTCAGGCCCATGTACGATAACGTTGATGTGGTCCGGGGCCTGATCGGCGAGGTCAACTCCGAGACCGACGACCCCATGACCGCCTACGTCACCGGCGAGGCCGCGATATCGGCGGACATGATGGCGAGCTCCATGAACGACATGGCTCTGATCGAGCCGGTCACCATAATAATCATCATCATCCTCATGGGCATCCTGTTCCGCTCGGTGGTGGCGGAGTTCCTGCCGTTGGGCGCGGTAGGCGTGGCCTTGGGCGTGAGCCAAGCCCTGGTCTTCGTCATCGGCTCTACCGTCGCGCAGATAGACTCCACCGTCGTCACCTTGCTCTTCGCCCTGCTCATGGGCGTGGGCACGGACTACGCCATATTCATCATCACCAGGTACCGCGAGGAGAGGATCAAGGGCGCCTCCAGGGAGGATGCGGTGCACACCTCCATCACCTGGGCGGGCGAGTCCATAGTGACCAGCGGGCTGACGGTGATGATCGCCTTCTTCGCCATGGCGCTGGCCTCGTTCTCCTTCGTCCAGACCATGGGCCTGGTGATGGGGATGGCCATCCTGATCGCCATCATGGTGGCGCTCACCCTCATCCCGGCGGTGCTCATGCTGGTCGGCAACAGGATATTCTGGCCCAACACCGGCGAGAGATGGAAGAAGTACGCCAACGGCATCATGCAGAAGAAGAGGGAGGGCAACCACGGCTACTTCCACAAGGCAGCCTCCTTCGCCGTCAAGCACGCCAAGCTGGTGCTGGTCATCGCCATCGTCGTCTCCATCCCCGCGACCTACATCTACGTCACCGCGGAGCCGAGCTTCGACTTCATCGGGGGGATGGGGGACATGGAGAGCATCGATGGCATGAACGCCCTCAGCGAGGACTTCGGGGCCGGCTACATCATGCCGACCCAGGTCGTGATCACCGGCGACACCTATGTCTACGGGGACGGAGGGTTCAACATCGCCTATCTCGATGCCGTCGAGAACCTCACGGCCTCGATAGCTGCCGACACCTCCATGGTGCAGCAGGTCACGGGGGTCACCAGGCCGTACGGCACCGTGGTGGACTACCACAACCTCTCGGCCATGCCCGCGGAGCAGCAGGCCCTGATCACCAGCAGCATGCTGCAGAGCGTGGGCAGCAGCAACAAGACCGTGCTGCTGACCGTGGTGCTGAAGCCCGAACCACAGAGCAACGAGGCCGTCAACTACATCTCCTCCCTGAGGGGGATGGTCGCGGAGACGCAGGCCGACGAGCCGGCGCTGGCCGGGTCGACGATCCTAGTAGGAGGGAGCACCGCGTCCCTCTACGACCTCAGCACCAGCATCAGCCAGCAGTTCGGCATGATCGAGCTCGTGGTGGTGGTCGGCATCTTCATCGTGCTGATGATCGTGCTCGGCTCCCTGCTCCTGCCCCTGTTCGCGGTGCTTTCGATCGCCATGAGCATCGCCTGGGCCTTCGCCCTCACCTATCTGGTGTTCGGGACCTGGCTGGGCGTGCCCATCCTGTTCATCGTGCCCTTGGTCCTCTTCGTGATGCTGATGGGCATAGGGATGGACTACAACGTGTTCATCCTGACCAGGATACGCGAGGAGGTGCACAAGGGCAAGGAACTGAACCACGCGATCGTCGACGCGGTCGACTGGACAGGAGGCATAATCACGGCGCTCGCCCTGATCATGGCCGGCGCCTTCGGATCCATGATGCTCTCGAGCAACGACATGCTGAAGATGTTCGGCTTCGCGCTCTCCGTGGCGATCCTGTTGGACGCGATGGTGGTCAGGACCTACATCGTCCCGGCGGCGATGTCGCTCATGGGCAAGTGGGCCTGGTACGCGCCAGGCCGGCTGCAGCGCGAGGGCCGCAAGGAGAAGATGAAGAAGGGCTGAGGGACCAAACCTTTTCCACCTCATTTTCATTCCTTTTTTTCCTGGGAATCAAAGCGATCAAGGGGCATCACGCCCTAAACTATTCCAATCGAGCCATGCGATACATCTTGAGGGTAGCCCATGATTGCGGGCTATCCGATACGTAGTCATTTATTCTAAGCCCTCATTACGAGGCCGTATGACAATCACAAGCACATCGACAACTGAGATCGTTTTGCTCATCGGCTCGATTGTGGCGATCGTAGTTGGGCTATTGGGGCGCAAGAACAAGGACGGAAGCGAGTTCAAGACCGCGCTCCGCGCGATCAGCGGGATCATGGGCGCCATCATGATATTGTGGGCGATATTGATGGTGGTCGATGGCACCTGGAACCTGATAATGCTGCTCATGGTGCTCGTGCTGGGGATCGGTCTGCTTCTGCCCCTGTTGCCGAAGTTCAACCTCGGAACGATACTGGCCCTGTTGATAGCCTTGATCGCGGGTGCGGCGGTCTCGGGTTGGGGCGGCTGGGCGGTCCTCGTCGTGTTCCTGATCGTGTTCTTTGTCCTCTGGTTCGTGTTCAAGCTGATCTTCGGCGCTACGAGGATGGCAGGAGCGGTCCTGGGGTCGAGATGGGTGCTCCTTGTGGTGGGTATCTTCGGCATAATAGTGGCGGTCTATTCGATGACCACCTGAACCAGACTACACAAGAAAAGCGAAGGCGCCTCCTCCTTGGAGCGCCTCGCATAAACCCCTTATTTTCCACTTAATGACGGCTCCCTTCCCAGCCATCCTCATCGATACAGAATCAAGTGGTTTGCTGGTGCCACAATTGCCTGGAGAATTGCAAAACAGGTGAAGTGACCGACCATTAACGGCTCAGTCCAAAGTTACACTGTTTTGCCTATTTTGCCCAAATTGCCAACGGCGATATCCTGCGTTTGGCCAGCTCTATTTCTCTTTGTCTTTCTTATCTTCTCCTTCAATGCCTTCCTTTACCTTCTTCCCTGCGCCCTTGACGGCGCCCCAGCCTTTCTTTAGACCTTTCTCGACGGCCTCTTCCGTCTTATCCAGAGTTTCCTCGGCCTTGCCTTTCTTCTCT
>JAJRAN010000134.1 GCA_028682915.1 Methanomassiliicoccales archaeon | reverse complement strand
TGGTGGCGGGCGACAAGCGCATCGTCGTCACCCCCGAGACCAGGATCAAGGCCAGGCGGTTCGGGATGGCGGACGGGTTCTCGCGGGCCCAGGACCTGAAGAAGGGGGACGAGGCGCTGGTGCGGAACGACGGCAAGCTGGTCTGGGTCCCCATCGATCGCTGCCTGCCCTTGAAGGACGACCTCGTGCCGTTCGTCTACGATCTGACCGTGGAGGAGAGCCACACCTTCGTGGCCAATGATTTCATCGTGCACAACACCGCCGCCGCGGTGAAGGACGAGTTCGGCGAGGGCAGGTGGACGCTGGAGGCGGGTGCCCTGGTGCTCGCGGACCTCGGATTAGCGAGCATCGATGAGCTGGACAAGATGGATGACAATGACCGGAGCTCCATGCACGAGGCGATGGAAAGCCAGTCGGTCAGCGTCGCCAAGGCCGGCATCACCGCTCGCCTTCAATGCCGTTGCTCCATTCTAGGCGCAGCCAACCCCAAGTACGGCAGGTTCGAGGAGTCGCAGTTCATCTCGGACCAGATCGATCTCCCGCCCGCGCTCATGTCCCGCTTCGACCTCATCTTCGCGATGACGGACAAGCCGGACTCGGAGAAGGACGCGAGGATCACGAGCCACATCCTCAAGGTGCATCGGAGGGGGGAGATCCTCGGCAACGAGGACCTGTCCGACCTACCAGGCATGAACATCGAGGCCATGATGCAGGAGAGCAGCATGCTGGAGCCCGCCTTCGACAAGGAGTTCCTGAGGAAGTACGTTGCTTATTCGAAGAGGATCATACCCATCCTCACCGACGAGGCGGTGAAGCTGATATCGGACAACTACCTCAACATCAGGAAGATGGGCGAGGGGGAGAGCAAGTCCGTTCCAATCACCGCGAGGCAGCTTGAGGCTTATGTTCGATTATCGGAGGCCAGCGCCCGCGCCCGGCTCAGCCGCATCGTCACCTTGGACGACGCCCGCAGGTCCGTGGCCATCGTGGAGTACTACCTGCGCAAGATCGCGGGCGAGGCGGGCAAACTGGACATCGACATCATCGCCACGGGGACGTCGCGCTCGCAGAGGGAGCAGATAGTCTCCATCCGCGCCATCATCCAGGAGAACGCGGACCGGGACAAGGGGATAAGCATCGACCAGCTCATCTCCCTGGCCGAGCAGGAGAACATCCCCGAGGAGAGGGTGCGCACCCTGATCAAGCGCCTGCATGAGAGCGGCGAGGTGTTCTCCCCCACCATCGGCTATTTCAAGCTGGCCTCGGAGAGGATGGAATGATCACGCTTAGGATGTACCGGCAGAGGGGCGAGGTGGTGCTGGCGGCCTGCGACAAGGAGCTCATGGGCAAGAGCTTCAAGGAGGGCAAGCTGAAGCTGGAGGTGTGCCCCTCCTTCTACGAGGGCGAGGACGCGAGCGAGGAGGTCCTGCTCAACCGCCTGAGGAACGCCACCATCGCCAACCTGGTGGGGGAGAGGACCGTGGCCGTGGCCACCAAGCACGGGCTGGTGGACGAGGAATGCGTGCTGCGCATCGAGGGCGTGCCGCACGTGCAACTGGTGAAGATGTGACGACTTTCTGCGTGAGATGTGGCAAGGAGGGCAGCACCTACGAGTCGCTGTGCGTGGAGTGCTTCCGGGCCAACAACCGATTCACCAAGGCGCCGGACCACGTGGATCTGGTCCAATGCTACCACTGCAAGGAGTTCATGATTCGGGGGAAGTGGCAGAAGGTCACCTTGGACGAGGCGATCAGGGACGTGGCCAGGGACGCGCTCGAGGTCCGAAGGGGCGCGCTGGTGACCCGCGTGCGCCAGGAGGTGCACCCCGCGGACGACTACAATTTCCATGTGACCATGCACGTCTACCTCGAGCACTCTGACCTGAAGATCGAGGAGGAGGACAAGACCATCGTCCGGCTGAAGAACGGGGTCTGCACACGCTGCTCCAAGATCATGGGCTCCTACTACGAGAGCATAATCCAGATCCGGGGGAGGGAGAGGAAGCTGACCGAGGCGCAGAAGGAGCGCCTGGTCTCCTCCATCCAAGACAAGGTGCAGGAGGCGCAAGATGAGAACCGGGAGATGTTCATCTCCAAGCTGGAGGAGGTGCCGGGGGGCGTTGATGCCTACCTCTCCTCCATCTCCTTGGCCAAGGCAATATCCCACGACCTGGCGGACAAGTACGGCGCCGAGGTGAAGGAGTCCTCCACCCTGGTGACGCAGAAGGAGGGCAGGGACGTCTACCGGGTCACCTTCCTGGTCCGGCTGCCCTCGTACCTCCGAGGGGAGGTGATCCTGCACAAGGGCCGGCCGCACCTGGTGACGTCGATAACCTCGAGCAAGACCAAGCTCATCAACCTGAAGAACCACGAGCCGCTGCTCGAGGGCAACATGGACCTGCGCGAGGCGCGGGTCATCGGCAAGAGGGAGGACGTCCTCGAGGCGGTGGTGCTGAGCGAGAGCGCCAAGGAGGTCCAGGTCATGCATCCCCGCACCTACGCCACCGTCGAGCTGCGCAAGCCGCAGGGGTTCAAGGTCGAGGGGGATACGGTGCGTGTGCTGCTCTTCGAGGACGAGATGTACCTTCTACCCTGAATCGTCCTCCCATTCGTCGCGTGAATTCTCCACCAGCTCGAGGAATCTCTCGGAGGCCGCTTCCACGTCCTCCTCTGGCCCGCGGATCACCACCACGTTCCCTCCCTCCCTCCAGTCCTCCTTGGGGAGCGAGGCGACCCTGACCCCGAACTCCTTGGCGATCATCTGGAAGATGGGCTCCATGGTGGTCTCGCGCCGCCTGACGCGGAACACCCTCTCGACCTGGCCCTCCGGCCTTACCAGCGGGAGGAAGTAGGCGTCGGACATGGCCAGCATCTCCTTGGGGAAGCCAGGCACGCAAATGATGGTGGTCATGCCCATCACCGCCTTGATCCCGCAGGCCACACCGGTGGGGTTGCGCAGCGCCTCCGTTCCTTCGGGCACCATGGCCATGAGCGTGGCCGCGGACGAGGGCTTGGGCCTGCGCCCGTGCTTCCTCACGAGGGCTTCCTCCATCCACGATCTAGCCTCCGGGTCGATCACAAGCTCCTTGCCTAGGAACGCGGCCAGGGCGCGCCTGGTGACATCGTCGATGGTGGGCCCAAGCCCGCCGGTGACCAGCACCAGATCGGTTGCCCGGGAGCAGGCGCCGTCCAGCTCCAGGACGACGTCCCTGACCTCGTCCGGGACCACCGTCAACCTGGCGACGGAAGCGCCGCTCCCGCGGACGGCCTCGATGATCATGGATGGATAGGGGTCGAGCTCCCCGGTCAGCAGCTCGTCGCCGATCAGCAGGAGCTCGATCCGCATCCTAACCAACCATCTCCCTTCGTTTGAACAGGAATATGCCCGCCAGGTTGCATATGACAATGTATCCTAGCATCACGGCCGCGCTCGACGCCACGGAGGGATAGAAGAAATAGATGTTGAACGGCAGGCCGATGGTCTCGTTGGCGTACTCCACCCAGTTCTGGGGGTACGGGTCCGTCATCACCGCATCTATCGCTCCCGCCTGGTAGGTTATCGACGGCACAGGCTCGATGCCTCCCAAGGTCCCGACCGAATCGACCAGGGGGAAGATCATGAAGAGCAGGAAGAAGGTGAGCACCAAGGCCCCGGTGCTGCCCTTCAGGACGCTGCTAATCAGGAACCCGACCGAGGAGGCCGCGAAGGCGTAGAGGACCGCCAGCCCATAGGACTCGATGGCCAGGGTCGACACCCCTCCGGTCACTATGTAGCCAGCGATTATCGCCACCCAGTACCAGACGCTCACCACCACCAGCACTATCAAAGCCGTCGAGAGGAACTTGCCCAGGTAGATGGACGACTTCTTTATCGGGTTGGGGAAGACCAGGTAGCCGGTCCGGTTCTGGAACTCCGAGCAAATGGAGTCCCCCGCGAACATCGTCGCGGCCAGGATGATGAGGATGTTGGTGAAGGTGAAGACGAGCACGTTCTGCACGAACTCGGCAGGTTTGTCCGAGTACGGCTGGTTCAGTATGGCTGGGAGGGCCAGCATCACGGCCAGGATCGCCGCTTCGATGATGAAGATGGCGATGAGCCGTCGGCTCCGCAGGTGCTTGAAGATGTCATACCTCGCCACCGTCATTATCTGCTCGACGTCCGAGGGGAGATTCCTTGTGCTTGTGACCGCCATCCGTATCACCTCGAGCTCTTGATCAGGCTCATGTACAAGTTCTCCAAGGCTACGCCCGATTCCTTGAAGGACACGACCCTGTATCCTAGCCCTTGTATCTTTAGCAGCAGATCCGCCTGGGCCTGCTCATCCCCAGAGAAGTCGATGAAGAACTGCTGCTCGTTCACAATGTTGAGCAGCCTCACTCCCTGGAACTCCCTCAGCTTGTCCATGGCATCGCCCCTGACCTGGTCGGCGATGCGCACTTCCAGCTTCTTGGAATCGATCTTGGTGGAGAGGTTGCTTACCGAGTCGTAGGCCATCAGCTTGCCGTGGTCGATGAGCGCCGCCTCGCTGCAGACCTCCTGGACCTCGTTCAGGAGGTGCGATGACATGAAGACGGTGTAATGCAGCTTCTTGAGCTCCTTGAGCACCTCGCGCACCTCCACCATACCCCTGGGGTCGAGGCCGGAGGTCGGCTCGTCCAGAAGCACGATGGTCGGCTCATGCAACAGCGCCTGGGCCAGTGCGATCCTCTGCTTCATGCCCTTGGAGAACTTGCCGATGCGGACGTTGGACCACTCGGTCATCTTGACCAGCTCCAGCACCTCCTTGGAACGCTTCCTGACGTCCGCCTTTGGCATGCCGCGGATGGCGCCCAGGTACTCGAGCGTCTCGTTCGGCGTAAGGAAAGGATAGAACTCAGGCGTCTCGACCACCGCGCCGACGCCGCCGAGCGCGCCCTTGGGGTTCGAGGACACGTCGATGCCGTTCAGGTACGCGTGTCCAGAGGTGACCGTCAGGAGGTTGGTCAGCATCTTGATGGTGGTGGTCTTGCCCGCCCCGTTCGGACCAAGGAATCCTACGAAGGAGCCGGGCATCACGGTCAGGCTGAGGTCGTCCACCGCCCTGAACCCCTTCCCGTAGTCCTTGGTGAGATTCTGCAATACGATAGGTTCCTGCGTCATGGGAAAGCCCTCGGATTGCCCTCTTCGTAGGGCAGGAGCGCTATTAATGCTTCTGCTGCCCTGGAAAATGATTCATACCCTGATGGAGGATATACCGTGCGAGTGGCCGCGATGAAAACAACCAGTCTGCTGGAGGAAGTGGCGGTGAATCTCCTCCGAACTGCCGTGACCTCCCTCCCCCAAGACGTGCTGGAGGCGCTGAGGAAGGCGGAGAAGGAGGAGACCAGCGATATCGCCAGGCAGCAGCTGAGGAACATCCTGGCTAATGTCGCCGCCGCCGAGCGCCTCTCTCTGCCCATGTGCCAGGACACCGGCATCCCCATCTTCTTCGTCAAGGGCAGATGCATACCGGACTTGGACGAGGGGATCCGCCGCGGGGTCTCCCGGGCAACATCCGAGGTCCCGCTGCGGCCGAACGTGGTGCATCCGCTCACCCGGCACAACCCAGGGGATAACCTGGGCAAGGGAATGCCCTATGTCCACTTCGAGCTGGCGGACCTGGAATACACCGAGATAACGCTCATGACCAAGGGCGCAGGCTCGGAGAACATGACCGCACTGGCCATGCTCACACCCTCACAGGGGGTGAAGGGCATCAAGGCCTTCGTCCTCGAGACCGTTCTGAAGGCTGGAGGCAACCCCTGTCCCCCCACCATCGTCGGCCTGGGAATAGGTGGCTCCGCCGACGAGGCGCTCCTCCTCTCCAAGAAGGCAGTGCTCGGAAGACTTGACCGGGAGAACAAGGACGCCGAGCTGGCGAAGCTCGAGAGCGAGCTCAGGGAGGCATTGAACCAGACCGGGATCGGGCCGATGGGGCTAGGGGGTAGGACGACGGTCCTAGGGGTGAAGATCGAGCAAGCCCACTGCCACACCGCCAGCCTGCCGGTTGCCGTCACCCTGCAATGCTGGGCGGCCAGGCGCGCCTCCGCACGTATCATGAAGGACGGCAGCGTGCTCTATTCCAGGGAGGGTTTCGAGTGAGGCTGAGGACGCCGCTGAGCGATAAGGACGTCAGGGCCCTCAAGGTCGGGGATACGGCGACCATCGACGGCGTCATCGTCACCGGCAGGGACGAGGTCCACCTCCGGGCATTGGAGCTCGCGAGAGAGGGCCGAAAGCTTCCCGTGGACCTGACCGGGGCTGCCCTGTTCCACGCCGGGCCGATCATGAGGAAGGAAGGGAACGGATGGAAGGCGATCGCCGCCGGTCCCACCACCAGCTCCAGGATGAACTCGATGGAGCCGGAGTTCATCGAGAGGTTCGGCATCAGGGCCGTCATCGGCAAGGGAGGGATGTCCCAGCCCACCATCGACGCCATGTCCAAGTTCGGATGCGCCTATCTGGCCTTCACCGGAGGAGCGGCGATTCAAGGCGCCGAGGGGATCCGAGAAGTGAAGGGCGTGGAGTGGCTGGACCTGGGGATGCCCGAGGCCATGTGGATATTGGAGGTCAAGGGATTCGGCCCGCTCACGGTGGCGATAGACGCCCACGGAAACAGCCTCTACAAGCGCGTGGACGAAGAGGTCAAGGCCAACCTGGCCAAGGTCCGGAGATCGCTGGGGATCTGAAGCTCACTTTTGCTTGGCTTGAGGCGATGAGGGCTTCTCCTTCTCCTCATCTTCCTTGGCCAGGAGCTCCGGCCTTCTCATGGCGCGTACCTTGATGAAGAGGGCGAACAGCATCAGCAGGACGACCACGATTAACGCCACCACCATCATCGAATGGGTCAGGTCCAGCCCGTCGATGAATCCGCTGTTGGTCGACGATTGCTCGAGGCTCATGGATATCGAGAGCTCCTTGGCTTCGAACGGGGAGATGGAGATGGGATAGGTCTTCTCCACCAAGCCCTCCTTGCTGAAGACCACCTGATACTCTCCAGCGATGACGTTGGAGAACGAGTAGTTGCCGTTCGCGTCCGTCACCGAGACCTTCACCTCGACCGTCCCGGACATCAGCTTCGCGGTCACGCCCTCCTCCGGCTTGCCGTTGACGGTGACCTCGCCAAAGACGCGCGCCGGCTGCGGCTCGAGAATGAAGCTGAGGTCCGTCACCTCGTTCTCATTCACGTACACTGGCTGCTGGGATACGTTGGTCCAATACCCCACCTTCTCCGCCCTCGCCACGAAGACCCCGGGGACCACGCCGACGATCGAATAGCTGCCCAGGGGCATGGTTGTCTCTCCCAGATAGGTGGTGTTGCCATTGGATAGGACCACCTGGGCCCCGACCACCGGAACGTCCTTCGCGGTCACGTGCCCCTCCACCCTCCCGGTCACGACCTGGATGGTGAAATCCACCCCTTCGATGTCGGAAGCGACTGGCAGATTGAGGTAGGTGACGTTCGAGCCGTGCGAGGAAATGGTCGCCGTGATGTTGTATTGCCCATCAGGCAGGCTCAGGTTGTAGGTCCCCTGGTTCCCGGTGATGGCCCGGTATATCGTTGCGTTGCCGTACCTCTCGGCTCGGACCTCGACGTTCGCCATGGTGACGCCCCCCAGGTCCTTCGCCGTACCCGAGATCATGTGCTCAGGGTCATCGGCTGAGACGATGAGCGATGCGGGCACAACGGCTAGGCTTAGCAGTACGAACCCGAGCAGAAGAGCGATCGATTTCCTCAAATTCTCGGGTTTTTAAACGCCTACGAGCTCAAAAACCTTTTCGGAGGGCACCTGAATCCTAAAGCCTCTCAAAGCAGGGCGCTCACGGGCCTGAGGCCTCCGACCTTGCCCGAGACATGGGCGAGCATCATGACCTTGAAGGAGGTCATGAGCGACCCGTACAGGAAGCAGGATTTGCGCCAGGCGCGCGCGTCCTTGGCGCTCAGGTCCCCGGCCTTGAAGGCCGCCGACAGCAGGACCGGCCTGCCGGTCGCGCTCACCCCCACATCGCAGCGCTGCGAGAGGCTGACCAAGGCCTCAGGCCCCAATTCCGGGGCGCCAAGCCTTCTGAGGTCGGAGATCATCTTCCTGAGGGCCTTCGCCTCCTTCTCGTCAAGGAACTCGGGCAAGTCCTCGTCCAGCAGCTGCGAGATCCCGCTCAGGGCGTCGGATATCTTCCTGGGGGAGCGCCAGTCGTCCGACTGCGACCTCGAATAGGGAGAGACCATGCCCGCGCCCATCTCCAGGATCCAGGCCAGGCGGAGCAGGTTGAGCCGCACGTTATGGTCCAGGTCGTCCTCCAAGGCCAGCAGCTCGATTCTGGCCAGACCGCCGCCGCGACAGGGGGCCTCATTCAAGGACAGATGCTGCGCGAGGCGGTGCCTCGGGTCCTCCCAGAAGCGGGGCTCTACCAGGCCCCCCCGTCCCTCGAAGCTCAGGACCAGGTCCTGGAGCGTGCGCTCATCCACCTCATCGAACCCGTGGTGGAGGGCATGGGCATGGGCCTCGATCAGAGGCCGCGCATACCGAGGCATGGGCGGGACCAGAGGCCCCATGCAGATCTGGAACGCTCGAACTCCCAGGGCCGCCGAGGCCTTGAGGTCCTCTGTGTCCGCAACGCACGAAGCCCACTCCTTCCATGGGGCCTTTGCCCTTCCATCAACGACCTTGAACCATCCCGCTCTCATCGTCACTGATTAGCTCAGCGTCCGAATAAAGCTGACGGCGATTTCGGCGTCCCCTGGACAAACTTTATGACTTCCTCGTCGCAAAGGGAGGCGCGCCCATTCGCAGCCAGGCTGATGCAGCAAAGTAGTAATAGCAGGGCACCGAATGGAGCGTGATTCAAGCTCGGTGGAGAGTAATGGAAAGAGTAGCACATAGGCACAGCAAGAAGGAAGTGCTCGGCCTCATGGAGCCCCTGATCGAGGAGTGGTTTACCTCCAAGTTCGAGGACATGACCGAGCCCCAGTCCTACGCCATCCCCATCATCCACGGGCGCCAGAACGTCCTCGTCTCCAGCCCCACCGGCTCAGGCAAGACCATGACCGCCTTCCTGAGCATCATCAACGAGCTCTTCAAGTACGCCAAGGCGGGGAAGCTGGAGGAGAAGATTTACTGCGTATACATCTCGCCACTGAAGGCACTGGCCAACGACATCAACCGCAACCTGGAGCAGCCATTGCGAGAGATATCCGAGCTGGCTCAGAAGGAGCATGCAGACATGCCGAAGATCCGGGTGGGGGTCAGGACCGGGGACACCTCCCAATCGGAAAGACAGAAGATGCTCAAACATCCGCCGCACATCCTGATCACCACCCCGGAATCGTTGGCGCTGGCGTTGGCCGCCCCCAAGTTCCGCGAGAAGTTCCTCGGGGTGGAGTACGTCATCCTGGACGAGATCCACGAGATCTGCGATTCCAAGCGGGGCGTGTTCCTCTCCCTGACGCTGGAGAGGCTGCAGGACTACTGCAAGAGGGGATTCACCCGCATAGGCCTCTCGGCGACGCTCGCCCCCATCGAGGAGATCGCCCAGTTCCTGGCCGGTCATCAGGAGGGCAAGGGCCGAGACGTCTACCTGGTGGAGGTGAAGACGCGCAAGAACCTGGACCTCAAGGTCCTCTGCCCCGCGGACGACATGACCTCCCTCTCCTTCGAGATCACCAACTCCAAGATGTACGACATGCTCAAGGAGATGATCGACCAGCACCAGAGCACCATCGTCTTCACCAACACCCGCTCGGGGACGGAGAGCGTCGTCTACAAGCTCAAGGAGCGGGGTCTGGACAGCATCGAGGCGCACCATGGCTCCCTTTCCAAGGAGACCCGGTTGGACGTCGAGGAGAGGCTGAAGAGCGGGCAGCTGAAGTGCGTGGTGTCCTCGACCTCCTTGGAGCTGGGCATCGACATCGGGTTTGTGGACCTGGTGTGCCAGATCGGCTCGCCCAAGTCCGTGGCCAAGGGGATGCAGCGCATCGGCCGGAGCGGGCACTCCCACGGCCGCACCTCCAAGGGCCGCATGATCGTTTTCGAGAAGGACGACCTGGTGGAGTGCGCGGTGCTCTGCCGGGCGGCGCACCGCGCCAACATCGACCGCGTCACCATACCCGAGAACTGCCTGGACGTCCTGGCCCAGAGCCTGGTGGGCATGAGCATCGAGAAGCGCTGGGAGGTGGAGGAGGCCTTCCAGGTGGTGCGGCGCTCCCATTGCTACCGCGACCTGAGCCGGGAGTCGTTCCTCAGCGTTCTGCGGTACCTGGGGAGCAAGGAGGGCTTCGAGGGCGTCTACTCCAAGGTCTGGTACGACGAGGTCGAGGCGCGCTTCGGCAAGAAGAAGGGCGGCCGCATGATCTACTTCCTCAATCTCGGCACCATTCCCGAGGAGGCGAACTACAAGGTGGTCAACGAGCGCGGGGCGTTCATGGGGGACCTCTCGGAGAAGTTCGTGGAGCGGCTGTCGACCAGGGACGTGTTCGTGCTCGGGGGCAAGTCCTACGAGTTCGTCCGGGCGAAGGGCATGCGGGTCTTCGTCAAGTCCGCCTCCGGGCGCAAGCCGACCGTCCCCTCCTGGACCGGGGAGATGCTGCCGCGCTCCTTCGACCTTTCCATGGAGGTGGCCAGGTTCCGCCGCGAGCTGGCGCAGAGGCTGGACGAGCCGGAGGACCAGGTCCTGGGATGGCTGGTGAGCGACTTCGACATCGACCAGGGCAGCGCCCGCTCCATCCTCTCCTACTTCAAGGAGCAGCGCGCGGCCGTGGACTTCGTCCCCGACGACCGGACGCTGGCGATAGAAGGATACCTGGACCGGACCGGGAACCACGACCTCATCTTCCACTTCCCCTTCGGGCGGAGGGTGAACGACGCGCTATCGAGGGCGTACGCCTTCCAGCTCACGCAGCGCCTGGGGTGCAACGTCTCCGTCAGCGTGGTCGACGACGCCTTCATGATATCCGTCCCGCGCAAGCTCAGGCTGCAGGAGGTCGAGGGCCTGGTGCCCAGCAAGGACCTGGAACCCATCCTGAGGAAGGCGATCAAGGACTCGGAGATCTTCAAGCAGAGGTTCCGGCACACCGCCGCCCGCTCGTTCATGATCCTGCGCAATTACAAGGGAAGGGAGGTCTCGGTCAATCGCCAGCAGGTCCGCTCGGGCTACCTGCTCGACTATCTCGGCAACCTAAAGGACGTGCCGGTGATCGAGGAGACGTACCGCGAGATACTCGAGGACGTGATGGACATAGCCAACGCCCGGCTGGTGCTCTCGTCCCTGGAGAAGGGCGAGATGTCCCTGACGACCATCGACTTCTCCACCTCGCCCTCCCCCTTCGCTCACAACGTCGTCCTCGCCGGCATCTCCGACATCGTGCTGATGGAGGACCGGTCCTCCTTGCTGCGGGAGCTGCACCGCAAGGTACTGTCCAAGGTGATGGAGGGCGACCTGGACCGATTCGAGTTCGAGGAGGAGAAGGTGGCTGACTACTTCCGCCGCAAGATCGGCAGGGTGGAGGGAAAGGAGGACATCGTCCCCCTGCTCAAGCGCACCGGCCCGCTCCACCTCTTCAAGGAGAGGGGGCGCTCCATCTATCCTTACTCCACACCGTCCAAGGACCAGCTGGACGCCTGGTCGGAGGAGCTCCTCCGGGAGGGGAGGATAGCCTCCGTCCACCTGGACGACGTGCGCTTCGTGGCCTCGGAGGACCTGAGCCTCTATGCCACCATCCTCCGAAAGAACCGGGAGCTGTCCGACCTGGACCGGAGGGCGCTGTCCCTGCTCCAGAAGGAAATGGACGCGGCAGGGCTGGCCTCGTCGCTGGGGGTCGACACCGACAAGGCGGTGCGGTCGCTGCACGCGCTGGAGGTTGCGCACCTCGTCGGAAGGACCGCGCGCCCCGGGGGAAGGTGGAGGTATCTCGCCCGTTCCC
>JAJRAN010000090.1 GCA_028682915.1 Methanomassiliicoccales archaeon | reverse complement strand
TGAAGGTCTCCAAGGCGAAGATGCCCAGGGAGGTCGGGCTCGCCTTGTTGGCGGGAATGCTCACCGACAGCGGCCACTTCAAGTTCGCCAACCCCTCGCTGCTTCACACGTTCGCTGAGATTATGGAATCGCACCACATCGAGATTGACGAGGTGTACGACCTGGTGGATCTGGAGCAGGACATCTCGGAAAGGATCTCGCAGCTCAAGGGGGGGCAGAGGATGAGGTTCGAGAGGGTCGGGGATAGGCTGGTGGCCATCTCCCTCGGCAGTGCCTTCGAGTCCTCAGTGTGCAAAGCCCTCTTGGGCATGGGGGCGGACATCGCCTTCGTCGGCTCGCAGCGGGGGGAGCAGTTCCGGGTGAGCGCCAGGGCACGCATGGACGTGGTCCGCATGGGTCTGCACCTAGGGAAGCTGCTGGAGGACGTAGGCACCGAGACCATGAGCGACGGCGGCGGTCATGGAGGGGCGGCAGGACTGATGGGAGTGGGCGATGTCGAGGCCATCCTGAACATATGCATGTCCAGAGGCCTGGAATTCTTCAGGAAGAATAAGAAACCTGCATTATTGAAATAAACAGGTATTGCTTATGAGGCGCTTAGGTAGGAAATTGCTTCCACGAGTAGAACGGGTCTAAGAACTTTAAACGATTCAGTTTCCACGTGTCCGAACCTCACGGCATCCCTACGGGGTTGCTGGCCCATGGCCTCGTGACTTCCATTATATGTTTATCTTCTCCGCATATTCATGGCCCGCTGATTGGTGCGGGGATTGTCGGGTTTTCTCTTTTTCTTATCACGAGCCTTCTTCTCTTTGACTACCTTCACCTTGGTTATGGTCGGTTCGGCCATGATCAATTCCAATTTGACCATCTTTATCCTCAGCAATTGATCTTGGAGTTACAAAGTATAAAAGAAGTTGGAGGGAGTCTCACATCTATCGAAGCCCGCCCTCGTGGCATCTCGATACGTCCCCAAAAAAAATCCACTAGTACTGCGTTTTTGACTTAGTCGGTTCTGCGTGCGATGGCAGTATCTCACTTACCTTTGCCCTTCTTATGGGTCTTCTTATCGTCCCTAGGGCCTTTCGGTTCCTGGATCTTTTCACCACCGCCAAAGCCCTGTCTGCCCTTCTTTCTTGTAGTCATTTTAACGTCCACCTATGCCACGCATGGTTCTTTATTTTTGGCATAGTTCTACCGTAGGGCTCTAGGTGCTCGACCTCACTAATCCTTTTGGACTCTCCGGCCCTCCATCCATGATAAAATGTAATAGGATCATTTCCAGTAATGTTATCCAATCGATACCAAAGATGAATTCAATTAGTCGGTATGCAAAGTCCGAACCCCACATCATCCCCTGCCAATTCTTAATATCCTGGGGCCGAATGCGATAAAGGGAGTTGGATGGCTTGTTCGAAGCGAACCAATATCTCGTCGAAAGACGAACATGGGGGAACAGGAAAAGCAATAGCCTTAGGATAGAAAACATCAGTGGGATAGTCTTGGGCTACTTCGAGCCTGATGGGATGGACTTAGCCATAAAGGATGTTGATGGTGTCATCCAGGGAGAGGTCAAGAGACTTTCCGGGATGAGTTTAGCTTTGGCGGTCTACGGCCCTCAACATACTTACCGGGGAACGGTTAGACTGACAAAGTTGGGTCTAAACTCTATAGTCTCAATTCCTAGTCTGTACGAAATTAAGGATCCTCAGGGTTCACTGCTTGCCATACTGAAAGCGACCACGTTACAAAGGCAGCAGCATCTCTTGAAGTTCAAGTCGCCAGATGGGGAATTGGTTGCAAATGTCTACCCCTCATCGGACAACGCGTTCGTGCAGGTCGATATTATGAGGCCTGGTTTCGACCCCCTATACGCATTAGCGGATGTTACCTGGTATTTGCTCAAGGGTCACCACAGTTAATGAGAGATCTCATATTCACGGCCCGAACCTCGTGGCATCAAGTCACCTCACTACGCCCTGGACCTCTGCAATCTGATAAGAAAAATGGAAGAGCCCCCATTCTTTGAACCTAGGTTTTTTGAAAACGGACGAGCCCTGTAGGACGATGCCCCTTACAGTGGTGTCGATTTCGTCAAAGGCAATCACTTTATGGCTTGTTTCAGCGCCTCGAGGTTCCTGGGGTTGTTCCTGAAGTAGGTCCTCACCGGCTCGAGCACGTCCACCATGGCCACCCCTATTCCGTTCTTCAGGTCCATGGGATGGAGCCTGCCGCCACGGTAGGAATCCTCCAGCTCGGGGTAGGAGTTAAACTCCAATGGGCCACCGAACTTCGCCGACCGCTCTATGACCAGCTTGCCCTTACGCGGGAAGATGATCATCTTAGCCATATCCATGACCGGGTTCCCCTCCACCTCCGGAGGGCAGAACGCCTTGGATATCTTGCGCTTGATGTCCTCTGGACCATCGTGGATGAGGATGCCGGAATCAGGATCGCTCTTGGACATCTTGCCCGCGGTGGGGTCCATACGGTTCGAGCCCTTCAAGCCGGGTAGCAAGGGAGTGTGGAGGGCGATGGGCTTCTTCCATTTCAGTTTGTCCGCGGCGTCCCTCGCCAGCATATGCGCCCTGCGCTGGTCCATGCCCGCGTAGGCCACGTCCAAATCCATGGCGAAGATGTCCGAGGCCTGCATCAGGGGGTAGAGCACCTTGGAGGAGTCGACCTCGGCCTCGTCCTCGGTCCGGCCCATGATGGTCATGGCGCGCTTCACCCGCATCAAAGAGGAGGCCTTGCCGATGTTGATCAGCTTCTCCCAGTAGTCGATGTCGTCCATCAGCTTGGAGGCGAACTCGAACCTGACCTTGTCCCTCGGAACCTCCAGGGCCTCGAAGCAGTCCTCCATGTACTTCGCGCACAGTCTTATCTTCTCTATGTCCCCGCCGAACTTGTCATTGATGTAGGCATGCCAGTCGGCGAAGAAGATGGTGAAATCGAACCCGGCCTCTACGAGGTCGGTTATCTTCTTGGCGCAGATCATCCAGCCGACATGGACCAGGCCGGAGGGCTCGAAGCCGATATAACCACGAGGTGAGCTGTTGCTGGCCAAGAGAGCCCTCAGCTCCTCTGGCGTAACGATCTCCTCCGCGTTCCTGGAAACGAGCTCGTACCGCGCCTCTGCGTCCATGTTGATCAGCCGAGGATGATATGCTCCTTATTTGAATGTTATTTCTTGACACGGGATGCAAGGCCCAGCCGTTAAAGCCACCTCCCTGGGGTAAATACGCGGCGGGCTTGTCGCCTATGCGTCGAAAGCGGTCTCGCCCTGAAGACGGAACCGCTCCCTCCAGTCAGTGAAATATTACCATCCTGACGTGGAATCCTGTCATAATTTCAAGCGCATTATTTATACTGGGCGAGTAATTTGCGAAGCCCGTCGAAGGGTCCGGACCATGAAACCGAAGGTCTCCGTTCACGACTTCTCCAATTGCATTGATTGCGAGCTGCAGATCCCTAGGTACATGGGTTAGCTGGAGGTGCTTCTATGACAGAAAAGAATGGCTCTGTGATGGTCGTCGGAGGGGGCATCTCCGGCGTCCAGACCGCGTTGGATCTGGCTGAATCCGGTTTCAAGGTATACCTCGTCGAGCGGAAGCCGAGCATAGGAGGGGTCATGGCCCAGCTGGACACGACCTTCCCCACCAACGACTGCTCCATGTGCATCCTCTCGCCCAAGCTGGTCGAAGCCTCCAGGAACCCGTTGATCACGATGATGACGCTGTCCGAGGTCGTGGGCGTCGAGGGCGAGGCCCCTGACTTCCTTGTCACCGTCAAGAAGCACCCTCGCTATGTCAACGAGGACCGCTGCGTCGGATGCGGGCTCTGCTCCGAGAAATGCCCCTCCAAGGTCTCCAACGAATACGACCTGGGCCTGGTGCAGAGGAAGGCCATCTACGTTCCATATGCCCAGGCCGTGCCGATGAAGTATACCATCGACGCAGAGAAGTGCTTGTACCTCACCAAGAACCGCTGCGGCAACTGCAAGAAGGTCTGCCCGGCGGACGCGGTGGACTTCGAGCAGAAGGAGTCGATCGAGAAGGTGAGCGTGGGCGCGATCGTTCTCGCGCCTGGTTTCGAGGTGTTCGATCCCCGGCTGAAGAAGGAGTATGGCTATGGCGAGTACAAGAACGTCGTCTCCTCCCTCGAGTTCGAGAGGATCATGTCCGCCACCGGCCCGTTCCAAGGCCACGTGGTGAGGCCCAGCGATCACGCCAGCCCGAAGAAGGTGGCTTTCCTGCAGTGCGTCGGTTCCAGGGACGACAAGGTAGGCAACCCCTACTGCTCGAGCGTGTGCTGCATGTACGCGCTCAAGGAGGCGATCATCGCCCAGGAGCACACGGCAGGTCTCAAGGCCACCATCTTCTTCATGGACGTCAGGGCCGTCGGAAAGGAATTCGAGGACTACCGGGAGAGGGCGCAGAGCGAGTACGGCATCGAGATACACAGAGGCACCAGGGTGGCCTCCATCGCAGAGGACCCTGGCACGAAGGGGCTTTCCCTGACGTACAGCGAAGGCGATGGGCTCAACGTCGAGGACTTCGACATGGTGGTGCTCTCGGTGGGTTTCGAGCCGCCAGCGGACGCGCACAAGCTGTCCGAAGCGCTCGGTTTCAAGCTGAACAAGTACGGCTTCGCGGAGACCACTACCTTCGAGCCCCTGTCCACGAGCCGGAAGGGCATCTACGTGACGGGCGCCTTCAGCGCCCCCAAGGACATCCCGCAGTCGGTCGCTGAGGCCTCTGGGGCCGCGGCAAAGGCGGGAGCGAACATCTACCAGAACCGTATCAATTTGAAGAAGGCCGAGGTCCCGGAGACCGACGTGGCCGGGCAAGAGCCGCGCATCGGCGTCTTCGTTTGCGACTGCGGCATCAACATCAGAGCGACCGTCGACGTGCCGAAGGTCGTGGAGTACGCCAAGACCCTTCCCAACGTCGTCTGGTCCGAGGAGGGCAAGTACACCTGCTCGGCGGACTTCCAAGAGGTGATCAAGAAGACGATCAAGGAGCACGGGCTCAACCGTGTCGTCGTCGCGAGCTGCACCCCGCGCACGCACGAGCCATTGTTCCAGAGCACCATCCGCGAGGCCGGGCTCAACGCCTACCTCTTCGAGATGGCCAACATCCGGGACCAGTGCTCCTGGGTTCATATTCATGAGCCGGAGAAGGCCACGGAGAAGGCCATGGACCTGGTGCGCATGGCCGTGGCCAAATCGAGATACACCGAGGCCCTTCCGACGAAGATGTTCCCGGTCGGTCATACGGCGACAGTGATCGGAGGGGGTCTGGCGGGCATGACCGCGGCGCTCGAGGTCGCGGCTCAGGATTTCAAGGTCGACCTGATCGAGAGATCTTCCGAGCTAGGCGGGAATCTTAGAAAGGCTTTGATGGAGCAGGACGGGTTGAGCGGCCCTCAGCTGATCTCTAAAATGATAGCGGAGATCGCCCAGAACCAGAACATCACCGTCCACCTCGACTCGAAGATAAAGGACATATCAGGCTATGCTGGCAACTTCACCGTAACCACTGATAGGGAGAGCATCAAGGCTGGGGCCATAATCGTGGCCACTGGCGCACAGGAATACCGGCCGACCGAGCACCTCTATGGAGAGGACAAGAGGGTGATTACGCAAGCTGAGCTAGAGGAAAGACTCAGCCGCGGCCCGATCGACGCTAAAAGGGTCGTCATGGTCCAGTGCGTCGGGTCGAGGAACGACCAGGCACCCTACTGCAGCCGCATCTGCTGCACCAACGCCATCAAGAACGCCATCTGGATAAAGAGGACGAGCCCGAGGACGGA
>JAJRAN010000067.1 GCA_028682915.1 Methanomassiliicoccales archaeon | reverse complement strand
TGACCGTTTGCTCTTTGCTCACGGCGCCGTTATAGGAGAGCGCGACCAGCACGCCCACCACCAGCAACATGCCCACCACGAGCACGACGACGAGGACCTTCTTGTTCATGTGAGGGACCTTGCACAAAGCAACGCGCCCCTCTTTTTAAAGGTAATCGGGAACACCTTCCGGCCGGGCATAGCAATGCTACGCCAGCAGCTCGAGGATGAATATCGAGATCACCAGGGTGACGATGGTGATGGGGAGCCCGGCCTTCAGGAACCTCCAGAAGGGCATCTGGACCCCGAGCTTCTCCCCGTTCTCCGCCACGATGACGTTCGCCGCGGCCCCCAGGATGGTGGCGTTCCCCGCCAAGGTGCTGGAGGCTGCCAGGGCCAGCCAAAGGGACATGACCCCGACGCTCTCGACGAAGGGGGCGAGGAGCATCACCGCCGGGACGTTGCTGATCAGGTTCGAGAGAAGGGCGGTGAACCAGCTCAGCCCGGGTATGGTGGATAGGCCTCCATTGCTAACCGACTGGAAGGCGTCCTCCATCTCCTGCAGCAGCCCGGAGGTCGCAACACCCTTGAGCACGATGAACAGACCGATGAAGAACAGGAGGAGGGTCCAGTCCACGCCCTTCAGGATATCCTTGGAGTTCGCCTTCCTGTTGGCCAGAGGGAGGAGGAAAAGGGCGAGCGCCCCACCCACGAACGCGACCACGGCCAGCGGCACCCCCAGGAACGGGGTGATGATGAACCCGATGAAGACAGCGAAGATGATGCCTCCCACGAGCCAGACGGAGCGGTCCATCCCCTGGAAGCTGACCTGGCGGGAGATGGCCTGCGAGTCTATGGTTCGGCCGTTCCACGAGCCGCCGTCCTTCAGGTCCTTGCGGAAGGCCAGCCAAACCATGGGGATGGCCACCAGCATGCTCACCACCGCGATCGGGAGCATGGCGGCGGAGAAGTCTATGAAAGATATGCCGGACTGGGTGGCGATGTAGGCGTTCTGAGGGTTGCCCACGGCGGTGGCCACACTTCCGATGTTGGCAGAGATGGCGATGGCCACCATGTACGGGACTGGGTCGGTCTTGATCAGCATGCAGGTCCTGATCACGATGGGGGTGAAGAGCAGGACCACGGTGTCGTTCAGGATGAGCGCCGATAGCACCGCCGTCACCACCATGATGAGGATCAGCAGGTGGAGGCGGTTTTTGGAACGGGAGATGATGCGCAGGGACACCCAGGTGAAGAAGCCGCAGACCTCGAGGCATCCCACCAATATCATCATGCCCAGGAGAAGGGCCAGGGTGTTGAGGTCGATCGCCTCCAGCGCCTCATCGGGGCCGACCACTCCGAGGAGTATCATCAGGCTGGCGCCGAGCAGCGCGACCATCGGCCTCTCGATGTTGAACCAGCGGAAGCGACGTATGGAGATGAGCACATAGGTGATGGCGAAGATCACCAACGCCAACCACATCTCCGTGCTCATGCCCGGGGGCATGGGGCCGAGGGCATAAATCCATTCTCTCGTTCCTCCCTCATAATAAAAAAAAGCAAAATACAGTCTCGAAGCGCTCAAATTCCAGGGAAGCGGACGATCGACTCCAGGACCACGGTGACCTCCAGGTCCTCGAACCCCAGGGGCCTGATCTCCTGGTCCACGAATTCCATGAGCTCGCGGTTATCGCTCGCGTGTGCCATCATCAAAATCTTCCTCTCCCCGGTGAGGTGCATGATCTCGTGCACGTTCTCCAGGGATGACAACCGGGTCATGGCCTCGGAGGAGCGCTCAGGTGATATGTCCGCCGAGATGAAGGCCACGGTGCCGACCCCGACCTTCTGCGGGTCTATGATGACCGAGTAGCCGAGTATGGTCCGGTCCTCCTCCATGCGCTTAATCCGGTCACGTATCGTGGAAGGGGGCCGGTCCAGGGCTCGCCCGATCTGCTCGTAGGTCAGCTTGGCGTCCTTCTGCAGCAGGCGGAGGATCTCCGCGTCCAGGTCTTGCATGCCGCTGGTGTAATCCGCTAGCTGCGATATCAACGATTCGGGGGAGGAGGGCATTTCCTCATACCCTCCCCCGCCAGGAAGTCTCTGACGATCTCGCCATGGTCGAATGCCATTTCGGGCAGAGGGTCCAATGGGACCAGCGTCACTCCGTCCGCGTCATCTCCAGATTGCAGCTTTCCGCCGATCGCCCTCATCAGGAAGACGGCGGTGATGAAATGCCCCCTCGGGTCCCGGTCGGGCCTGGAGCGGATGGTGACCAGCCTCTCCGGCAAGGCCTCCAGCCCCGTCTCCTCCCTGACCTCGCGGACCACCGCCTCCTCGACCGTCTCCCCGTACTCCACGATCCCACCTGGAAGGGCGAGCTTGCCCTTGAACGGCTCCCTCCCCCTCCTGACCGCCACCATCCCCTCGTCCGTGATGATGATCCCATCGACCGTGAGCAGGGGGTTGCGATAGCGGAGCGAGATCTGTTCGCTGATGAACCTAGACCTGCTCTCATAGGTCTCCAGGAGCATCCGCCCTTCGTCGGTGAGGGAGGCTCGGGCGCGGCCGAGCGAGACCAGTGACCGGCCATGTTCGTCCCGCAATCGGCCCAGCCTCTTCCGGAGCCTAGGCTCGGTGGTGCGCAGCGACCTCGCCGCCTCCCGGACATCGCCCGCCTCCTTCAGCGCCCTGAGGGCCCTTGCCTTGTGGCGGTCCATGACCCGCTTGCCCCGGGCGCTCAGCACCAGGTCGAACCCCATCTCGTACTCCATCGGTCTGCCCCGCCTTAGCATCCAGGCGTGAAGCTTTATACTTGCTGGAGTTGTACAAGCGTCGTGGCGAGCAGAAAGAAGACCATACCGACCATCCTGAACGCCGATGAGCTTTTGGACAAGGCCTTCGGCCGGTCGGTAAAGATCTCCAAGCAGGGAGAGGACCGCTTGGACGGCAAGAGGAGGACGACCGTGGCCCGCATCGCCTCCTCCGGCGACATACTCCACGGCACCTTGGTGAAGTACGTCAAGGCCTTCCCAAGCATGGAGAAGCGGGAGGAGTTCCTCATGGAGCTCCTGGACACCGTGGTGGGCCTGGACAAGCTCAAGAAGTCCTTATCGGCAATGTCGTGGGCATCGGCACGGTGCGCCTACCTCAGCCGGGAGTACGCCCGCCGCGCCAAAGCCTCGCAGAGCGCGGATCAGCTGGAGCGGACGAAGAGGGAGTACTTCGGACGGACATCGTCCATCATCGAGCAGATACGGGCGGACATCGATTTCGTGGCCAAGGCGCGCGAGGCGTTCAAGAAGATCCCCGCCCTGGAGATGCACCTCCCGACCATGGTGGTGGCCGGATGCCCCAACGTGGGCAAGAGCCAGCTGGTGGAAAAGATATCCACCGCCAGGCCGAAGATCGCCCCCTACCCCTTCACGACCCAAGGCATCAGCGTGGGTCATTTCCAATCCGGCTACAGGAGGTTGCAGGTGATCGACACCCCCGGCCTCCTGGACCGGGAGTTCGAGGAGCGCAACGCCATCGAGAGGCAGGCGGTGCTGGCGCTCAAGTACCTGGCGGACGTGATCGTCTTCGTCATCGACCCGTCGGAGACGTCTGGCTACACCATGCAGGAGCAGATGAACCTGTTGGAGTCGACCAAGAAGGCGTTCCCGGGGGTGACCATGATCGAGGTGGAGAACAAGTCCGACCTGAAGAGGACGAGGTCCAAGCGCCTGAAGATCTCCGCCCTGAACAACGAGGGAATGGAGGAGCTGATGAGCCTGGTCATCGAGGAGCTCTCCAAGAGCCCGAAATGGTCGGACGAAACTCAATTATCCCCGAAGCCATAACCAAAAGGCGAGAGGAGGGAAGGGATGGCCCAAGTAGCTTGCAGCGAGAGGATGAGGCAGTACTTCGAGGCCCTGGCCAAGGAGGCCGACCGCTGCTACGCCGTGGCCAGGAGGGCGCGGGCAAGGGGCATGGACCCCGAGACCTTCGTGGAGATACCCCAGGCGGAGGACCTGGCCTCGCGCGTCGAGAAGCTCCTCTCATCGTGGAACGTGGAGGGAGTGGCCGTACGCATCCGCGAGCTGAGCAAGGACCACAACCGCGAGGAGGTCTCCCTCCTGGTGGCGAAGGAGGTCGCAATCAGACCCGCCAAGTCCAAGGAGGAGGCGATAGACCGGGCGATAAGGGTCGGCCTGGCCGTGCTCACGGAGGGCATTTTGGTAGCGCCCCTGGAGGGCATCGCCGGCATAAAGCTGGGTAGGAACGGGGACGGCACCAGCTACCTGGCCATCTCCTTCGCGGGACCGATACGCTCCGCAGGCGGCACCGGGCAGGCCATGGCCGTGCTCATCGGGGACGTGGTGCGCCGGGAGCTGGGGATCGACAGGTACATTCCGACGCACGGCGAGGTGGAGCGCTTCAAGGAGGAGATCCCCCTCTACAAGCAGGCGCAGCACCTTCAATACACGCCGACCAACCAGGAGATCGAGCTCATCGCCAAGAACTGCCCGGTCTGCATAGACGGCGAAGGGACCGAGGACTCCGAGATATCCGGCTATCGAGACTTACCGCGCATCGAGACCAACAAGGTCCGGGGCGGCGCCTGCCTGGTCATCGCCGAGGGCCTCTGCCAGAAGGCCCCCAAGCTGGAGAAGCACGTCAAGAAGCTGAACATGGACGGCTGGCAGTTCATCAGCGATTATCTCGCGCTCAAGAAGAAGGACGTCTCCGAGGAGGCCAAGGTCAAGCCCGATTACAAGTACCTCAAGGACCTGATCGCCGGCCGCCCGGTCCTGAGCCATCCATCGAAGGTGGGCGGCCTGCGCCTGCGCTACGGCCGCGGCAGGACCACCGGCCTGGCGGCCATCGCCTTGAACCCGACCACGATGTACGCAGTGGACGAGTTCCTGGCCATCGGCACGCAGATCAAGATCGAGAGGCCAGGGAAGGCAGGGGCGGTCACTCCCTGCGATGAGGTGGAAGGGCCGATCCTGCTCCTGAACAACGGCGACCTGGTGCAGGCGAACACGGTGGAGAGGTTCCTCGAGCTGAAGCCCAGGGTCAAGGAGATCGTGGACCTGGGGGAGATCCTCATCCCCTTCGGCGAGTTCGTGGAGAACAACCACGTCCTCGTCCCCGGCTCCTACTCGATCGAATGGTACGGGGCGGAGCTGCGCCGCGCCGCTGGCACCCTGCCGGAAGGCTGGAGGGACCCGCCCGACCTCGAGGCCGCCCTTTCCATTTCCAGGGAGCACCGCGTCCCCCTCCATCCCAAGTTCAACCTGTTCTGGAGCGACGTCCAGCTGGACGAGCTCAAGCGGCTCAGGTCCGCCCTGGTCTCCAAGGGAAGGATGGAGGACGGCACCCTGGTCCTGACCGATTTCCAGGACTGCAAGCGCACCCTGGAGACGTTGGGGGCGCTGCACTCGGTGAGCGGGGGCGAGCTTGCGATATCCTTCTATGCCTCCGGCCTCCTCGCCGGGCTCGGCCTCAAGGGCGGCTCAGCCGTGGTCGAGGAGCGCCCCTTCGAGGGCAAGGACCCCATCGAGGCGGTCTCCTCGGCCATGGGCGTCGAGGTCAGGCCCAGGTCCGTGACGCGAATAGGCGCCCGCATGGCCAGGCCGGAGAAGGCCAAGGAGAGGAGGATGAAGCCCCCGCCCCACGTCCTTTTCCCGCTGGGGTTGAGCGGCGGGACGCAGCGCCTGGTGAGCGAGGCCATGAACGGGAAGGAGGTTGAGGCGGACGTGGGGGTGCGCACCTGCCCGGTCTGCGGCAAGACCACCTTCAAATGCAAGTGCGAATGCGGCTCCCACACTCAGCCGTCGGACTCGCCCAACAAGCAGGTCATCGACATCAACGAGATCATCGAGAGCGCGATGCGCAACCTGGGGGAGACGGCCATCCCCGAGATCAAGGGCGTGCAGGGCATGATCTCCAGGAACAAGACTCCCGAGGCCATGGAGAAGGGGATCCTCAGGGCGAAGCACGACATCTTCGTCTTCAAGGACGGGACCATCCGTTTCGACATGACCGACGTCCCGGTGACCCACTTCCGGCCCAAGGAGGTGGGGATAACGGCGGAGAAGGCCAGGCAGCTCGGCTACCTCAAGGACTGGGAGGGAAGGGAATTGGTCTCCGACGACCAGCTGTGCGAGCTCCGGGTCCAGGACTACATCCCCTCGAGGTCGTGCGGCGACTACCTGGTCAAGATATCCCAATTCATCGACGACCTGCTGGAGAAGTACTACGGCCTCCCGCGCTTCTACAACGCGCAGAGCAGGGACGACCTGGTGGGGCAGATGGTCGTGGGCCTGGCGCCGCACACCTCGGGCGGGGTGCTGTGCCGCCTCATCGGCTACACCGATACCAATGCTGGCTACGGCCATCCGTTCTTCCACGCCGCCAAGCGCCGCAACGCCGACGGGGACGAGGACTCGGCCATACTGCTCATGGACGCCCTGATCAACTTCTCCCGCTCCTTCCTGCCCAAGAGCCGGGGCGGGCTCATGGACGCGCCGCTGGTGCTCACCACGCGCCTGGACCCGAACGAGGTGGACAAGGAGGCGCACAACATCGACATGGCGCGCGAGTACCCGCTGGAGTTCTACAACGCCACCTTGGAGTACAAGCACCCCAAGGAGGTGCAGGACATGATGGACCTGGTGGGAGGTAGGCTGGGCTCGGTGCTGCAGTACGAGGGCTTCGGCTTCACCCACGACACGAGGGACATAGGTGAGGGGCCGAGGAACTCCGCCTACAAGCTCTTCGAGACCATGCAGGAGAAGCTCGAGGCCCAGCTCTACCTGGCCAAGAAGATCAGGGCCGTGGACGAGGTGGACGTCGTGTACCGCGTGGTCACCCGGCACCTGCTCCCGGACATGATCGGCAACCTCAAGTCGTTCAGCGGCCAGAAGCTCAGGTGCACCAAGTGCAACGCCTCCTACCGCCGCATCCCCCTCTCGGGCAGGTGCTACTGCGGCAACAATCTGACCTTGACGGTCCACGTCTCCTCGGTCAAGAAGTACCTGGAGATAACCAAGGACATCAGCGAGAAGTTCGCCATCTCCCCCTACACCAGGCAGCGCATCGATCTCATCGAGCGCTCCATAAACTCGCTCTTCGAGAACGACAAGGTCAAGAAGTGCAAGCTCTCGGACTTCATGTGATTGGTCGAGCAAGCGTCCAAGGCTCAAACCCTTCGCTCTAGTAACAGAATAAGAAATAAATGGATTCTTAAGTGGTTTGATTTTGGAAAACCAGTAGCAACCTAAGCGGCGCCTTCCAGCGCGGAGACTAGCTCGCGGAACTCGTCGAACTTCTTCTCCAGGATGCCAAGGGCGATCTGTAGGGTATCGACCGCCGTCAACGAGCCGTCCGTCTCGAAAGTGAACACGAACTTGGTCTCGTCGCCCTCCACGGTGATGGCCTTGGACTTGCAGGCCTTGATGCAGGAGTAGCAGAGCATGCAGGCGTCCTCATGGGCCACCTTCACCTTGTTGCCCTCCTTGGCGAATACTTTACGCGGGCAGGCGGCGACGCACGTCGCTCCCTGGTCGCACTTCTTCTCGTCGATCTTCACCTTGGGGCCGTACTTGTATCCCACGCCCGAGGTCACCTGGAACTTGGCGTGCCTCTGCCCCGTTCCCAGCTCGGCGAAGGCGTAGGCCAGAATGGCCTGGCGGTTGCCCAGGCGGACGATGGGTATGAGCTCGTCCTTGACCTTCAGGTTCGGGTCCCCGAGCGGCTCCAGGTCTCCGGAGTAGACGTCGCAGGGCCCCTTCTTGTCTATCTTGTACATTATGGTGCACAGCGGGCAACCCTCGCCTCCGCAGGTGCAGTCCTTCTTGAAGACGTTGGTCTTTGGGTCCGTGGGTATGGGAATCAGGCCCATGCGGTGGGCGATTATCTCGTCGAAGAGCGACGAGACCGACTCGTACTCCTCGTTCTCGTTGTTCGCCCCTCCCTGGATCTCTCCCAGGTGGAACTCCACGGTCTCGATGGCCATCTTGGGTATCTCGGCGATCAGCACCCGCCTCAGGGAGTTTGCGATCTCCGGGGTGGCGTTGGACACGACGAACTTGGCCTTGGTGTCCGTCATCTCCAGGATCTTCACGTCCATTTACGCTACCTCTACACCCTTCTGCCCCTGCGCCCGCCCTTCTTCTTGGTTCCATCGTGCGGTACGGGGGTGACGTCCTCGATCCTGCCGATCTTCAGGCCAGCGCGCGCCAGCGCACGGATGGCCGCCTGCGCTCCAGGTCCCGGGGACGTTGACTTGTTCCCGCCCGGGGCGCGCACCTTGACATGGATGCCCTCGATCCCCTTCTCCTTGGCGATCTCCGCCACCTTCTCCGCCGCCCTCATGGCCGCGTAGGGAGAGGACTCGTCCTTGGCCTGCTTGACCACCATGCCGCCGGTGGCCTTGGTGATGGTCTCGGCGCCGGTTATGTCCGTCAAAGTGATGATGATGTTGTTGTAGCTCGCGAACACGTGAGCGATGCCCCACTTTCCCATGTTCAGACCTCCTTCGGGGCCTCAGGCAGCTCGGTCGAGGCTCCCTCGACCGCGACCTCCTTGGCCTTCTCCATGGTCCTCTCGGCCCGGCGCGGGAACCTCGCCCCGCCGCCTCGACCGCCACGGCCTCCGCGCCCTCCGCGTCCGCCGCGCTGCTCGTCCTCCCTCTCCCGCCTGGCCTCGCGGGCCAAGCGCCTGGCGCGCGCCTCCATGACCTTGGGGGCGTCCACGCGGTAAGGGTGGAGCTCATTGTTGAACGGGCTCGACCCCAGATAGGTGATCTTCTCCTCCTCGCCTCGTGCCAGCAGGTATCCGGGGATGGTTACCTTTCGACCGTCCACCGACACATGGCCGTGGAAGATCATCTGCCTTGCCTGGTTCGGAGAGGTGGCTAAACCCTTACGGTAGACCATGGTCTGGAGGCGTCGGTTCAGTAGCGCATCGGTCTTCAGGCCTAGGACGTCGTCGAGGGTGGCGCCTTCCATGGGCAGAAGCCCCATGGCCGCGCAGGACTTGAGCAGGTTCTGTGCCTCGATCTTGGCCTGCTCCTCGCCGGTGCGGACGCGCGCCTGCAGGTCCCTGGACTGCTTCCGGTAGCTCCTGAGGATGGACTTGGCCTTCCAGAGCTCCTTCTTGTTCTTCAGGCCGAACTCCTTGCAGGTCGCGTGCTCCTCTTTTATCCTCTCGCCCTGCCAGGGGTGGGACGGGGTATCGTAAGTCCTTCGGGGGAATCTCGGGTCTCCCATGTCAACACCTACTTCTTAGCTGCCGGGGCCGCCGCGGGCTTGGCCGCTGGCGCCGCTGCCGCAGGCTTGGCCGCGGCGGCTGGCTTCTCTTCCTTCTTCTCGGCCGCTGGCGCCGCCGCTCCGCCCGCAGCTGGGGCGGCTCCGGGCTGCTGCAGCCTCTGTCTCATGACACCGAGCGTCAGTCCGGTCCTGCCGTTGGAGCGGGTCCTCTGGCCGCGGACCTTCTGTCCGTCCTCGTGGCGCACGCCCTTGTAGCAGCGGATCA
>JAJRAN010000019.1 GCA_028682915.1 Methanomassiliicoccales archaeon | reverse complement strand
CTGCCCCGTTCACCGCCGAGACCAGGTAACGATAAGTGGCTCCATTCTCCAATCCTGAGTCCAGGTACTCGAAGGTGACGTTCACTTGCGCAATGAGGAACCAGCCGCCCTGCGACCCAGTTCGGTAGATGTCGTATCCGACTATGGCATCCCCGCCATCGTCGGATGGGCTGGACCAGGTAAGGGTGACCTCGGAGTTGCCGCCCTCGGCAATCAGGTCCAAGGGCGCTGCCGGGGTGGTGAGGGGCTTGGCCGAGGCGACGGAGGACCTTACCCCCTCGCCAGCGGCGTTCAGCGCCGAGACCGCATAGCAATAGTGGATGCCGTTGACAAGCCCCTGATCAAGATATGTTGTCGTGTTGACATTTGCGATCATCACCATGCTTCCCAGGTCCTCGCCACGGTAGACGTTGTAGCTGGTTATCGGGATGCCTCCCTCGGTCGATGGAGGCTGCCAGGTGAGCAGGACATTCTGGTTCCCCGGTGTCCCCATCAAGTACTGCGGCTCGGACGGGAGGTCGCCCGGCATGGCGCTGACCTCATTGGAATTGCTGCCAATTCCGACCGAGTTCACTGCCGCGACGTAGTAGTAGTAGGTCAAGCCGTTATTCACGGAGCCATCGCTATATGTAAACTGGTTACTGACGGCGGCCAGAAAAGTCTCTTGGCCAGATGCCATCCCCCGATAGATGCGATAGCTGGTTATGCTCGACCCGCCGTCGCTCAAAGGAGCGCTCCAAGCGAGCTTCACTGTGCCCATAGACGAGGTGGCGCTCAAGCTGCGCGGGGAGCCGGGAAGGCCGAGCGTATGGGCGCTGACGTAAGTGGACAGCATACCCTCGCCTGCGCTGTTCAGGGCGCTGATGCGATAGTAGTAGGTGATGCCGTTCCCCAGGCCGCCATCATCGTACCTGGTGACCGCATTTAGGCTTGCCAGTAGTGTGAAGGTCCCGGTCGGGGAGCCGCTCCTGTAGACGTTGTAGCCGGTTATCGATGCCCCCCCATCGTCCAATGGCGCTGCCCATGACAGGGAGATGGTGCGCACACCGCCCGACGCGGTGAGGCCGGTAGGCGACGATGGCGGAACTGGCTCGGGCGGAGGGGGCGCGCTTTGTTCGGTCGTGAACTGCGAGCTGAACAACGTGGACAGCGCGTTCCCTGCCAGGTCCTTCGCCGAGGTGGTCAGCTTGATCGCAAAGGATGTCGAATAGGCCAGTTGAGAGGAGGGCGTGAAGGTCACGGAGCTCGCCGAACCCCAGCTGAAGGTCCCGCTCACCGGGGTGGTGCCAGCTGTCAACGAGAAGGCGGCTTCCACCGAGCTCTTGTCCATGCCCTCGCTGAAGCCGAGCGTGATCTGAGCCCCCGTGCTCACCCCAGTGGCTCCGCTTGCCGGAGAGCAGGAGGTGACCGTCGGAGGGACAGTGTCCTGAGTACTGGCTAGCTTGACCTCGAGAACATCCGAGGAGCCGTAGGCCAGCTCGAAGCTCAAGGACCCGTCGCTGGTGGATGTCACCGTCTTCTGCTTCACGGAGTCCACAAAGATATCGAAGGCGGTGCCGGCCTGCATCCCCTTCAAAGTCATCGAGGTCGTTCCCCCGGTCGACGCCACATTGAACTTCGCCGTTTGGGAAGACAAGGTCACCAGGCTGACAGAGGTGCTGCCGGTGTTATGCTGGGCCACCATGACCTTGGAGTTGACGATGACGTCGCCGGTCTTCTCCGCCGTTATCGTTCCATGGAACGTCCCTTTGCCGTCCGGCGTGAAGGTCATTGGGCTGCTGGATTGGACATTGCTACCTGCTTGGAAGAGGTACGCCGTGTTCAAGGCAAGGTTGAATTGGGTGGCGGCGGACCAGAGGTTGGTCAGCTTGAACTTGTCGATGGATGAGGTGCATACGATGCTCGGCGTCCCCGAACCTGTCATGACCAACATGGAGGAAGGGGTGGAGATGCTCGACGCAGCGCTAAGGTCGAGGGTGCTCACTGAGATCGTCCGAGTGTCCGAATCCCGGGTGCATCCCATGGCCTTGAACATGTCCTCGGCCATGCGGAGGTTGTGCATCTGGGAGTCGTATGAGTCGTAGCTAGTAAGATCGATATGGTAGGAATACTTCGCGGCCCCGAAGAGGGCAGAGTAGACATCGAGCTGGTCGCTCGAGCTGCCGGTAGCATAGTTCTGGTATACCAAGATGGTGGGGCGGTACTTGGCAGGGATGTTGTTCACGAAGTTCATCGTGGACCACACGTGCTCCTTCATGTCTATGTTGTATGTGCTAGAGGGCTCGTACGCCTCGATAATGCTCATGTCGGAAGCTATGGAAAGGTGGAGCAAGGCGGTGAACGAGTTGGCAATGACGTAATCCCAATAACCAGAGTCCGATGTCTCGTCCATAAGCTTGAGGTACCCATCGTAGATGAAGCTGGATCGCGTCTGATAATCATTGCGGAGTTTGTTATCCCCGCTCCACAAGTTGATCTCGTCCCAGAAAATGCCATTTGAGCTGGTCCACCAGTCCTGGTAGTCATCATTATAGATCAATTGCCATCTGTAGGTCCCGGATTGCGTGGCTGGCCCGCTCACAGGGTTACAGATCGCGCCCCCATCCGTGAAGGTCATGGGCGTCCCTGATGAGGAGTAGACCTGCCAATCCTTCGGGACGTACGCGGGCGTATCGGGCTCGGTGTTTGACCTTTGCGCCGACTTATAGTTCCAGTTGAATTGATTGACGTTCTCCGAGTAGGTGGCGACCTTCACCTGGCTGTTCTCGACCCAGTTCTTGAAGGAGGAGGACCACGCGGCCAGGTTCATCACCGTCAGCGGGAAGACCTTCGTGTTTTGGTTCCCCCATTGAGCGGCGATGATAGGAGCGACCCATCGCGCATAGCCAACGTCATATCCACGGTCCTTGCCGTCGCTGTACATGTATGGCCTGCAGAAGATGTGGAAGGTCTCCTGTTCATTGAGCGAGAGGTTGGGGACCACCGAGTTGTATGCGAAGTACTTCACCGCGAAAATGGAGGACCCCCCGCTGTTGCCTGCGAGCCAAAGGGGCGAGGAGATGTACGCTACCGTGTCCGAGAATCCGAATTCCATTCCCAGGGTGCGAGAGGGCGCTCGCATGTCGCAGGCGGGCGCGTACATTTGGAATGAAGGGTAGTAGCCACCGATCGCGCGATTGCTGTCATAGAGCTCGGGCATCCCTGGTACGTATCGATTCACCCTGCCGTTCATGAGGCCATATATCGAGCCTCCTGCATTGCATAGTGCCAGGTAGTAAGCGGCCATGACCTTGGTGGTCCCGGGGGCGTAGGTGACGTTCAGTTCGAAGTAATCCCTGAAGATGCTGAACGACTGCTTGATGCTGAATTCAGGACATGACTCGAGGAACCAGACTGTGTAACCATCCCTCCCCCAATTGGTCACCACGAGCTGGACCTGATTGAGGTCGTTGCCATACTGGTCCACGGTGCCAGTGCCGGAATATTCCGGGTTGGCTCTCTTGTAGCGTATGTAATCGGTGGTGAAGTAGGGCCTTATCTGGTATTCGACGAAGTTGGTGGTGGAGTCCACCCAAATAGCGTACTCCTCCGTAAGGACCCGGTAGGTGTTGGTGGATGAGGTGACCGTAAGATTCGCGGAGCGGGTGCCGACGACGACGTCATCAGACGTGCCCGCGGGCGCGCTGGAAGGTGGAAGCGATGATTCGGCGTCAGAGGCCTGTGATGAGGGGGAAATGATTGGGAAGAAGCTTGAGAACAGGAGAAGCGATATGGCGGCGACGATCAGAATCTTTCGTGCCACGGTTCTCCTTTTAAACGGGGGGCAGGAACCATCAGCGTAACATCCTCCCTTACGCAGCGGAGGCCGAGGGGCTTGCTGGGCTCCTGTACCTGCCATTTCGGCCCCATTAAAGGCCTTTTGGCCTTCCGCTCGCTGACTAAGCCCGTTCAAGTGCATCCCTTTGCTCACATGCCCTTCCCAATCCCATCCTCGTCGCTATTCCGCGAGAAAGGGCCTTCCTCCCCTGAGCCCCCTTCAGCGCGTCTTGCTAACGGTCCCAGTCAGGGCGATGTAATATCATAAATGGTAAGCAGCCGCGCTATTTATGATTTCCTATCTTCGGCCCTTTTATTCTCCTGACTGGATTCATCTCCGGGATTGCTTTAAACGATGGGCCGAGAGCGCCTTTGAGATATCCGCAATTAGCCAATCTTCTTTATATCACGTCTCGATTAATGACGAGCGGACACGTCGCCAAATATTCCATGGTGAAAGGGATGGATCTCAGCCGAGCAGCCTTCGTATTACATATGGGAGCGAACGGTCTGGGCGTCACCAGGAGCCTTGGATGGAGCGGCATCAAGCTGGTCGGGGTAGACTTCAAATCCGAGGCTCCAGGATTGCGCTCCAAATACGTCCGTCCGATCATCACCCCCAATCCAGTCAAGGAGCCAGAGGCGGTCGTGGAGATACTCCTGAAGGAAGCCAGCGGCTTCCCGGAGAAGCCGATCATCATATCCTGCTCGGATGAATATGTCCTCCTGGTATCCAGATATAGAAAACGGCTGTCCGAGGGGTTCGAGTTCAGGGTCCCTCCGGAGAACATCACCGAGTCGATGCTCGACAAGAGCCAACAGTACCAGATGGCCGCCAAGGTCGGGGTCCCGATACCATTTACTATCTTCCCGCAAGGCATGGACGAGATCAGGGGCGCGAAGGATTCTCTGAGATTTCCATGCTTCATCAAGCCTTTCTACTCCCACCTATGGTACCCCCGCTTCGGCAACAAAGGCCTCATCATAAAGAGCTACGAGGAGCTCTGCAACAAGTTCCAGCTGGTGCTGGAGACCGACTTGCGAGCGATGGTGCAGAACATCGTTGGAGCACCAGGGAAGGACCTGTACCAGGTCTGCACCTATTTCGGGAAGGATGGCTACATCTCTCCAAGGTTCGTATGGTACAAGGCAAGGCAGTCACCCCCCAGCTTCGGCGTGGCCAGCTTGGGAGTGAGCGTCAAGAACAGGCAGGTAGAGGAACTAGGGATGAAGTTCCTTAAAGGGATCGAATATCAGGGCCTGGGCTCGGCCGAGTTCAAGATGGACCCGGTCGATGGAACGTACCGTCTAATCGAGCTCAACCTGAGGACGTGGATGCAGAATGTGATGTGCACCGTTGCTGGACTGAATCTGCCCCTCATCCAATACCTGGACCTTACTGGCCAGCCATGCCCTGAGAGCGGAGACTTCGCCGAGGGGATCAAGTGGTGGGACTCCTTGGCGGATCTAGACTCGTTCGTGCGCCTGCGAAGGAGGGGAGAGCTTGGTTTCAAGGAATGGCTTGATTCCTGGAGAGGGAGCGACTGCTTCGCGTATTACTCCCCCGAAGATGTCCGACCTGCGTTGGTGAAGGTCAGCTACGGGGTGAACGCGGTCAAAGCCCTGACCTACGCCTTGCGACGACCAGTGGATGAGGACGACGCCCAGTTAGGGAGAAGGAAATGAGCGCCCTCCCCATTCCGGTGGCAAAGCACACCTAATTTTGGGGATAGATGGGAATGGTCTTGGGACCTCAGGGCGTCTCGCATTTGGTGAGCCGGTGAGCACGGTATCCGATGCTAGCCGCCGTGTGATATTCAGGCAAAAAAATGGCGAGCAATAAGCTCTATTCAGCCCTTCACCACTTCCTCAGCCAAGGCGCGATATTCGTTCGTGAACCTGTCCATCGAGAACCTCTGCTCGGCCAAGCGTCTCGTGCTGATCCGCTTCTGCCTTAGCACATCGTCGATGCCCTTTGAGAACTCGTCCTCGTTCACATTCTTCAAGATGCGACCGACGTCCTTCTCCTCGATGTCCTCAAAGAGCCCGGTCCGATGTGCGACCATGGGGAGATCGCAAGCCATGGCCTCTATGGTGGTATAGCTGGCCGACTCGTACCTTGAGGGGAACAGGAGGAAATCCGCCGCGGAGTAGTAGATGGGCATCATCTTATTTGGAACGCGACTGGCGACGATCATGTTCTCGTCCTTCAGGTCGCTTCCGGTCACGCACAGTACCCGGATATCCTTTCTCTTTCTTGCTAGTGCTTGGATGACCTCGAAACCCTTCGTGGCATCGGTCCTCCCCACGAAGATGCCTATTGGCCCATCCCATTTAATTCCAAGCCGCGCACGGCAATCGTCTCGGGGCAATGGCCGGAAATCCTCCAGCGAGACTGCGTTCTCGATCACATGGGCGGCGAGCCCATAGTATCTCTCGAGCTCCCTTCTGGTCTTGTGGCTGACCGCCACTACCCGCTTGCCGTTGGCCGTCATCTTCTCGAAGATGGGATGAACCGTGCGCGAGGGGAAGTATCCAGTGTATCCCCTCAACGCTCCTTCGGCCAATCCTCGATAAGTGAAATGGAAGACCTGGATGGCGGGGACCTGAGGGGCGACAAGCTTCAGGCCGATTCCTGAGGTCTCGTTGCTTATGACAAGATCATATGGGTGGCTCCGATGGAGCTTAGCGAAGTGCTTGCTGATCGCTATTCCCATGCGCTCGTACTCCACGTTCAACCTGGTAAGGTTCATTTCTGGGAGCTCTTTCCTGCTCATGGAATAGGTCAGGACCTCGCAATCAGGGAAGACCTGCTGTAGATGCTGCACGAATAGTTCTGTGCCGCCCTTGACCTCGTCGAAATCATACCATGAGAGGATGGCTACACGCATCCAAGGTATCCCCTGAGATAAGCGATATGGATATCGTTTTATTGCCTTGAGCGTATTTATGACTATGGACACGACCTCGGTCAAGCTCGAGCTGAAACTTATCTATACCAAGATCGCCAAGCGGGTCGGGGTCGGTAAGAGCTTGGCCCAAAGCTCGTGGAATCCGAAGTTCGTCGACGTTCCCCCGGGAAAGAGAATGCTGGTCCTTTCACCCCATCCAGATGACGACGCGATCGGCCTTGGTGGAACTATCATCAAGCTTCGGGAACGTGGGCTCGAGGTGAGGGTGGTATACCTCTCCCTTCCAGAGGATGAGGTCCATACCCACGTGGAACGAAAGAAGGAGGCTTTGGAAGCCCTGGAGACGATGGGAGTGGGCGACTACAGCATTCCAGAGGGCGGCTTCCCCGAGCCAGGGTTATTACGGGACCTCATCATCAAGGAATTGAAGGATTATCATCCGGACCTTGTCTTCGTCCCATCGCCGCTAGAGAACCACAATCAGCATTTGGCGACTTTCTCCGCCTACTTAGAAGCACTCAAATACGTCAGCGATGTCGACACAGCTCTATTCGAAGTCTGGGGGATGACCGTGCCCAATATGGCGGTCGATATCACCCTCCAGGCAGAACGTAAGGCCAAGGCCATATCTGCCCACACTTCGCAGACGAAGCTGGTCGATTATATCACCATGAGCAAGGCCCTAAACCAGTACCGGGCCATCTCGTGCGGCCATCCAGGTCAAGCCGAGGTATTCCTATGGCTGGATCGCAAGGAGATGCTCAAACTTTTTAATGGCCGGTGACCTCAGCGCCCCATCCTTTCGGAAATGTTGGCCTTGACCCCTCTTCCATAACGGCAATGGAGAAGCCGCCGCTGCTGGGGCTTGAACTTGTATTTGTACTCCTCTCCTCCCCTTAGGAGGTCCATCTCGCCCAGCCCGCGCGCGTAGCAGTCCTCCAGGACCTTGACCAGGAGGCTCCTTCCTGGCCCATAGCTCTGGTATTGGGGGTCGAAGCCTGATAGGTAGTAGAGGTATCTATTCGAGGTGATGAATCCCAGCGTTATGGCGATCGGCGTTCCAGATGCCTGTAGCACATGGAAGATGGCCTGCCCATTTTGGCTGAGGCGGTCCAGCGCCCTCTCGAGGAAGGTCCGCATCTTATCATCGTCCAGTATGCTGGTCCCCCTCCCCTCCCAACGCATCTCGCTCAGAGCGATGAGCGTCCGCATCCCCTCCTGCATCCGCTCCGGTTCTGTTAGGACCTCGATGCTCGCCTCATGTTCTTCCTTCAATCTGGTCCAGGACCGCGCGATGCTGTGGCGGTAGTTGCTGGATAGCCCCCTCAAATAATCATCATAAGCGCCATGAATGGGTATCCACGGGCTGGCGGTGGTCTCGCAATCGGCCCCGGCGAGGACATCCCTCACGACCTTGGCGGTGGTGCAATCCTCCCTCATATCCCTAAGGTCCAATATGTCGTAGTCCTTCAGGTCCATGATATGCTTCCAAAGGACCTTCTGGACCCTTGTGTCTCCCTTCCCCGCGAACGCCCCCAGGCGGTCCGATGGCCCGGTGCCGATGAATTCCTCGATGGTGATCTTGACGAGCTTGCCTATCCTGGTGGTCATCAGCGGCGCCGCCCCCACCAGCACTCCCTTCTCCCGAGCGGTTACGATATGGAGCCTCCTCCCTTCGCCGAATATCTCCCACCAGGCCTGGAGCCATTCCGAGCCGAGGAAGATGTCCTGCTCATCGCTCTCACTCAGTAGAGCATCCCATTCCTCGCCCATCGCCACCCATTTTGGATAGGAATGGCAGTCATCGATGTCCAAGACCATCGAGATGCGAATGGCCCCCTGAGGATTAATCCTTTCCTTCATAGGCCAGATTATCCTCTCTCCACCCAAAGTAATATGAGCGCCTACCCAATTACAAAAGCCGGTGAATGATTGAAGCTATTGCGGACAGGGAAGGTCAAGAGGGTTTATGACGTGGACGACGAGACCTTGGAATTCGAGTTCACCAATCAGATCTCCGTCTTTGACAAGATAATCCCTTCGGAAATACCATTCAAGGGAGAGACGCTCTGCCGCAGCAGCGCCTTCTGGTTCCAGGTGCTCAAGAAGAGCGGGATCAAGACCCATTTCCGGGAACTCGTCCCGCCGAACCGCATGCGCGTGAAGAAGGTGGACGTTATCTCAGATTACGGAAAGCTGAATTGCTCGCGCGCCAACTATCTGATCCCGTTGGAATTCATCTCCCGCCATTACGTCGCTGGTTCGCTGTTCGACCGCACCAAGGACCGCGAGATCACGGCCGAGGACCTGGGTTTTCCGCGCAACCACTCCGTCAAGTATGGCGAGAAGCTCCCCCGGCCGTTCTTCGAGGTGACCACCAAGCTGGAGCCGGTGGACCGCCCCCTGAGCGTGGAGGAGGCGATCAAGATCTCGGGCCTGACCACCGAGGAATACGCCAGGACCATCGAGCTGATCGAGAAGGTGGATGACCTCATCGCCAAGGAGGTAGAGGAGCGCATGCTAATCCACGTGGACGGCAAGAAGGAGATGGCCTTTGACGAAAAGCGGCGCCTCATTATCGTGGACACCTTCGGCACCGCAGACGAGGACCGATGGTGGGACGAGGATGAGTACGCCAAGGGCAACTGCGTGGAACTGAGCAAGGAGGCGGTGCGCCAGTACTATCGCGACATCGGCTATCACGAGAAGCTTTACAAGGCTCGGAAGGAAGGGGTGCCCGAACCGCCCATACCCGCCCTGCCGGAAGAGATGGTGAAGCAGGTCAGCGACCTATACATAGAGATGTTCGAGCGCATTACCGGGGAGAGCTTCAGGTAAGTGCCCTGATAAGCGGTTCCCAGCCCCAACGTCACGAAATAAGCAATTCTGGAAAGGTCGGTCCAGAAGCATCCAGTAATCGATCATTTCCTTTCCACGGTCATCGTGTATTCTGGAATAACGGTGGATCTGACATTCTCGAAGAAGATCGCGTTCCCGAAATAGGCCTTCCCGATGATATTGCAGGCGTCGACCCTCTCCACCCAGAGGTAGGTGAACAGGGTCCCGACCTTAACTGATAGGTGATATCTCCCAGGAGAGAGCTTCGGGGATTTGAAGACCACCTTGACCCTGATCCGCTCCCCAGGCTTCATGTCGAAGCCATCATCGAGGTACTTTTCCCTCGCCTCCAGGACCATCACGTCGCTTTCATTGTACAGATACATGTCCAGGACCAGGTGATGCAATTCATCGCTACCTGCCTGCATCTCGAACAGGAACTCAAGGTCCTGGTCAGGGGAGTTGTCGTTCAGCTCGCCACGGTTGATCAGCCCTATCCATTTCAGAACGGGGCTCGAGACCCGGTATATCTCCCCTTGGCCTCCGCCCATTCCCAGGTAATACTGGGTCACCTCGCTGGTGGGGCCGATCATGGCGACCTTTCCTTGGTCCAGAAGGACGGTCCGCTCGCACAGGGCCTCAACCGTTTTCATACTGTGGCTGACGTATAGGACGGTCCGTCCGCCTTCGGAGACGTCCCTCATCTTCCCGAGGCACTTCTTTTGGAACTGCGCGTCGCCCACCGCCAGCACCTCATCGACTATGAGAATCTCTGGCTCAAGATGTGCGGCGATGGCAAAGGCCAACCGGACATACATGCCACTAGAATATCTCTTGACCGGCGTATCCAGGAACTTCTCGACCTCGGAGAACTTGACGATGTCGTCGAATTTACTGTCGATCTCCGTCTTCTTCATTCCCAGAATGGATCCATTAAGATAGATATTTTCCGATCCCGTCAGCTCTGGATGGAAACCTGTACCGACCTCGAGTAGGCTACCCACCCTGCCTCTAATCACTACCTCCCCTTCGGTCGGTCGCGTTACCTGGGACAGGATTTTTAGCAATGTGCTTTTTCCTGCTCCATTGGCACCTATGATGCCTATGGCCTCGCCCCTATTGATGGAAAGGTTAACGTCCCTCAGAGCCCAGAACCGCTCCTTAGTCTTTCTAACCTCTTTAATCGTGCGAACTGGGTGAGTGAAAATGTTCACCATCGACTCGCTCAATCGCTTGTACTCATGTGCATGGCCATGTATCAGGCGATAGCTCTTTCCTATGCCCTTGATCTCCATTATGGGCTCGGCCATCAGATCACATCCGCGAAGTCCTTCTCATATTGCCTGAAGTAATAAAGGCCGGCGATGAAGAGCACTGTGGTGATGAGGACCGAGCATCCGACCAGGACGAAATCCACAGTGGTCCCAAGGTAAACGCCCCTCTGCAATGACATGATTCCTGCCAACGGATTGAAATAAAGAGTCCAATCCCAGCCGGCCGGCAGATTCGAGCCGGAATAGAGGATTGGCGTCGCGAACAGGAGAAGCTGGATGAAGAACGGGACGAGAAAGACGACATCCCTGTACCG
>JAJRAN010000143.1 GCA_028682915.1 Methanomassiliicoccales archaeon | reverse complement strand
GGGCTTCGGATCCATATGAAGCAGTTCCGCAGTCATTCCGACAGAGAAAACAGAGATGTTGTCGTCGGATAAGAAATGCGAAAGGTGCAAATTCTACTCATCCGCGGATAACCTATCCCCGTTGGATAAGGCGGACAGCGGGACCACCTCGACCTTCTTGTATATCTGCCATGGCTCGCACGAAGATCCGTCCTTCTTAAGCAGCACCTCCTCGACCGAAATGCCGAAGAGGCGTTCGTTCTCCTTCAGATAGGGAAGCAAGAGCTCCCAATCCTCCACGGTGAGCCTAGTGATTCGCCCCCCGTTCAACTGCTCCTCGCCCACCTTGTCCATCGGGTCGCGCACGTAGATAGCCCCGCCGGACGCCAAAGAGAACAGGTTTCCTCCTGGATACGGAGTCATCAGATCGTATGGACGCCCCTCGGCGTCGAATCCCAGACCATTTAGTACCACAAACCCACCTCCGTTCAAGGGATCCCCTGCCATCATCGACTCCGCCAAGTAGTCCAAGCATGTGCCGTTGATGACCACCCGCGGCCTCCCCACTGCATTGATTAGCGGCCTCCCAGCGGCGTTTCCACGGATGTACACTTGACCACCCTTCGCCCCGTACATGAAGGTCTGTCCCACGTCGCCGTGCACCACCAGCTTCCCTTGGCTCAATATCTGCCCCACCTGGTCCTGTCCGTTGCCGTGTACCGTGATGCTCGCTCCGTCCAGCCCTGAGGCAAGATAGTCGCCTGAGCTGCCGTATACTTCGATCTCGATGCCGTGTGTTCGAGGTCCGAGGCCGCAGCCAATGAAGCGCTGCCCGTGCGTCTCGATGACCAAAATTCGCCTCCAGCCCATCTCCGTCGCCTGACAGAGGAGATGTGAGACTCCTTGCTCCCCTTCCATGGGGAAGCCCTCGCAATCGATCACCAAAGCCCTTTGTCCGTCCTGAGGGCCTCTCATGAACATGCGGCTGTCATGGTCCACCAGGACGATAGGCGAACTTCCCCCTGATCCTATCTGGGGAGCGGAGCGCAGCATTGACAGTACGCCCTCGTTCAACTTCGAGAGGAGGCGGCTCCGCCTCAGCTTGCCCGTAGGGTATCTGCGGTCGATGGCCATGGTGAGCAGGGACAGATTCTTCTCGAACCCGTCTCCTGTCCCGTCCAGAGTGGAAAGCGCGGATATGGCCCCCATGATCTCCGAGGCTGAGGCGGTCCTCACCGCCTCCTTCCATGCCGCGAATCCCTCTTCCACGTCGCCTTCCAGCATCCTCTCCGCCCAAGAGGAGCTTGCTCCCTGCGGCAATGGGTTGGCCATGATATCATCCTGCATCGCGTCGAAGCCCTCTCCCGGAACTGAGACCCGGGCGCCGAACTTGTTCGTGCACACTAGCTCCCTGCCCTTGACGGGAGACTCGGGGCCTAAGGTGAAGATGAAGGCTCCGCCGTCGGTGTGGCTTCCTCCTCTGGCGTTCCAGTACAGGTCTGCCTGTTGCGAGAGCGAGGGATATTCCTTCGCCAAGCTGCGCAGTGTGGAATCGATGGCCTGCTTCTCCGACGCGATCAGGCCGACTTGTACCTCACCATCCACGAGCGCGAACACCTGCGGCCGAAGCATGGAGGTGTCCGTGATGCCGATGAGCTGCAACTGGTCGTGGTAGTAGTCGTTGCGGCTGATGATGAAAAACCAGGGGCCGTCCGGGGAACGGTGCAGGTGCGTGGACTGAATGGCCCGATAGACCTGCCGCTTCTCCTCCGGCAGCAGATGGAAGTCACGCTCAGTGGTCGGTGCCAGCGCCTCCAAAATGTACTCCAGAGGGTATCCGTACACGCGGTTCAGCAGGTCGAACAAAAGGATGGAGACCTCCGTATCCGTCAGGAAGAGGGGGCAGATGCCCTTCTGCGCCAGGTACTCCGTGACAGAGTAGTAATTGGCGAAGTCGCCGTTGTGTACCAGCGCCTCGTCCAAGCCCATGAAGGGATGCGCCCCTCCCGGGTGCCAGACGCGACCTTTTGTCGGGTACCTCTGATGCCCGATCCACAGGTTCGCCTTGAAGTCCTCGAGCTTGTAATAATGGATCAGGTCCTCCGCGTAGCCCACAATCTTCATGATCAGCATATTGCGCCCGTGGGACATCACGAAGGCGCACATGTTCGCGCCGGCGTAGTACTTCTGGTTGATCTGGAAGCTGGTCTGGTAGATCAGCTCGTCCTCCACCTTACGGCGGTCGAGATGGTGCAATGCGTTCTTCTCGATGAATCGGTCCAATACCTCCCTCTTGGCGCGGCAAAAGTAGCGCCAGATGACCGGTGGACGTACCTCTAGTCTCGATAACAGGGCGAGGTCGTCGCTAGTCGGGACTTGATGGGAGGAATGCACTTCGTACCGGTCAAAGATGAACTCCTCCTCCAGTTCCTGCCTGACCTCGTCCTTCAGGTAGGCTATCTGCACTAGGTAGTCATTCTCCAGGATGTCGCGCTCCACGCCCAGTTGCTCCGGGGATAGGCCGACCGCCGATATTCCCCCTCCCTTCCCGTTACCGCGGTTGTGCATCTGTATCAGCGGCTGCAGGATGTGCTCGCCGCGGACCGGCTGCGAGCACGCCAGCCCTACGACGCCGCAGCCTCCTTCCGCCTCCTGCGATCGATACTCGGGCTTATGATCGGGGCTCAGCATCTTTCTTGATCTCAAAAGGGCGGCGGGGTCGTTCACGGCAGCATCCTCCCAGGTGTTCCTTGGTAGCGCAGCAGGTCGGTGCGCCCTCTCAGCTCATGAATATCCTTCAGATCAAACCTGAAAAGGATCTCGCGTAACTGCATCTGCCACGAGCGATAGAGGTTGGAGAGCCGCCTCGCCTGATTCATCATCTGGTTCTGTTCTTCCAGCTCCTTGTCCGTGGTGGCAATTCCCCTGGGACAGCCGCGTCCGCTCTCGCAGTTGGCGCAACGCACGCAGCCCATGGCCACCAACTCCGCGGTGCCGATCACCACGCCGTCCGCACCCAATGCTATGGCCTTCGCCACGTCCATAGCAGTGCGCAATCCTCCGCTCGCTATCAGCGTGATCTCCTCCCGGATGCCCTCCTTCTCAAGAAAGCGGTGCACCTTCGGGATGGCATACTCGATGGGCATTGCGATGTTCTTCTTGGCGATCTCCGGCGCCGCACCGGTCCCCCCATACCCTCCGTCCAAATGCACGATATGCGCGCCGGCGTAGTAGCTCCCCACGGCCACCATCTCCACATCGTTGGGCGTGGAGACCTTGACTGCAAGAAGGGATCTAGGGGTAACGGAATGGATCCAGTCCAGGTGCTTCTTGTGATCCTCGACAGAGTAGACGCTGTGGAACGGGAACGGGGAGAACAGGCTGGTGTAAGGCACCGCCTCTCTCATGCGCGCCACGTCCGGTGTATTCTTCTCATATAGCAGGTGCCCCCCGAGCCCCGGCTTTGCCCCCTGGGCATACTTGAACTCCACAATGGGGGCGCGCTTGATTGTCTCCTCCCGCACCCCGAACAGGCCAGTGGCGACCTGTGTGATGACGTGGTCCCTGAAAGGCACCAACGCCTCAGGATACCCACCCTCCCCGGTGCAGGTGTAGGTGCCCCACTCCTGCGCGGCAATGGCCCTGGCTAGCATGGTTCTCTGGCTCACAGATCCATAGGACATGCCTCCGCCGTACCAGGGGATTGGGATGCGCAGTCTCGTCCCCTCCTTTCGATGATTGAGCTCGATGGCGGTGGAGATTTCCTCCGGATGGAATCCGTTTTTCATTGGAGGAAGAGCGAGGGACATGCGGTCAAACCCGCCCCCGGAATCGCCGCTCTGGGTGAAGTGGTCCAAGGGGATGGGCTCGCCGCTCTCCGCCTGCCTCCAGGTGGCCACAATCATATCCGAAGTCCAGCGCGGGTCGCCCATGCTGGTGAAAATCGGATTGGAGCCGACTGAGAGCGATTCTGTCGGGCAGTGCTTTACACAGTAGAATGGATTGGAGGAGCAGCTCGGACCGATGCACTTGTTGTCGGCGGGGAGAAGCATGTGCACATGCCCCTCGACCCTCCTATGCACGTCGTAGGGACACAAGGAAGAGCACAGGCCGCAATCGATGCAGGTGTCCGTGCGCGTGACCCGGTAGCGGCTCATCTTCTTCAGCAGGAGAGGGGGAACCTGGCTGAAGTCCTCCTCAGTGATTGGCTCGAAGGAGGCGCACATCTCAGGCCCCTCCCTGGATGCTGGCGAAGGCGTCCTTCTCCGCATCCTCGAAGAAGATCGCCCTGCCGATCTCTCCGCGCAGCCGGCGCACTTCCCTGATGCCCATGGCTCCCATGACCTCTAGAAGTTGGTCGCGCCACGCGCCCACCAGGTTCACCACCCTCCATTTCGTCCAATCGCCGCCATTCTCGTCCTTCTGGATCGGGCAGACGGGGCACCGCAGGGAGGCGTGGCAGCCCAGCGCCACCTTCATCACACGCTCCAGCACGACTGCGTCCGCGCCGCAGATGATACTCTTCGGCACGTGCTCCGCCGCCGCCAGGCCGCCACCGGCGAGGAGGCCGATGCTTTCCCGCAACGATTCAGAGACCAGGGCCTTGTTGATCGATAACA
>JAJRAN010000002.1 GCA_028682915.1 Methanomassiliicoccales archaeon | reverse complement strand
GATATGCGCTTTGGCGCTGGAGGAGACTGCCCGATGCCATCCGCAAGGAGCTGGAGGGGAGGGGCGCATCCATCAGGAGGAGCATGCCCGAGCGCGGTAAGGTAAAGGAGCCTGTCCGACTACGCATGCAGGAAGGCATGTCCCCTTGCATAATGGGGTATAGCGTGGAAGGGGCTTTCAACCGAGAGTTGGACCTGAAGAGGGTGGCGAACATCCTGTGCCAGCTGGGCGAGGTGGAGATGGACGACCAGGAAGGCTGGTGCAAGGTGCTCGAGGTCAGGATATTCGATAATGGGGCCTTGGTGGCCAAAGGGCGCGACCCCGAGCAGATAAGGAAAAATGTGGAAAAGGTGCGCCGGGCCGTGGTTAAGGCCGAGGAATGCGTCGGCTGCGGGGTGTGCATCGCCAGATGCCATGAGGGTGCACTCATAATGGAACAGGACAGGGTTCTTGTCGAGACAGCGAAGTGCATTCATTGCGGCATATGCACCGAACCTTGCCCGGCCATTAGCTTCGGCGATGCTTCCTTCGAGCTCTGACCCCTCTGAGTGTTTAGGTCAGAGGGGGCAGTTGACGCTCCTCGCATGCCCCCTCGTCCGGCGCACTTACGATCAGCGGACGAAGTCTATGCCGTCCTCGTCGTCTCGGCCCCTCGCGGCTGGCGCTGGCGAGCCCCCCATTTTCTGGGGCGCCTGCTGGCCGTAGGCGACACCCAGCTTGGAGGTCGAGCTCTGCCCGTCCTTGCCCAGGACGTACTTGGACTGGGCACCGGTGAGGATGATAAGGACCTTGATCGTCCCTTCGATCTCCGGGTCGATGGAGCATCCCCATATGATGCGGGCGCGGTCGGCTATGGAGTTCATGACCAGCTCCGAGGCCTTCTGCGCCTCGCTCACGGTCATGTCCGGGCCGCCCACCACGCGTATGAGCGCGCCTTGGGCTTGCTTCAGCTGGATCTCGCCTAGCAGAGGGGAGTGCAATGCCTCATTGACGGCCGCTTTGACCCGGTCGTCCTCATCGGTGTTCGCCTCGCCTATGCCTACGAAGGCTACCCCGCCCTCGTTCATGACGGTCATGATGTCCGCGTAGTCCAGGTTGACCAGGCCGGGCTTGGTGATGATCTCGGTCAGGCCCTTGATGGTCTGCATCAAGACCTCGTCGGCCACCTTGAATGCCGCGTCCACCGGCAGCTTGGGAACCAGCTCTATGAGCTTGTCGTTCGGGATGACGATGGTTGTATCACAGATATGGCGCAGCTTGTTGAGCCCCTCCAAGGCGTTCTCCATCCGGACGGTGCCCTCTGCCTTGAAGGGCAGGGTCACGACGCCGATGGTCAAGGCGCGTATCTGGTCCTTGGATATCCTGGCCACATAGTGGGCGGAGCCTGTCCCGGTTCCGCCTCCCATGCCTGCGGTGACGAAGACTATGTTGGCGCCGCTGAGGAACTCCCGGATCTCCATGTCGCTTTCGCGCGCTGCCTGCTCGCCGACCTGGGGTATGGCGCCGGCCCCGAGCCCGCGGGTGGCGGTCTTGCCAATCAGGATCTTCTTGGGAGCCCTGACGGTCAACAGGTGCTTGGCGTCCGTGTTGATCGCGCACAGCTGTGCGCCGCTGATTCCTGCGTCCACGCAGCGGTTGATGGTGTTGCAGCCACCACCGCCGCATCCGATGATCTTGATGCAGACATCGAGCTGTTCGGCGATCTTCCTTAGCTCCTCATCCGCCGCGTTCGGTTGTGCCGGCGCGGGGACGGGAGCGGCTTGAGCCGCCGGTGCAGTCTTTTCCTTTTCCTGGCCCTCTTTATAATTGGCTAGAGCATTCTTCACCAACGAACTTGGCATGAGTGCATCCCTCTGGTCCATAATCCAAAACCTTTGATATAAATATTCCTAGTACCCAGCATTCCTAGGAGAATCCTAGGGCTTTCATCCGAGCATCGACCGAATCCGACGGACATGACGGTCAAATCATGGCCTTGACGATCGGTTCGGGCCAAGGCAGCACGTGCACGGAGGGCTCGACCTCCAATCCGTGGAAGTACTTCTGGTAGACGTCCTCGGCTGTCTGCGACATCAGATAGGAGGCGAGCTTCAGCAGTACCAGGCCTATGATGTAGAGGGAGATCAGAGCGCTCCTGTCCTTGCCCTCCAAGCGCTCCTTGGAATCCTCCATGTATTGTTTGAGGTCCGTGCTCATGAAAGAAATGAGCGTCAGCAGCGCCTCCTCGCGCTTGCCTGCGATGGACTTCGCGATCACCGAATCGATGAAGCTCCTCAGCTTAGTGATGACGAAAGCATCGACGCCGGTCATGTGCTCGAATGCCAGGGTCGGCCTCTCTTGGAATGAGCCCTTGACCAGACGGCCGATGTGGTTGAGATCCCTCCTCACGGAGGATTCCATGGTCCTTACCTCGATTATCTCCTTGGTCTCATCCAACGCGCGATTCTTACTTGCGTTGATGGCCCTTCTCAGAGGTTCCGCGATCTGGCCATCATATGCGCCCATCCTGGTCAGGTCCGGGGCAAGCTTAAGCATCTCGGTCAGGTACGTCTTCAAGGTGTCCGCGGTACGATGGCGGTGCTTTATGAAGTCCAGGCTTGCGGCCATGTCCTGAAGCGCCTTGATGGTCTCGCCCTCGAGATAGGTTTCCTTGGAGACCTCGACCAGGGCTTCGATGTCGCTAACGGGTATCTCCTTGTTGCGCGCCATGGCAATCAACAGGTAGGTGTGCTCGTAGAACGAGGCATACGTCGCTACGTGGAAGCCTCTCTTGGCACTGAGATATGCGACGGCGTTTCGGCGCACGACCTGGTTCGGATTGACGATGTTGTTCAGGACGGCCCTCATACCTTTCTTGCTCTTGGTGCTTCTTTCTAGGAGCTGATGGACGAAGTTGGCCACTTTGTCGTTCTCATGATCAAGGTTCTTCAGAAGAATGGAGATGGCGGTGTCTGGGTCCTCCTCTACCAATTTCATCAGACGACGTTCTATCCTCTTCTTCTCCAAAGGGGCATGGAGCGAACGAACTAGACCTGCTTCGATCTTCGAAGCTCTTTGCTTTGTAATAGCAGGGCTGTTCGACACCCCTCTTCTCCCTCGCCCAGAAACGTTAAGGGGTTTGTAATTATTAATATTGCCCCAGAGTTAAAATTAATTCTATTAAATGAGCAATAATTAATATAAACATAATTATAATTTTTAGTATTTGCCACATTATGGAAATCTGGAACTCATTCAGCATATCGATTACGAAGTGAAAAGGTTTTTATGTGGGCTTCATAATTATTGAGGGGAGCCTCTTAGGTTGTGGAGATAAATGGGTGAACTTGCTCACATCAGGAACATCTTGGAAGAAATCAGACGCCTGGAGCATGTCATCGGCGTCTCGCTGATTTCAAGGGGCGGGCTTTTCATCCTTGGCGATACGCCCAAGGGAGTTCACCAAGAGACGTTCGCGGCCATGGCGGCCATCATGCTCGGTGCGGCTGAGACATCCTCGGCGGAGCTGAAGGACAACCTCAGCCATGTCCAAATCAATCTCGTCGAGAAGGACGTCGTTCTCGTCGGAGCGGGGACCCGCTACCTCCTCGCCATCGTAATGGATGGCAAAGGGGACAATGATAAGGCAGCGAAGGCAGCGAGCAACGTGGTCAACCGCGTCGAAATCACGATCTGAGCTCAGAGCCTCCTCATTCCTCGGCTAATCCATTGGGCTATAGACCTGCTGCCGTAGCGGAGGGTCTCCCTAGTCCCACGACCCGTGCCCTCGACGTGCGTACGCCCGTCCAATATCGCTTTGATGAGATCATCGACGGTACGGCAATCGTCTGGAAAGATGGTCAATCCCTCCCCGACCTTTTCAGGCCGATGGGCATCCGATCCAGCAACGACAGGGAGGTGAGCCCTTTCCGCCAGCGCGATCGCCTTTCTGTTGCCTTCTATCGTGTTCCTTCCGTTGATCGCCTCTATGGCGTCGAACCGGCTTCGAAGGATGACCTTGCTGCCCAAGCCCGACCACATCCTATAAGGATGGGCGGCGACGGCAATGCCTCCCGCTTTGTGGATGAGATCGATGGTCTCAGCCACGCTTCTGCCCCTCGGTATTTCCTCTGACACGTTATAAGCGAGGATGTGGCCATCCTCCGACGTAACCTCGACCGCAGGAATCACGATTAGGCTCGGGGGAGCTTGGGCCTTGGCTTCGGTCCCTCCCTTCAAGGTGTTGTGGTCGGCGATGCCAATCACATCCAAGCTGAGGCGCTTCGCGCTTGCGAAGATGTCCTCGAGATTCTGATCATTGTCCCCTGAATGATGGGTGTGGATGTGCAGGTCCGCCCTCATCTTACCTGAGCACCATCCTCGATATCGCCGCCATCTACTGTTATGGCCACGCCGTTAATGGTGTAAAGGGGGAGGGCCTCTTGCGCCTCGTTGTTCGGCAGGAACACCGCGACCTTGCCGGCGAGGATGGCTTTGTCTGGGTACTTCACCTTCACGTCCCTTCCTAAGGAGACTTGTCCATCCTTCAATGTCCCCACCCTGAGCACCAGTTTCTGGAAATCGCCGAAGGAGATCTCCTTCTCGCTTTGGGAGAGTCCGCAGCTCACAGGGTCCCCAGGCGAAGCCTTCCCCGCGGGAACGAGCAATTTGACCTTCCCCGTTGCCTCGGCCGCGAGCAGCATGCCCTGCGACTCCACGCCGCGCAATTTTGCATGTTGCAGGTTGGTGACCACGATGATCCTTTTCCCCTTCAGCGCCTCCTCTGAGTAGTAATGGCGAAGGCCGGCAACCAACTGGATCTTCCTCCCGATGTCCACTACCATTACCAGCAGCTTCTCGGCGTTGGGATGCGGTTTCACTTCCAGGATCTCGCCGACCTTGAGGTTGAGGGCTTCGAAGGCCTTGAAGCGCTCATCGGCCTTCTCGATGACCATCTTGGTGAAGAGCGGCTTCGGTTCGACCAGTGGCTGGTTGGGCTCCAGTTTCTCATCCAGCCACCCCAATCCCTTCGATGCCAAGGTTCCTTGCATCCCCAGATACCACCATGCGCGCTCGGAGCTGTTGGGAAGGTAGGCGTGGCTGAGGACGGCCAGCGCCTTGACTATCTCCAGGTTCAGGTTGAGGACCGCGCCGCACTTGGCTTTGTCATTCTTGAGCAAGGACCACGGGGCGACCTTATCGAAGAACTGGTTCCCGAACTGGGCAAGGTCCATGATGGATTTGAGGGCGCGCTTGAATTGGCAGGTGGTGATGAACTCGTCCACTTGTCGCCTTGCTAGCGATATGGCTTCCTCGACCTCTGACCTTTCCATGTCCAGATACATCATTTCGGGCACTAGGCCGAAATTCTTGAAGGTGAAGGAAAGGACGCGGTGGTAGTAATTGCCCAGAGTCGCCACCAGCTCGTTGTTGACCTTCGCCTCGAAATCGTCCAACGAGAAGTCGCTGTCCCGGTTCTCCGGCATGTTGGCGGCGATGTAATACCTTACAACATCAGGTTCGAACCTCTCCAGCAGCGAAGGGACGTCCACTCCGACGCCCCGGCTTTTCGAGAAGGTCTCCCCCTTGAAGGTCAAGAACTCGTTGGCTGGGACGTCATACGGTAGGTTGAGCCCGCCGTATCCCATCAGGATGGAAGGCCAGATTATGGTATGGAACGGTATGTTGTCCTTTCCCAGGAAATAATAGCTTTTTGTCACAGGGTTCAGCCAGAAGTCCTTCCATTTGTCAGGTTGGCCTTGGAGCTTGGCCCATTCCTTGGAGGCCGACAGATACCCGATGACCGCCTCGAACCAGACGTATATCACTTTGCCCTCATAACCTGGCAAGGGGACCGGCACTCCCCAATTCATGTCCCTCGTGATAGCACGGTCCTTCAGACCGGCCTCGAGCCAGTTCTTTGTGAACAGCTGGACGTTAGGGCGCCAATAATCTTTGTCCTTCACATACTCGAGCAAGGGCTCTTGGAACGCCGATAGCCTGAAGAAGAAATGCTCAGTCTCGCGCAACTCGGGCTCTGTCCCACACGTCGTGCATCTGGCCCGATCGAGCTCCCCCGCCTCATAGGTGGCGCCGCATTTCTCGCACTGATCGCCCCTGGCTCTTTCGTTGCCGCATTTCCGGCATTGGCCCTCGACGTACCTATCAGGCAAGAACTTTTCGCATTTTGGGCAGAAGTACTGCAGCGTTCCTTTCTTGTAGAGATGGCCGTTGTCCAGTAGCCTTAGGAACACGTCATGCACGACCTCGAAATGATTCGGGTTGTGGGTCTTGGTGAAGAGCTCGAAATTGATGCCGAGGTCCTCGATTGCCTTGGCATTTATCCTATGATACCGCTCCGCGATCTCCTCCGGACTGGTGCCCTCCTTCTCTGCCCTGACGGTCACAGGTGTCCCATGCTGGTCTGAGCCTGAGACCATCAGCACCTCGTCGCCCTTGAGGCGATGATACCGAGCGAAGATGTCAGGTGGAAGGAGTGACCCAGCCACATGACCTAGGTGGATTGCGCCGTTGGAATAGGGCCAAGCCACGCATACCAAAACCCTTGCCATATCTATCGGCATCGAATGGAGCAAGGGGGATTTAAGGCTTGATGGCGATGCCGCTCAAATCACTTCATCGCTTCGAATCAGAGGGATATGGCTCATCGATCTATGGAATCTCAAATCGATGGCGCCCTGTCGGATTGTATTTTGAAATTCTATAATTTATATTAATGAGCTAAATTATATTCTGGATATAAACGATTGTAATTCCTCTGGATGCTTAATCATCGTTAAAGCCCGTTAAGCTTTAATGCTGCTAGGTGGATAAGTGGTTTCACTTGGGACCGTGGAACGTCCTGAGGGGAGGAACGAAAAATATGGTCGACGTTGAATTGACCTTCGGTGTCCCAGATGGCATCGTAGCCGAGGTAAAGAAGAAATATTCGGATGAGAAGGATAACAACATCCGCGTGACAAAGGCTAACCCATTGAACCCGCCATACTACGCGTGGGGGGACCCTCGCTCGAAGTATGATGTCATGAAGTACGACGGCAAGGACTACTGGGTGTGGAAGGTCTCAAAGGGAAAGGCAATGAACTGGGTCTATACCCACTAAGCTGAACAACACAAACCCTTTACGTCACTCCTTTTCCTTAAAGAAGCACAATCATCTTTTTATCGCTCCTGCTTATTGCTGGGTTCGTCATGCGAATCGCCGTATTGCTCAGGGACCGCTGTCAGCCGAAGAAATGCAACACAGAGTGCGTCAAGTACTGCCCCAAGGTCAGGACGGGTGTTCAGACCGTGGTCATCGGAGAAAAGGGCAAGCCAGAGATCGCAGAGCCTCTTTGCGTCGGATGCGGGATATGCGTACACAAATGCCCTTTCGAGGCCATCAAGATCATCGGCCTCCCGGACGAGCTTGAGGGAGAAATCATCCACCAATATGGATTGAACGGCTTCAGGTTATATCGGCTGCCTGTGCCGAAAAAGGGGTTGGTCACTGGGATTCTGGGTCCGAACGGGATTGGCAAATCCACGGCTTTTCGACTCATGTCCGGAGCAGAAATCCCTAACTTGGGGAAATACGAGGAACCACCGACAAAGGACGAGGTCCTCCAGCATTTCGCTGGCTCGGAGCTCAAGGAGTTCCTGGAGAAGGTCTACAGAGGGAATGTCCGCACCTCCTTAAAGCCACAGTACGTGGACAAGCTCCCTACGGTGCATAAGGGGGTGGTCCGTGAGCTTCTTGAAAAGGTCGCGGAACGCATGCCCATGCAGGAGGTGATCGACATGCTCGAGCTAGGGGATGTCATGGATCGACCTCTCAGCGAGCTGTCTGGAGGGGAGTTGCAAAGGACCGCGATCGCGGCGACTATCCTGAAGGATAGCGACGTGTACTTCTTCGATGAGCCTTCATCCTACCTTGACATTTACCAACGCATCAAAGTGGCCCGGATCATCCAGGAGCTTAGTGTTGAGAAGCAGGTGGTGGTCATCGAGCACGATCTGGCCATATTGGACTTCTTGGCGGACAATGTCTATCTAGTCTACGGTTCCGAGGGTGCGTTCGGCGTCTTCGCCCAGCCACGGCAAGTCAGAATCGCCATCAACACCTATCTCGACGGCTACCTCAGGGAAGAGAACATACGTTTTCGGGATTACCCCATCGTTTTCGAGGACCGCCCTCCGAGAGGCTCCTGGCAAACCGTCTCGCTGCTCGACTTCCAAGAAATGGAGTGCCATTATCCCAGCTTCAGACTTAAGGTCGAGGAGGGGCAAATCAAGGTCGGCGAATCGGTCGGGGTCGTCGGTCCAAACGCCATCGGAAAGACGACCTTCGTCAAGGTCTTGGCAGGGGTCATTCCGCCTACCGAGGGGGGTATCATGAACCCCATCAAGGTCAGCTACAAGCCCCAATACATCAACCCGGACTTCGAGGGCACGGTCCATGAGCTCTTCCTCGTCAACGTCAAGGACTTCTTCGAATCAGGTTTCTTCGAGTCGGAGATTGCCCACCCTCTCAGCCTGAAGACCCTATACGAGAAACAGGTGCAGAACCTGTCCGGGGGAGAGCTGCAACGCACCGCCATCGCCCTCTGCCTTTCCAGAGACGCCGACATCTACCTTCTGGATGAGCCATCCGCTTACTTGGACTCGAATCAGAGGATGGAGACCGCCAAGACCATACGCAGAGTGATGGAGAAGAGGGGACGGTCCGCTCTGGTGGTCGACCATGACATCTATTTCCTGGACATGGTCTCGGACTCCATGATGGTCTTCTCCGGGATACCCGGCAGGGAAGGACTGGGGCAAGGGCCTTTCGATATGCGCAAGGGCATGAATCAGTTCCTCAGGATGGTGGACGTGACGTTCCGTCGGGACAACGACACCCATCGCCCCAGGATCAACAAGCCTGGCTCGCGCCTGGACCAAGAGCAGAAGGAGAAGGGCGAATATTACTACCAGTCCTGAGTTTTCTTCCTGCTTACCTGACGGGAACGGTCCTCCGCCTATGCCACAGGAGGTATGCCGCCACTGCTACTACCGCTATCGCGATTATGATCAGGTCCCATCCTTCGAGGGCTTTCCAGAATTCTATATAATACTCGCCTAGAAGATATCCAGCAGATGAGAGGACCGTGTTCCAAATGAGGGCACCTAGGAATGTGAAGAGAATGAAGCGCTTAAGATCCATTTTGAAGATGCCGGCGGGAAAAGATATTATCGACCTTATCCCGGGGATGGCGTGACCAAGCAGTATCCCCCAGCTTCCATACTTCTTGAACCAAGCATCGGCCTTGTCCACCTTCGTTTGGTCCAAGAAGATGTATCTTCCATACTTATCCACGATTGGTCTGCCGACCAACCTAGCGATCCCATAGGCCACGGTGGATCCTAACGTGGCTCCGAGGGTCCCGGCGAGGATTACCAAAGGTAGGGAAAACCTCCCTGTCGAGGCGAGGTACCCAGCGAATGGCATGATGAGTTCGCTAGGTATGGGTGTGATTATGCCCTCGATGAACATTGCGAAGAAGATGCCTGGATAACCGGAAGAGGAAATGAAGTCGATGATGATCTGGTTCAATGATTCGATTATGCCCATGAATCGACTTCACTCCGGACGCCCGATTGGCGGAGGTTCATTCTCCAATGGTTATTTATCCGCTTCGCCAACAGAGCGGATAGATTCACCGGAACTCTTTTTCTTCCTTCTCCAGACGAGATAATAGACACCGACCGTGATCAACCCAATGACCACCAGCGCCTCGAACCAGACGAAATAATTCCTAATTGTGTCATAATTCTCACCCAGGTAGTAGCCAATGACCGCGAGCATAGCGCACCAAGGAAGACACCCAAGGAAGGTGAGAGCCACGAATTTCTTGAAATCCATCTTCGCTATACCGGCTGGCAAGGAAATGAAGGTCCTTACGACGGGGAGTAAACGGCTTGCGAAAATTGCCAGGTCCCCATATTTCTCGAACCATCTTTCGCTCGCCTTGATGTGGCTTTCGCGCAATAGAATGTACTTGCCATACTTGAGGATGAATGCCCGCCCACCATACATGCCAACGGCATAAGAGACGATTGACCCGAGAACGCATCCGATGGTCCCGGCAAGGATTACCCATGTTAGGCTGAAGACGCCATCATAGGCCAGCCATCCAGCGAAGGGCATGACTATCTCGCTAGGAATTGGCAGACATGCGCTCTCTAGCGCCATTAGGATCATGATTCCAATGTATCCTGCTGAAGAGATTAGGTCCTTGATCAGCTGGATGCCCCATGAAATAAAATCCATTGAGACCGTGATATCTTACCGGTAGATAGGGACATCGATATGTCCTTGTTCTCCAGGTGACCGATGCCATCCTCATCCAGTCATTTTGCCTCGCCAGCATGGTAGGGCTTGAAAGAGGTAGACTCCCGAAGCTTTATTATGCCATCACCCTTTCATCATCTGGATGGCGAGCAGGGCTGACATACACGTTCATTCGAAGTACTCAGGCCTTGCCCGGCTTTGGTTCCTCAGGTTCCCGGAATCGGTCAACGAACCTGAGGACATAGTGAAGAGGGCGAAGGCCGTCGGTCTGGACACCGTATGCGTCACCGACCATAACACCGTCCGCGGCGGCATCCTGGCGAAGCAGTTTGCCAAGGAATATGATGGGATAAGCGTCGTCATCGGCGAGGAGATCAGCACCGAGGAGGGCGAGATCCTCGGGTTATTCTTGAACGAAGATATCCCAAAGGACCTACCGGCGGCCGAGGCGGTGGACCGCATTCGCTCCCAGGGAGGGTTGGTCATCGCCCCTCATCCCTTCAGCATGCACGTGCCTGCCCTCGGATATGAGGTGGACAGGCTGGACATCGATGGACTGGAGGTCTTCAACGCCGGCCATGTCGACGGCTTCGCCAACAACCGGGCGTTGCAGCACTCCAAATTGGGACGATGGGCGCGCCTCGCCGGAAGCGATTCCCACTCCTTGGGAACCCTTGGCTGCGCGTTCACGGAGTTCGAAGGGAGCGGGGAGGAGGACCTGCGTAAGGCTATCCTGATGAAGTCCACGGTCCCGAAAGGCAGCCCCATGTCGGTGGAATCGGGCGTCAAATGGACCATGGAAGTGGTCCTGGAATCCGACCGCCAGATCATCAAGTCCATGCTCAATCGCCCAGGAAAGGACCCTGACGACCCCGTCTACAAGAAGGTGAGCGAGCTGCCGGGGCACAAGAGGATCGCCGCCTTGGGGGCCTCCTTCTTGTACATCGCACCCCCGATTCCTTACTTGGTGGTGTGGTTAGGGGCGCTTCGCATGCGCCGCATCAACTCCATCCCGATCCATGACCCCAATGGTCACGCCTCGAAGACGTTCTGATCAGTGCTCATGATGATGCTCGGGGTCTGACAGGTTGGCGAAGGCATTCGCCATCACCTCACTCAAGGCCGGGTGTATTGTTTGGCTCCTCGCGATAGGGTTGAAGGTGCCGTCGCCGACGTTCATAAGATAAACGATGGGCTGCACCAACAATGATGCGTGAGCGCCCACGGCGTGAGCCCCGAGGATGCGCATGGTCTCGGCATCCACGATGACCTTGCAGAACCCCTCCTCCTCTGCCATGGCGTACCCCTTGGCGGTGTCGATGTACTCGGCCCTGCCGGTGAAGTAACGGCGGCCGCGCTGCTTCGCCTCCGCCTCCGTCAACCCCACCCCCGCAACCTCAGGATAGGCGAAGACGGCGTGAGGGACGGCGTGCTCGAGGAGCTTGACCTTCTGTTTGCCAAATGCGTTGTACCATGCCACGTCGCTCTCGTAATTGGCCGTGTGACGGTACATGTTGCGGCCGATTATGTCCCCGAAGGCCCAGATTCCGGAGACGTTGGTCTCTAGATATTCGTTGACAAGCACGTAGCCGCGCTCATCCAGCTGGACCCCGGTCCGGGAGACCTGGAGAAGATCGGCGTTGGATTGCACACCGGTCGCCACTAGGATTTCGTCCGCCATGAGCACCGATTCCTTCCCAGTCGCCCTGTCCTTGTAGGTCAGGGATTTTCCATCGGATGTCCGCTTGGCCTCAATCAATTCGTGGTTGACGTGGACCTCGGAGAGCTCTGACATCTTCTTCAGCACCAGGGCGCTCACCTCCGGTTCCTCGCGAGGGAGCAGGGCTGGATTCCGGCCGATGATGGTGACCTGGGTCCCGAATGCCGTGAAGAAATGGGCGAACTCGCAGGCCTTGTAGCCACCGCCGAGGATGGCGAGGCGAGACGGGATGTGGGAGAGGTCGAAGACCGTCTCCGAGGTGAGATAGCCCACCTCCTCCAGACCCTTTATCTTCGGGACCGAGGTCCGGACTCCACAGGCGATCATCACCTTGGGGGCGGTGATCTGCTCGACCCCGACCTGGAGCCTCCTGGTCCCGACGAACTCGCCCCTGGTGTGGTAAAAGTCGAGGCCTTTGTCGGAGGTCACCCCCTCCTCCATCCCGCCCCTGTCGCTGAGCACTAGGTCCCACATCCTCTTGCGGACCAGCTGGAAGTCCATGCTTTCGATCTTGGCGGTCACCCCGATGCGCTTGGCATCCTCTGCCTGCCTGACGACGTTCGCCGGCTCGATGAGGATCTTGCTCGGTATGCATCCACGGTTAAGGCACGTGCCACCGAGCGGACCGTCCTCCACTATCGCCACCTTGAGGTTCTGTGCTCTGGCCCTCGACGCGACATTGAGGCCCGCCCCGGTTCCAATCACAATGAGATCGTACTCCCTCATCGGCTCCACCCTTGACCAGGACTATTCAAGACTCGCCTGCTTAAATCATTTGTTGAATTCTCCCTGCCATCGGAATTCTCAGTCTTTCGGATAGATGATGCATTTGGAGCCGCAGGACTGCGCAAGGTTCTTGGAGAGCATGCCCGCCTCCATCCAGGCCGCGTCCATCACCGCGGCAGGGACGAGGCAATTCGCCGACATGCGAACGTTCTTGAAGACCTCCCAGACCTTGCTAGTCTTCTTTTCCGAAAGATCCGAAAGGCTCAACCTACCCAACGCGTCGATGAACTCCCGGACGTTCTCGCAATCGGTCTCGGCCATCACTACGAACTCCAAATCTGGGGTCATCTCGACCGTGATCGTATGTCTCTTGTCGCAGACGGACATGTTGACCTTTACCTTGGATGTCATAGTGGAACGACATAAGTCCTCCAACTTACTTAATCGATGCTCGAGGCTCGAATTACATGGGGTGCCGGATTTAAGAGCGTAATTTTGATTCCTATCATACACATTAATATTCCAATAAACATTCATCTATGTTATTTGTATATTCTGTACATTTGTTGCGTTAGAAATCTTTTTATTATGCTTTTATCTACAGAAATTAAGGAATAGCATACAAATGTCGTTATGTGTTCCTAGGTCCTTAATCGATGAGGTGAAAGATTGGCGATAGACACTGGAAATACGGCATGGGTTCTGATCTCGGCCGCACTGGTCTTCATCATGACCCCGGCAGTAGGTTTCTTCTATGGCGGGATGCTTGGAAAGAAGAACGTGCTCTCCATCCTGGGGCAGAGCATCATCATAGTCGGAATGGTGACGCTGATCTGGGTCACAGTTGGCTTCACACTTTCCTTCGGGGGTAATGGCAACGACCTGATAGGTAACTTCGACTGGGTGATGCTGGATGGAGTGGGCATCGAGCCATTGGCCCCTTATGACCTGACCAGCATACCCGGCATACTTTTCATGATGTTCCAAGGGATGTTCGCCATCATCACCGTGGCTCTGATCATAGGGGGGGTGGCGGAACGCATGAAGCTCAGGGCATTGATCATTTTCCTGTTCGCATGGACTCTTCTAGTCTACATCCCTGTGGCCCATTGGGTTTGGGGCGGGGGATGGATCGCGCAATTGGGCGCCCTGGACTTCGCGGGCGGTACCGTGGTGCACATCACCGCTGGCGTATCCGTCCTGGCAGCCGTCATCGTCCTAGGAAAAAGGACGTCGCTTGGCAATGGCGGGATGGAGAGGCCGCACAACATCCCCTTCGTGGTATTGGGGGGCGCGCTGCTTTGGATAGGCTGGTTCGGCTTTAATGGTGGCAGCGCCCTGGCCGCCGACGGGATCGCGGCCAACGCCTTCGTGGTCACGATGGTGGCCGCAGCGACCGCCGCGATAGTATGGGGCTTGGTCAATTGGCTCCACAGCGGACGCCCTGGCGTCCTAGGGATGATCTCCGGTGCCATCGCTGGCCTTGTGGCCATCACGCCGGCATGCGGTTACGTCAACGTTACTGGGGCGATCGCCATCGGCATGGGCGCGGGCGTATTCTGTTATGGGGGCATCCTTTTAAAGAGGAGATTCGACTATGACGACGCTCTGGACGTGTTCGGAGTGCACGGGGTGGGAGGCACCTGGGGCGCCCTCGCCACGGGTCTGTTCGCCACCGGGACTTTGGCCTCCACTTCAAAGGGGCTGTTCTACGGCGGCGGGCTCACTCTGCTGGGCGCCCAAATGGTGGCCGTCGGCGTAGTATATGTGTTCGCCTTCGGTGTCACCTCCATCGCCCTTTTCGTGATGAAGAGGTTCATGGCGATCCGCATGAGCAAGGAAGAGGAACGCATCGGCGCTGACATCATCCAGCACGGCGAGAACGCTTATTCTTGAGGCGAGCAAATGAAGATGATCGAGGCCATCATCCGCCCTGAGAAGCTTGGCGCGGTGAAGCACGCCCTCGAGGAGATGGGCGTGCACGCCATGACGGCGTACGAGGTTCAAGGCCGAGGAGAGCAGAAAGGGCTGGAGTTCACGCACCGTGCGGGCAAGTTCAGAGTTGACATGCTCCCGAAGATGAAGGTGGAGATCGTGGTCAGGGAGGACCGGCTCGAGGATGTGGTGAGCGCCATCTGCTCATCTGCCAAGACCGGAGACGTCGGCGATGGGAAGATATTCATTCTTCCGGTGGAGAGAGTAATCAAAGTGAGAACTGGAGAAATCGAGCCTTAAGCAAAACTCAGCTACGCCTCAAACCATTTCGCCATTTTTCTTTCCCCTCTTAAGGCCAATTCTCATCTCTGTCGAAGCAAAGGAGTTCATGACCTTCGACATCGAAGATCTTGAGGGAATCCTGGGTGAGCTCGAATCGGGAGCTCCTTTCCAGGCAGCCGAGGAAATCGCCTTCCATTTCCATCAACCAAGGCGGATCTTGGCAGAACATCCGCGTCGAGCCAATAATCCCTATTTTCAGTAAGAGCCCCGAGGTCTCAAAGGATGAGAAGAAGCGATTGCACCCTCCACTGCCCGAAACCTTCCCCTCCGGCATGAAAATCACGAACGGCCTATCCTCCTGCCCAGAAAGGCTCAGCCTGCCTTTGGAATCGCGGTAGCGCACCAGAAGCCACTTCCGGAATTGATTCGTCAATTGCTCCGGCATTCGCATCGCCTCAAGGATCCCGCCTATCAGGCGCTTTCCCGCATTTCCAGCACGTTAGGTTCTTGGACAGGTTCATCGCATCGCATTCGCATTTCCACATCCCTTTGAAATCGTATGTATCGCACACTGCGCACTTGGAGGGTTTTACTGCCTCAGCCATCTAGCTCACGGACCTAAACCTCGTTGCATGAGGATAAAAAGGATTCTAAGAAAATGCACGATTTCCTGTATTAACGGTATCTGATAAAAATAAATGAAGGTTTAATGCTCCATGCGCAGTTTGTTTTTAATTGAATCCAAAAATAAATATACTGGCGTTAATGGGGAGCGGGCAAGCGGGGATTCGAACCCCGGACCTGCAGCTTAGGAGGCTGCTGCCATATCCAGTCTAGGCCACTTGCCCTTGAATTAATTGGAAAAAAGAGGGAAGGAATTACTGGGGAAGCTCCTCGGGCTCGCGCTCCTCGGGCTTCTCCTCCTTCTTCTCCTCTTCCTTCTTGATGTATTCCTCGACAAAGCGGACGGTCTTCATCTTCAGGCCCTCGCGTAGGTCCGCGACCACCTTGTACTTGGCCAGAATCCACTTCTGGTCGTACTTGCAGACGTCCGGCAAGGTGATAGCAACAGCGTCACCATCCACAATGGCGGAGAAGTTCTCCAAGCTGCCGTAATCCATCTCGACCACGGCTAGGACCTTGTCTACCGGCTCCTCGACCTTCATGGTCACTTTGAACTTGTAAATCAGAGTGCGTCCAGCGAAACGGCGATTGAAGTCGACCCTGACCACGCGCGGGGTGATCGCTGTTATCATACCCATCCGGTTCTTGATGTTAACTTCCATCCCTACCTTGGGCTCGATGTCCTGCTTGAGGAAGTCGCGCACCGGGATGTTCTCGACTAGCTTGGGGTCGCGGGCGCCCGCGGCCTTCTCCGGCGGAATGGTCGCCTCCTGATCAACGCCCACCTGGGCACCGACCAGGGCGTCCTCCAGGCCTTCGAAAAGGCGCCCGGATCCGACCAGCACCGGAATTGGAGCATAGGTTGCGTTCTCGTTGAATATTCCGGCGTCCTTGGCGACCTCGGCGTTGGTCGTGTCGAAGAGCTCGTTGGAGTCAGCTAGGTAACCGCTAAACTCGAGTCGGACGATGTCTCCCTTGTTAATCTTGACCTCATCAGCAGACATGATCTTCACCAGTGTATCTTTTGGAGATGAATGCTCGTCATCGATTCGCCATTATTATAGTTTTCGACGGTTCCCGGCACCCTAGGTGGAGGTCAGCCCGTCCACCGCCTTACGGTCCAGGTACTTGACCAGCTCGAGAACGAGCCTCAAGGTCGAATCTATGTCGGCCGTGTCGATCACGCCCACGTGGGAGTGAATGTGCCGCGTCGGTACACCAATGGCTATGCTTGGGATCCCGATGTTCGACATGTGGATCGGACCGGCGTCCGTTCCGCCCATTGCCACCTGGGTCAGCTGATAGGGGATCTTGTTCTTCTCGCAGATGCCGACCACTATCTCCTTTAGGGCCTGATTGGGGATCATGCTGGCGTCGAAGACGGTGACGCCGACCCCCTCGCCCATCCTGGCCGGGGCTTGGTGTGGCTCTATGCCAGGAACGTCCCCCGCGATATCCACATCCAAGACGATTGCCACGTCGGGCTTGACGAAGGCGGCGGCGGTCCTCGCGCCTCTTGCCCCGACTTCTTCCTGGACGGTCGAGGCTCCGACCACGCGGTTAGGATGTGAGATCTTCTGCGCCTTCAGCTGTCTCACCGTCTCTGCGGCCAGGAACGCGCTGACGCGGTTGTCGAAGGCCTTGCCGAAGATGATTTGGCGCTCGCCGACCTCCTTTCCCTCCTTGAAGGATTTCTTGGTCAGGCTGAAGAAGTTCGACTCTGGCACGATCGCGTCCCCGATCCTTATCCCCAGCGCTTGGATCTCATCCTTGTTGGATGCCCCCACATCGATGAACATCTTGTCCTTGGTGATGACCTTCTTCCTCTCCTCCGCGTCCATGACGTGGGGGGGCTTGCAGGCGATCACCCCTCGGACCATTCCCTTGCCGCCCATGACCTGAACGCGTTGGCCGAGTAGGACCTGGTCGAACCATCCCCCCAATTGGTTGAATGTCAGATAGCCCAGCGCGTTGACGCTCGACACCATGAACCCGATCTCATCCACGTGTCCTGGTATCAGGATCGTCGGACCGCCCTTCCTTCCCGTCCTCTCGAAGAAGAGGTTGCCCATCTTGTCAGTGTAGATGCTATCAGCGTATGGCTTGACGTAATCCTTGATCAATCGGATGGGCTTGCCCTCGAAGCCTGAAGGACCGGGGCTGTTGCAGAGTTCTTCCAAGAATCCAAACGACTTGTCATCCATGTGGGCCACTTCCTGAGCTAGATTGACTCCATTGCTAGATGGATTATAAAACTTCTCGATTCCGATTCATCGTCCAGCCTCATAGTCGGACCACGAGCCGACAGGGGCCACCATCGCAGATGGCGGAGGTCACCAAGATCACATCCACCTTCCTTCCCAGTACGGTCTCGAAGAGCTCCTTGTTGAACCCGACGCTGCACATGCAATACGAATGGGATGAGAACCTCCTCGGCGTGTCCTTCACCTGTCCGCAGAGGCAGGAAGGATGCTCGACGATGACCGCTCCCTGCTCGGTAATCCTGTAATGTGCCTTGCCAGCCTCGAGCTCATTGAGCTTCTCCAGGAATTCCTCCAGGCTGTTGGACTCCTGGAAGAGCGCCTTCCTTACCTTCTGGTGCGTCGGACCGCAGCACAGCCTTCCGCAGCGCTCCATGATCTTGACCCGCGACTCCTCGTCGAAGACGGCCTCTAGGCGCTCCATGGTCTGCCTGGTGAGCTCCGCCTTCTCCTCGCCCTTCTTCGCACCCTCGTACGCGTAGGCGGGGAGCATGACCCTTTGAGCATCATCTACCCCTGATTGCCTGACTATGGACTTGGTGATCCGTCCCATCCTTCCCTTCGTCGGAGGGTCCCTCTCTCCATTCATATATGCATCCCGAGGAAGGCAATCGACTGCGGAGGGAAATATCTTGCTCTCGGTTCCAGATATGCCTTGCGAGGAAAAAGGCATAAATCCTACCGATGGTTACGAGGGACAAAGCCACCATAGCTCAGCCTGGTTGAGCGGCTGACTTGTAATCAGCAGGTCGGGAGTTCAAATCTCCCTGGTGGCTCTTCATTCTCCACGAAGGGGCTTGCATGGTCAGGAACGAGGTCGAATCGAATCGGCGACGATGGGACGAACTTGTCCCAATCCATGCTGCCTCGCGCTTCTACGATATCGAAGGCTTCAAACGGGGAAGGAGCACGCTCTTACCAGTGGAGCTGGAGGAGCTTGGAGACCTGCAAGGGAAAAGGTTGCTCCACCTTCAATGCCACTTTGGACTGGACTCGCTGTCCCTCGCGAGAGCTGGCGCTTCGGTTACGGGGGTGGATTTCTCCCCCAGGGCGATCGCCCTTGCCAAGGAGATCTCCAACGAAATCGGCGTCAAGGCCCGGTTCGTCGAATCAGACGTTTACGACCTGCCGAAGGTCCTGGATGAGAGGTTCGACCTTATCTTCTCGTCATATGGCGTGCTATGCTGGCTTCCTGACCTCCCCGCATGGGCTTCGGTGATAAGCGAAATGCTGGACGACGGGGGGACGTTCCTTCTCGTGGAGGACCATCCCCTGGCCAGCCTCATCGATGAGAAGGAGGCCGCTCCGATCCGCATAGTATACCCTTATTTCTCAGATGGGAGACCGACTAGGTTCGATGTGCAGGGGACCTATACAGATCGCTCTGCCACGGTCGAGAACTCCACCAGCTTCGAATGGACCCATCCCCTATCGGAGATAATCGATTCGCTCATCGGTGCCGGATTGAGGATCGAGCATGTGCATGAGTTCCCCTTCAGCTTCTTCCAGAGACATGCTTCGATGCGATTGCATCCTGATGGTACCTGGCACTTTCCGAATGACTATCTTTCCTTCCCGATGCTGCTCTCGATCAAGGCGAAGAAGCCCAATCTTGAAGAAGCGATTTGATTTGATCACATGCGGATGAAAGGACCATCTCATAGCCAAATAGTGTCATCTTCTTTATTGTCTAGCTTTATGACGAGGATCCTGAAGGATCTCTCGATCGCCGGGTTGCCGTGGATGTCCCCTGGCTCGCAGAGGAGCACGTCCATCGGCTCCATCTTTACCTCTTGGCTATTGACTTGGAAGACGGCATGATCTAAGGCTATGAAGACCTCCCTCGTATGCATGTGACGGTGAGGCGGAACGCTCTGTCCCGGCTTGAATTCCACTTCCTGGACGAGGGTCCCTGGGGCTTCGAGCTCATCTTCGGTCACCAATGGGCGCTTCGAATAGCCCTTTCCTTCTATCCATGGCTTCATCGATGAGCGGAATATCCTCATGCACTCACCGGACCGTCGGTACTCATCTTCCTCGGTTCGTATCCCTTATCACGCCCTCGAGGACGTCCAGGCCGCTGTCGAGAAGCTCCATGGATATGTTGAGCGGTGGGATGATGCGAATGCCGGACCTGCCGCATCCGATGGCGATCAATCCGCGCTTGTAGCACAACTCCTCGACCTCGTCCCTCTCCTTGCAGGCTGGCTCCTTGGTCCTGCGATCCTTGACGAACTCCGCAGCCTGCATCAGGCCCAAGCCCCTCACATCGCCGATGAGCTCATACTTCTCCATCATCTCCTCCAACCGCTTTCGGAGGTGCCTGCCCTTCCTCTCCGCCTGTGACAGGAGCCTTTCCTTCTCGATGACATCGATGGTGGCCAGGGCCGAGGCGCAGGCCACCGCGTTTCCTCCAAAGGTGTTGGAATGGGAGCCCTTCTTCCCCCAGTCGAGCTCACTGCGGAAGACCGTCGCCCCGATCGGGATGCCAGAGCCGAGGGCTTTGGCGCTGCACATGATGTCCGGGGCGACCCCGTGATGCTCCATCGCCCACATCCGGCCAGTCCTTCCCATCCCCGCCTGTACCTCGTCGTCCACGAAGAGGATTCCATGCCTCTTGCAGGTGGCGTGCATCATCTGAACGAATTCCATCGGCGGAACGATGTACCCTCCCTCGCCCTGCATAGGCTCCATGAACATGGCCGCGACCTCCTCCGCTGGGAGGTAGTCCTGGAAATGCAGCTCCTCCAGCACCTTGGCGCACCATATCTCGCAAGAAGGGTACTCTAGCTGGTAGGGGCAGCGGTAACAGTAGGCGAAAGGGAGGTGGGTGACCCCTGGCATGGAGGGGAAGTAGCGTTCCTGCTGCACGCTCTTGCTTGCGGTCAGGGCTAGGGAGCCTAAGGTCCGGCCGTGGAATCCGCCGATGAAGGAGATGAACAGCTTCCGCTGTGTGGACCATCGGGCCAGCTTCAGCGCGGCCTCGTTGCTCTCCGTGCCGGAGTTGCTCAGGAACACTCGCTTCTTCCCTGGAACGTTGGAGATGGAGCAGATGCGCTCCGCCATTTTCGATTGGACGTCGTAATAGTAATCGGTGCCAGCGAAATGGATGAACTTCTCTGTTTGCTTCCTGATGGCCTTGACTACCGCGGGATGGGAATGCCCAAGGTTAAGCACCGCGACGCCGCTGGCGAAATCCAAGAAGGTGTTGCCGTCGACATCCCAGACCAATGAACCTTCCGCCCTATCGACCGCGATCGGCGCGGCTTTGGTCGAGGTGGCGAGATAAATGGTGTCGAGTTCGATTATGGCCTTGGCCTTGGGTCCAGGAGGCTCCACCACGATGTTCGGCACTTTTACCATGTTCTTCCTCCTATACTCTTGAAACATGCAGGATAAGCTATTTGATGCTTTTCGATTCTGCGTTTTTCAGAGGCGTTTGAATATTATGCCAGATTTTTGTAATTTATACTGTTTCTGAAAAATAATATCGATATTCGTAGAAACATACGATATTCGTAGATTACTCTTCCACCGTCTCCTCGACCTGCTCCGCGCTCTCGATAACCCTGGTCAGTATGGAGTAGGCATAGATCATGTCAGCCTCGTTGACTATGAATATGCTGTCTGTGTAACATGAGACCGTCTCAACCACGTTGACGTTGTTCTCCGCCAGGTTGGATGCCAAGAAGGCGAATACTCCGGAGGTCTCGACTATCCTCTCCGGCGATTTGACGGTGATCTCGACCAGGTCCTGCCGCACCTTCAGGATGTTCTCTCTCCCGACGGCGTTGATGACCTCGTTCTTCAGCTTCTCGTCCGCGATGACCGTGATCGCCTGAGCGCCCTGAATGATCTGCATTATCGCCTTCTCGTTTATCAGCTTCTGGAACACCGCTTCCAGGCGCTGTAGCACGGTCCAATCGTTCTTCGCGGTCACGATGCAAATCTTTGTCTTTACCTCTAGGCGGGAATTGGCCAAGATGCGCAGGATGTCGCGTTCGTGGTCGCGCTTGGCCAGCTTGACAGCGTAGCGCCTGCAGGCAATCATGACCGCCTCCTCGTTCTTGATGCCCAGGTCCTTCATGATCAGCCTGGCGAGCGAGGAGTAATTGATGAGGTCTTTGGAGATGCAGTCCTTGACGCTAGGGTGCGCATCGATGTAGGCGCGGGTGCGCTCGGCGATGCTCTCCTTCTGAGACTGCTCCTTCATAGGATGGGAAAGAAAAGGTAGAGAGTATTAAAGGGTTTTCGTCTCGGGATGCGGCCTGGTCAGGAATGACTTCATGCTCTCGTTCAGCGCCGTCATGGACTGATCCCCCATGATCAGAGGCGGGACCAAGCGAACCGTCCTCCCTCCTGCCACGTTAACCAGCTGCTTCCGCTGGAAGGCGTAGGCCTTGAACTCGTTGGCCCTTTCGCCTTCCATCTCCACCCCGATCATCAGGCCCCTTCCCCTGACCTCCTTCACCATGGCGCTCTCCCGTGTTATCGAGCGGAGCTTGGCCATCCATTCCTCGCCCTTGAGGTTCGCCCGTTCGGCCAGCTTTTCCTTTTTCATGGTGGAGAGCACGGCCTTGGCCACGGCGCACCCTAAGGGGTTGCCGCCGAAGGTCGTCCCGTGAGAGCCAGGCGTGAAGGTCTTGGATATCTCCATGCTGGAGACGATTGCACCGATAGGATAGCCTCCCCCGAGGGCCTTGGCCAACGTGATAATGTCAGGCACGATCCCGAAATGCTCGAACCCGAACCATCTGCCCGTGCGGCAGAGACCGGTCTGGACCTCGTCCACTATCAGCATCGCACCTTTGTCCGTAGTGATGTCCCTGGCGGTGCGCATGAACTCTTGGCTCGGCACGATGATCCCGCCCTCGCCTTGGATTGGCTCGAGGATGAGCGCGGCGGTTTCCGATGTCACCGAGGACTTCAGCTGCTCCACGTTACCGTATTCGATGAAGTCGAAGGCTCTGGACAAGAGCGGCTCGAAGCCGGACTGGTACTTGGGCTGGCCGGTGGCTGAGAGGGCCACCGAGGTCCGACCGTGGAAGGAGTTCTTGGCGGCGAGGAAGCGAGCGCGCCCGGTGCCTTTACAGGCCAGCTTCAATGCGCCTTCGTTCGCCTCGGCACCGCTGTTGACGAAGAGCGAGACAGCAAGGGGCCAGGGCGCTATGGAGGCGATCGCCTCTCCCAGCTCCGCCTGTTCCTTGATGTAGTAGAGGTTGGAGGTGTGGATGAGCCTGGGGGCCTGCCTGGTTACGGCCTCGACCACCGCGGGATGGTTGTGGCCGAGCGCGTTGACCGCGATCCCCGCCACGAAGTCCAGGTAGCGGCAGTTGCCGATGTCGAACAGGAACTCGCCCTGCCCGTGGTCGAAGCAAACCTCTTCCCTGCCATAGTTCTGGAAAAGGTAGGATATGTGCAGCTGCTTGATGTCCTCCAGATTCAGGTCGCTCATGAAGATCGCCTCATAGTGTCACCATCGTCCCCAGGTTCTCCCCGGACAGGAGCTGGTTGACTATCGCGTCCTTCTCCCTGCCGTCCAACATGTGGACCGCCTTCACGCCACCCAGCACGGCCAGCTCGCAGGCTTGGGCCTTGGGGATCATGCCGCCGCTCACCACTCCCTCATTGATGAGCTGTTGCAGCTGGGCGACGGTGACCTCCTTGATCGTGGTATCTGGCTTGCCGAACTCGCGCATTATCCCCGGCACATCGGTGATCAAGATCATCTCCTCCGCCTTGATGGTCTTGGCGATGTGCGCCGCCGCCGTGTCCGCGTTGACGTTCATCAGCTTGTAGTCCTTGGTCGAGCAGATGGGGTAGATGACGGGCACGAAGCCGTTGTTGATGAGGTTGTTCAGATTTAGGGGGTCCACCGAGCAGACCTCGCCGACGTTCCCCAGGTCGACCGAAACCTCGTTGCCATTTTCATCCTTTACTTTCACCGGGTCCAATTTCCTTGCCACGAGGGTGTCCCTCTCGGCACCCTGAAGGCCGACTGCCTTCACCTGGACCCGTTTGAGCGCGTACACTATTTCTTCGTTTATCCTGGCCAGCACCTCATTGGCAACCTTCAGGGTCTCGTCGTCCGTCACGCGAAGTCCGGCCACCTTTTGCACTGGAAGGCCCCTTCGCTTCATCTCCTCGTTGATCTCCGGTCCCCCTCCATGGACCACCACGGGCCTTATCCCCAGACCGACGAGGAGGGCGATGTTCTGGGCGAAGGATTCTAAAGCTTCCTTGCCAGCTATCGAGCTTCCGCCTATCTTGATGAGCACTTTCTTCCCCTTCAGCTTGGAGGAGCGGGAGGGCGGCTTGGGCGGTTCCTCTTTCATCTTACCACCTATGTCGTGTAGGAAGCGTTGATCTTGACGTACTCGTAGCTCAGGTCGCAGCCCCAGGCCTCTCCCCGGCCGATTCCAACTCCGAGCTCCAGCTCGATGAGGATGCGCTTCTCCTTGAGGATGTTGCGAGCGACGTTCTCCTCGTTCGACCCCGGCACGATGAGGGGCGATCCGTTCTCGAAAAGGGACACCGCCTTCCCGTTGCTCAGGCGGAGGCGCACCTTGGAGATGTCGAAGTCGCTCCCTGAGTTACCGAGGGCAGCCAGTATCCTGCCGAAATTGGGGTCTGCGCCGAATACCGCCGCCTTCACCAGGTTGGAGGCGACGATGGAGCGCGCGGCCACGCGGGCCTCCTGATCATCCTTGGCCCCCGTGACCACGACCTCGATGAGCTTGGTCGCTCCCTCGCCGTCGATGGCCACCGCCTTGGCCAAGGATTTCGCCACCCAGAGGACCGCTTCCCAGAAGGAAGGGTCGTCATCGGCGGGCATTCCCTTCGCGGCCCCGTTGGCCATGAAGACGCTGATGTCGTTGGTGCTCTGGTCCCCGTCGACGTTGATGACGTTGAAGCTCGAGTCCATGATGCGCTGCCACTGAGAATTCGGGTCCCGTTCCAGATGGGCATCGGTGGTCACGAAGCTTAGCGTGGTGGCATGCAGGGTGCGCATGGCGGGCGAGATCATCCCGCTTCCCTTGGCTATCCCGGCCACCGTCACCAAGGTGCCGTCCCGCAGGTTGACCTGGCAGGCCACGCTCTTCATCTTGGTATCGGTGGTCATTATCGCCTTAGCGGTGTCGATGTTCGCCTCCACCGAACGGTCGAGCTCGTTGCATGCCTGGACAATGCCCTTCGCCACCAGGTCCATGGGCAGGAAGCGGCCGATGACCCCGGTGGACGCGACCCCGACCTCCATGACGTCCAAGTGCATCTGCTCCGCCACCATCTGTTGCATCTTTCTGGCGTCCTCGATTCCCTTTTCTCCGGTAAGGGCGTTGGCATTGCCCGAGTTGATGACGAAGGCCCGTAGGACCTTGGAATTGTCCCGCATCATCACCTCGATCGGTGCCGCCCTGGCCCTATTCTGGGTATAGGCCGTTGCGGAAATGGCCGGCAGCTCGGAATAGATCACCGCCATGTCCAGCTTGTCCTTCTTGATGCCAGCTCCGACCCCGGCGGCCATGAAGCCTTTGGGCGACGTTATCCCTCCATCGATAATGATCATTTGCTCATACCCCTAGCCCTGGGAAATCCAATCCCGATGCCTCTTCCAATCCGAACATGATGTTGGCGTTCTGGACCGCCTGACCGCTCCCGCCTTTGACCAGGTTGTCGATGGTGCTCATGGCCACCACCGTGTCCTTCCCTGCCGTGGCCAGGCCGATCTCGCAGAAGTTCGAGCCCACCACCGATATAATGGAGGGCGTCCCCTGCACCACGCGGACGAACCTCTTCCCGTGGTAGTATTCACGATAAAGCAGCTGTATCGAGCCGAGGTCCATGGGCTCGTTCAGGCGCGCGTATGATGTGCATAGCATCCCCCGCACGATCGGGATGAGGTGGGGGGTGAAGACCACGTCCACGAAGCCCCGGGCCAGGCGTTCCAGGACCATCTGTATCTCGGGGGCGTGGCGATGCGTCCCTACTTTGTAGGGGGTGACCTGGGAAGCGCAAACCGGGTGATGGGTGACGGCCGTAGGCTGCTGCCCTGCGCCCGAGGTTCCGGATTTGGCATCGACGATGGCGTGGCTCTCGACCAATCCTTTGGCGAAGAGGGGAGCGAGGCCGAGCGCCGAGCAGGTGGGATAGCATCCGGGGTTGGCGATGAGGTCAGCGCCGGCGATCCTCTCGTGGAATAGCTCCGGTATCCCATAGACCGCCCTTCCCAGGTTGTCGTGGTCTTTATGGTCCAGCCCGTACCATTTCCTGTAGATGGATGGGTCGGAGAGGCGATAATCTCCTGAGAGGTCGATAACCCTCAGGCCCCGCTTCAGCAGGTCGGGGACCACCTCCATCGACGCGCCGTGGGGAGCCGCGACGAAGACCAGGTCGTAATCACCATTCCCCAGCTTCTCCTCGAACCTAAGGTCCACGAACCCTTCCAGATAGGACATGACGTGCGAGACCTTCACCCCGGCGTTCTGACGCGAGGTCATGGCCTCCAGGCTGATCTTGGGGTGGCGGCACAGAAGGCGCGCCAATTCCCCTCCGGTATACCCCGAGCCTCCCACGATCGCTGCATTGATCATTTCCGTTCCTCTGCTAAAGGCCCGGGAGCTTGCTCATGCCCTTCGCTCCTGGATGGGCCAATGGATTCTCGCTGATTATGAGGTATTATTAAAAGAATGATGACCCAAAAGAGACATTCTAGCTTTGGACTCGTTCCCGTAGGCTACATTGGGAGTGCTGGCCGAAGGCATGTCGTAAGAGAGACCCCTTCTCGCGCCTAATGTCGCATGCGTGTCAGCAACCCTTAATAAACAGTTCCGGGTAGCACCGGAGATTTCAATGGCATCCAGCAAGACCAGCAAGAAGAGCGGTCGCAAGAAAGTGGTCCTAGCCTACTCCGGAGGGTTGGACACCTCGGTGGCCATCCGCTGGCTCCAGGAGAAGTATGACCTTGACGTGATCGCGGTCTCGGTCGACGTGGGACAGCCCGACGTGGACATGAAGGACAACATCGACCGGGCAAACAGGATCGGGGCCACCAACGCCTACGCCCTGGACGCGAAGGAGGAGTTCGTGACCGAATACTGCTGGCCTGCTTTGAAGGCCAACGCCATGTACGAAGGCTCGTATCCCGTCTGCACCTCGATAGCCCGCCCCCTGATCGCCAAGCTGCTAGTGGACGTGGCCAAGAAGGAGGGCGCATCGTTCATCGCCCATGGCTGCACCGCCAAGGGCAACGACCAGGTCCGTTTCGACGTGTCCATCGGCGCCCTCGCTCCCGAGCTGGGGATAATCGCCCCTATGCGCGAATGGGTCATGACCCGTGAGGACGAGATCGATTACGCCAAGGAGCACGGCATCCCCATCCGTGTCAAGAAGCAGTGCCCCTATTCCACCGACGAGAACCTTTGGGGCAGGAGCATCGAGTGCGGCATACTGGAGGACGCTTGGCAGGAGCCGCCCGAGGACGCGTTCGAATGGACGGTCTTCCCCGATAAAGCTCCGAGCCGGCCCGAATATGTCGAGATCGGATTCGAGAAGGGCGTCCCGACGGCCCTCAACGGAAAGAAGATGGGCGGGGTTACGCTAGTCCAGAAACTCAACGAGCTCGCCGGCAAGCATGGGGTCGGACGCATCGACCACATCGAGGACCGCTTGGTCGGCATCAAGTCCAGAGAGAACTACGAGGCTCCGGCCGCCGTGGTCCTCATCGCCGCCCACAAGGACCTGGAGAAGATGGTCCTGCCCAAGGACGTCCTCAAGTTCAAGGCGGAGGTGGACCAGAAGTACGCTGAGCTGGCCTACGACGGCCTTTGGTTCTCCACCCTCAAGGAGTGCCTGGACTCCTTCGTGGAAAAGACGCAGGAGTACGTAACGGGCACTGTGCGCGTGCGCTTGTTCAAGGGCACGGCGCAGATCGTGGGCCGCAAGTCCCCTTATTCCATGTACGACCATGGGCTGGCAACATACGCGAGCGGGGACCAGTTCGACCATACCTCGGCCAAGGGATTCATTTATGTCTGGGGACTGCCGTTGAAGACCGTGGCCGCCGTGCACAAGGTGAAGAGGAAGTGAAGCAAGGGACTCTTTGGTCGGGACGTTTTAAAGAGGGCATGAGCCGCGACACGCTGGACTTCACCACCTCATTGGCGGTGGATTCCCGCATGGCCTGGTATGACATCGTAGGCTCGATAGCCCATGCTCGCATGCTCGGCCGGAAGAGGATCCTTCCCCAGGGAGACGTCGACGTAATTCAGACTGGCCTCAGGGAGCTCCTGGACGCCCTCGAAGACGGGGAGCTGGTGCTCAATGATGGATTGGAGGACGTGCACTCCAATATCGAGGCGGCGCTGACCGGGCGCATTGGAGAGGCTGGGGGGCGCCTGCACACGGCGCGGAGCCGCAACGACCAGGTGGCAACCGACTTCCGGATGTATGTACGGGAGCTCCTGCTGGAGATCTGCTCCTACCTAATCGAATTGCAGAAGGCGCTCTTGGCCCAGGCCAAGACGAACCTAGACACCGTCCTTCCGGGATTCACGCATACGCAACATGCTCAGCCTGTGACGCTGGCCCATCACCTATTGGCGCACGCTCATCGCTTCGGAAGGGACGTGGAGAGGCTGATCGAGAGCTACGCCCGCATCAACATCTGCCCATTGGGCTCCGCTGCTTTGGCCGGGACCACATACGATATCGATCGCGAGTACGTAGCCAAAGCCCTGGGCTTCGAAGCGCCCTGCGAGAACTCCATGGACGGCGTCAGCGATCGCGACTTCGCGGCGGAGATGTGCTTCGATTGCGCCCTGGCCATGGTCCACCTGAGCTCTCTCTGCGAGGAGATCGTGCTCTGGTCCTCGCCAGAGTTCGGCTTCGTGGAGGTGGACGACAAATACTCCACCGGGAGCTCCATAATGCCGCAGAAGAAGAACCCGGACGTCGCTGAGCTGGTGCGCGCTCGTTCCGCCGGCGCCGTGGCTGATGCTGCCTCAATGCTCACCCTCCTGCGTTCCCTCCCCCTCACCTACAACCGCGACCTGCAGGAGGACAAAGGGATCGTCTTCCACAGCGCCGATACTCTCGCCTCTTGCTTGGATATCACGGTCCGCATGGTGGCGACCTTGAGCTTCGATGCCGCCAAGATGTTGGCGGCCACCCGGAAGGGGTACCTCAACGCCACCGAGTTGGCCGATTACCTGGTGAGCAAGGGCATGCCCTTCCGGGTCGCCCATGAGGTCACCGGCCAGATCGTCCGCCATGCCATCGGGAGGGGGAAGGGCATCGAGGAACTGGGGCTGAAGGAGCTGCGCCGCTTCTCCAAGCTGATCCAAGAGGATGTGTATCCAGCTCTCACGGTGGAGAGCTGCATCTCACGCCGCGATTCCTACGGTGGCACGTCCAAGAAGGCGGTGAGGCTGCAGATGACCAACCTCAAGCGCCATATCGGGGAGCAGGAGCGCCGCGTGGCAAACATGCGCACATCGCTGCACCAGGCCTTCGACGCGCTCCTTTCATCCTGAAAGGGAGCGTTTGGCCAGGACGATCAGGTCCCATATCTCGATGTCCGAGCCGCTCGACTTGCATGAGTCCCTTAGATTGGTCAGGCACCAGGGGCAGCTGGTCACCAATGCCTTGGCCCCGGTCCCCTGGGCGGCAGCGATTCGCCTCGCGCCTATGCTGGTGGCCAGGTCCGGATGGGCGGTCTTGACGCCGCCCCCGGAGCCGCAGCACTGCGATCGGGCCTTGCTCTCTTGCATCTCCCTCAGCACAAGCCCAGGGATGGATTCCAGCACTTTCCTGGGCTCCTCGATCACGCCCCCCAGCCGACCTAGCTCGCATGGGTCGTGGTAGGTGACCTCGGCCTTGACTCCCTTGAAGCGTAAGCGCCCTTCGTCCAGCAGGCGGACAAGCGTCTGGGAGGCATGCTCCACCTCCACCTCGAATCCGTCCAAGTACCGATGATATTCTTTCAGCGTCCGATAGCACCCAGGGCAGGAGGTGACAATCCTCTTTGCGCCGCTGGCCCTGATGAGCTTGGCGCTCTCCTCGGCGGTGCGTAGGAACTGCTCCTCCTCGCCTATCTTCTGTAGGGTGGAGCCGCAGCAGACCTCCTCCTTCCCCAGGTAGGCCACTTCCAGGCCCGCTGAGCGCAAGACCTCGACCACCGCCCTTGGCATCTCGGGGTGCAGGAGCGCGGGGGAGCATCCAGCGAAGAAGAGGACGTCGCCCTTGGCCGGGAGCCGAAGACCTTCGGCCCACCTCCCCTTGGCCTGCCTCGGCTGCATCCAGGGATTATGGTAGTTGCGGACGCTCTTGACCAACGCCTTCTGCTCCGGGGTGGGCAGCAGCCCCGAGCCGGCCGCGAGCCTTCGAGCCTGACGGACGTGGCTGGGGACATCAAGTCGGACAGGGCACATCTCCGTGCACAGGCCGCAGTTGGTGCACAGGGTGAGCCCTGAGCTGACGGCGGTGGGAGCGTCGTCGATGTAGGCGGTGAAGGCCGCTCCCCTGCCACCGAGGTACGCGGGGCCGCCGAAGTCCTTTCCCACCGCATCGTAGACCGGGCACCTCAGGAGGCACGAGCCGCAGTTGATGCATTCGAGGATCGTCCTATCCAATACCCGGGAGCGGTTGTTGTCGACCAGGACCAGCACGACCTCCTTCGGACCATGCATGCCATAGAATGTCTTCTTCTCGATGTCTGCGGTCATGCTCGGTCCGCTGATGATGTTGATGTATTGCGTGACCAGCTTACCGGTGGCGTAATAGGCCTGGAGCTTGACGAGGTTCATCGCCTCCTCAAGGTCAGCCACAACCTTGTCGGTCGATGCGACGATGATGTGCTTGATGGGTCGGCGGGCGCACTCGGCGGCGTTGCCCTCGTTGTGGAGTATTATCGCCGCCCCCTCCTCCGCGGCGATGAAGTTCGCCCCCGTGATCCCGACCCCTGCCTCCTCGATGAATTGGCGGACGTCCTCGCGGATGACCTGGGTCAGGGAATCCGGGTCCGGGTCCACCTCCCTCCCTAGGTACTTGGACATTATCTTGGCCACATCGTAGCGGGTGAGATCCACGGCAGGCCCCGTGGGATGCGCCTGCTTGAGCCCCGCCAATTGGATGATGCGATCACCGGCGTCGGTCTCGATCACCCGTACGCCCTTACCCCCCAGGAACTTGGCCAGCTCAAGCTCCTTGGTGACATTGGACTTGGACTTCACCACCAATCGCTCCAAGCCTATCTCCGATAGTATGGCTTCCTGCGCCTCGTTCTTGGAGAAAGGGCCGAGGACGCGGATCTTGTTCGCTCTGAGCCTTTCGATCGCCTGAGAGAGCAGACGACCGTCCCTGACCCCGACCTCCCTGGCCTCCTTGGCCCTCTTCCTTCTTTCCTCCAAATTCGGCAATCTGGGAAGATTCTCCTCCTGGCGGTCCAGCGTGGTCTTGAAGGCCGCGCGCATCCCGTCGAGCTGGGCCGGATGCGCTATCTTCTCCCTTATCCTCTTGTTCCATGGCTCTCGGTCAGGCGCAGCGTCAGCCATGGTCAGGACCTCAAAAAGCCGTTATTCCTCTATGATCGAGAGCGCGTTCCACTCCAGCTCATGGTCGACGCCCCCCTTGACAAGTATCTTGCTGATCTTCTCGGTTATTCTGACGACCTCGCTGCTCTTCGTCATTGCGCGGATGTAGAACTCCTTGCGATTGAGCGGGAAAACCAGGCGCATCCTACCCTTGCGGTTGTATCCCTCGGGCTTTCCATTCCTTCTCAGCTCGACCAGGTTCAGGTGGATGAACATTTGCAGGACGTCGTCGTCCTCGGGCATCTGGTCCGACTCCTCGAGGAAGGTGGTGAGCACCTCAGGGAAGA
>JAJRAN010000099.1 GCA_028682915.1 Methanomassiliicoccales archaeon | reverse complement strand
GCCAGCGTCCTCCGCCTCCACCTTCAGGCGCAGCAGCTCGCCCAGCGAGGCGACCTTGACCACGACCTTCTTCTGACCCTCTGAGTACCAGCGCTCGAACCATTCCGGCTTCCTCCTCTTGGAGGCGAGGGCACAGTTGACCGCGGCGTGGGCCACCTGGACCGCCAGCTTCCCCGAGGAGAGCTTGAGGTCCTTCCTCACCGCTATGACCATCTTGTTCTCGAATTTCTGCATCCGGCTCCAGTGTGCATCGCTGGCCCGCTTCTTTATTCTTTTCGATGGAGGGCGTCAAAGGATTAATAAACGGGCCGACCTTCCTTCGCACGATGCTCGAGCTACTGAAGAGGGACGGCCTGGCCAGGATCGCGCGCTTCGAGACCCGCCACGGGGTCCTGGAGACGCCTTGCCTGCTGCCGGTGGTCAACCCGCGGCTCATCACCATACCCCCCAAGGACCTCGAGGCCATGGGCTTCCAGGCCCTGATCACCAACTCCTACATCATCCGCAACGACCCCGCGCTCAGGGAGAGGGCGATGAAGGAAGGCCTGCACTCCATGCTCGGCTTCGACGGGGTGGTGATGACCGATTCGGGGACGTTCCAGAGCCACATGTACGGCGAGGTGGAGGTCGCCAACGCGGACATCGTGGCCTTCCAGAGGGACGTAGGCGCGGACATCGGCACCGTCCTGGACATCTTCACCGAGCCGGATTGGGGCCGGGAGAGGACGGCGGAGGCAGTCCGGGTCACGCTGGAGCGCACCTCCGAGGCCGCCGCCATCAAGGGAGGAATGATGCTGGCGGGCGTGGTCCAAGGCTCCGTCTTCCCCGACCTGCGCCTGGAGTGCGCCCGCTCACTCTCCTCCTTGGCGGTGGACGTGTTCCCCATCGGCGGCGTGGTGCCCCTCATGGAAGGGTACCGGTTCGCCGACCTGGTGGATGTGATCGTCGCCTCCAAGAAGGGGCTCTCGCCCGAGAGGCCGGTGCACCTCTTCGGGGCGGGCCACCCCATGATCTTCTCCCTCGCCATCCTCCTGGGATGCGACATGTTCGACTCCGCCTCCTACGCCAAGTTCGCCCGCGACGGCCGGATGATGTTCCCGGAGGGGACGTTCCATCTGGACGAGATGAAGGGGCTGGACTGCGACTGCCCCACCTGCCGCGGCCACACCATCGAATCGTTGCAGGGGCTGCCGGAGAAGGAGAGGACCAAGGCACTCGCGCTACACAACCTCCACGTCTCCAAGAAAGAGATAGACAGGGCGAAGCGCGCCCTGCTGGAGGGCAGCCTCTGGGAATTGGTGGAGCAGCGCTGCCGCGCCCACCCCGCGTTGCTGGACGCCCTGCGCGCCCTGGCCAAGCACAAGCAGTTCCTGGAGAGGTCCGAGCCCTTGAGCCGCGAGGGCGCGTTCTTCTACACCGGGCCGGAGTCGCTGGACCGGCCTTCCGCATACCGATACGAGAGACGCTACTTCGAGAGGTACTCCAAGCCCCGGCAGCAGATGAGCGTGGTGTTCCAGGACGCGGAGAGGCCTTACTCGCGCGTCTACGCCAAGGAGATGAGGGAAATCTCGCGAAGGACGGACGCCCATTTCCTGGTCATGTCGCCCTTCGGCCCGGTCCCGATCGAGCTGGACGAGGTCTATCCCATCGCCCAGTCGGTCTTCCCCCGCAGCCGGGACCGCGACACCGAGGAGAGGGTCCGGGAGCTCATGGAGCGCTTCTCCCACAGCCACGAGTACGGGGTGTCGATGCTCTACGAGGGCGAACCGACCCTGGAGATGCTCGAGGCCCTGGGCGAGGGGGAGAGCACCTTCGACCTGGACCTCGCCCGGGTGAGGGCGGTGGCCGACTACCAGTTCGGAAGGGGGGCCGGGGCGCTGCTGATGGACGGGAAGGTGGAGCTGGTCAAGTCCAAGAACACGGACAAGATCCGCAACGTGCTAGTGAACGGCGAGCATATCTTGTCCATGAGGGCGCCGGACGGCCTTTTCTCCCTCCGCCCTCCAGGCGCCCGGAGGCTGATGAGAGGGTTCGCCACCCCCAGGCTCAGGGTGGTCGTGGCGGATGACAGCGAGCCTTTCAACCGCGAGGGCAAGAACGTCTTCTGCCACTTCGTCAAGGACTGCGATCCCGAGGTGGTGCCGATGGACGAGGTCATCGTGGTGAACGAGAAGGACGACATGCTCGCCATCGGGCGGGCGACCATGGTCCGAGAGGAGATGCTGTCCTTCAAGAAGGGGCTAGCCGTCCGCGTCCGAGAGGGCGTCAAGGTCTGACCCCTCGACCTTGCCCTTGACCACCTGGTCCGCCACCTTGAGGCAGGCCATCAGGTCTTCCAGGGTGTGCAGCATGGACGGCGCCGAGGGTGCGGAGGAGGTTATGATCAGTCTCCGTCCCACGACCTCGGTGCTGGCGTACTTGCCGTTGTCCAAGGATATGGAGCTCGCCACGTTCCTGGCCTGCTCCTCGCTCTCGTACTCCAGCTCGATGCGGCAATCGACCTGCACGCCAAGGGCAAGGAGCTTCCGGCTTAATACCGTTACTTCGACGGTCGACGAGGCCTTTTGGGAAAGGTTATGTATGGCGCATCCCGAATCATGGCCGCGAGGTAGGAGGCATAGCTTTGGAGCTGAAGGAGGCGATAGAGAAGAGGGCGAGCGTCCGGGGCTTCACCGACGACCCGGTGCCGGACGAGCTGGTGATGGAGATGCTGCGGCTGGGGGCGCAGGCGCCTTCGGCGGGAAACCTCCAGGCCCGCGATTTCATCGTGGTCAGGGGCGCCGAGACCAAGGCCAAGCTGGCCAAGGCGGCGTTCGGCCAGGACTTCGTGGAGAGGGCGCCGGTCGTGGTCGTGTGCTGCGCCAACCTCTCCCGCATCCGCAACTACGGCATCCGCGGCACCGACCTCTACTGCCTCCAGGACGTGGCCGCGTCGGTGGAGAACATGATGCTCTACGTCACATCGCAAGGATTCGGCTCATGCTGGGTGGGCGCCTTCGACGAGGTCCAGGTGTCCAGGATACTCGAGCTCCCGGAGAACGTGAGGCCGGTGGTCCTGCTGCCCGTGGGCATGCCCAAGGAGCCCCAGCGCAAGACGCCCCGGCTCAAGCTCGAGACCTTGGTGCACAACGAGAAGTGGTAGCCTCTATTCCTTCGATAAGAATCTGAGGCAAAAGGATAAGACGGTCACACCCCTAGGTCATTTTGGGCCCAAACATG
>JAJRAN010000130.1 GCA_028682915.1 Methanomassiliicoccales archaeon | reverse complement strand
CGAATATTGGCAGACCTAGTGAAGCAAAAGCACTCAATAGGAAGCTAACGTCCTGGGAAGGCTGGGGCAATGAAGATACGAGGTAATAATCCATGAACGAATAGAAGAAATTGGCTAGCTGTACCAGCGCCATCATCACGCTGATGGCCATTAATAGAAGAGGCAGCCAGAGAACTCTCGACTCTGTTCCATTCTTCGATTCTTTCTCATCTGTCATCCTCAGGTCCCCCCATTGGTCATTGCCCGTATGCTTCTTACAGGATTGTCCATCCAACTCCTTTTATCACATTCAGGTCGAGCATTAATAAGGATTACATATTGACTCGAACCCTGATTGCAAGAAGAATTCAATGTCTCATTTCTTCCCCGACTAACGGATCATGTTCGTTGCCATTATCTGGAAGGTCAGTGTTCCACAAAATTCATTAGGATATCCATTCAGAGTGGGGGGCTCAGTCACCTCCATTTTGTAAGGCATGCCTGAGTCGACATCGATCCAGATCTCACTCCAAAAATCGTTCGAGCTAAAGTTGTACCTCTGGATATATACTGCCACGCTCTTCTGACCGAAGACCGTCGATAGCGTTTCATTGCGCTCGAAGGCTGGAGTATTGAGGTTATAGTAACCATTGTGGCACTCCTCGATGCCAGCTGGATTTATCCCCAGCGACCACATTTTTTTATCCTGGTATGCCCCAGCTGAATAGTAATCATTGACGACGCCATTGAGCGTGGTTCTGATGGCCATGTCGTATTTGGGCCAACCCTCCATGCCAAAAACGTTGGCATGAGAGGTGACATTGCTGAAAGTCCATTTCGAAGTCCCAGTGACATCTACTCCATTTCGAGTGCCGCTCACAGTCCACTCGATATAATCGCCTTCATGGACTGGAGATTCGACTTCTTCCTTCCAATCGAGATAGGAAGGATAGAGGACAACGACGAGGACAGCAGCGATCGTGATGATCACCATGATGATGGCTGCGGCCTTCTCCCCCTTGCTTATCATCCAACTCCCAATATCGCATTCGGACTAAGGATATTAAGGATTGGCGTTTAGGGTGGTGCGGCGCTCGCGCTGGATTTGCGCTCTGGCTCCCTCGGGATCGTCTCTCACCAAGCCGTGGTCCTGGTCTGCTCCCTCAGGAACTGCTGCAGGTAGTAGAAGCTGCCTGTGCCCTTGCCCGTGGAGCCGGAGGCCTTCCAGCCGGTGAAGGCCTGAGCGCCGACCATGGCGCCGGTGCACGCCCCCCGCCTGCGGTTGGCGTAGACCACCCCAGACTTGATCCGTTCGAAGAAGAGCTCGATCTCCGAGTCCTCCTCGGTGAATATGCCCGCGGTCAGCCCGAAGGCCGAGGAGTTCGCCTTGTCCAACGCCTCCTCCAAGGTGTCGAAGGGCTGCGTGCAGAGCACCGGAAGGAAAAGCTCCTTGGTCATGAGCTCGTGCCCGTGCGGCAGCCCGGAGATGATCATCGGTTGCACGTAGTTGCCACGGGCCAGCTTGCCCTCCATCACCCTCTTCCCTCCAATGAGGACCTTCCCGTCCTTCGAGCCCTTGGCGGCGGCGTCCTCGTAATCCTTGACCTTCTTCTCCTCGATGACCGGCCCGAAGGAGCAGTCCTTCTCCACCGGGTCCTTGACCTTGAGGAGCTTGGCCGCCTCCACCAGCATCGCCTCGAACTTGGGGAGGAGGCTCTTGTGGACGTACAGGCGGGAGGAGGCGGAGCACTTCTGCCCCCCGTAGCCGTAGGTGGAGCCGATGACCCCCTTGACCGCGTACTCCAGGTCGGCGTTCTTGGTGACGATGACCGGGTTCTTGGAGCCCATCTCCGCTATGACCGGTATGGGGTGGGACCGGAGCGAGGAGCGCAGGATCTCGAAGCCCACGTCCTTGGAGCCGGTGAAGACTATGCCCTCGACCGCGGGATGCGAGGTCATGGCGGCGCCGACCTCCTTGCCGCTGCCGGCGATGTAGTTGGCCACGCCCGGAGGCAGGCCGGCCTGCTCCAGCAGCTGGTACGCCCGGTAGAGGGCGAAAGGAGCGGTAGAGGAGGGCTTGAGGACGATGGTGTTGCCGGTGATCATAGCCCCGCAGGCCATGCCTAGGCTGATCGCCACCGGGAAGTTGAAGGGGCATATGACGGACCAGACCCCGTAGGGCTTCAGGATCGAGTAGGACCTCTCGTCCTCGTAGGCGACCGAGAGCATGTGCTCGTAGCCGTCGTTCAGGCGCATCTGGTTGGCGTAGTACCTGAGGAAGTCGATGGCCTCGTCTATGTCCGCCAGGGCCTCGTACCTGTTCTTGCCGTTGTCCAGGGTCAGTGCGGCCGCCAGCTCGTACTTGTTCCTGTGGAACAGGTCGGCCGCGCGCTCGAACACCTGCACCCTCTCCACGTAATCTGTCTCAGACCATACCTCGAAGGCGGCGGAGGCGGCCTTCATGGCAGCGTTCACGTCCTCGCTCGTGCCCAGCTGGAAGTTACCCAATACCAGCTCCCGGTCGTTCGGGCTCACCTTGGGCGCGGTCTTCTTCCCCTTGGTGCGGCGCCCGCCGATTATGTTCTCGTGGAGCGCAGGCTTCTTTATCTCGTCCAGGACGTTCTCCACGGCCTTCTCGTACCTGGAGTGGAAATCATCTTCCCTCTTCGATTTGACAGCGTTGATCCATGTGAGCTCGTCTTTGAATGCCATATAAGTCCCCTCGCAATATGACTCAATTGCGCATTAGATAAGTCTGTCGTGGCATGTGTTGACATTGACCAAAGGAAGTGCTGGAATCGACCGGCGCCTTACCCCTTAGGCGGTATCGGGAGGTCTTCAATAGGACATGAGCCTCGTGCAGGACGCCTATAGATCGTAGATCTTCTCCAGTGTGGATGCGACCTTGATAGGGTCATGCCTGGACTCGACGTACTTCCTGCCCTTCTGCCCCAGGTCATGTCTCAGACCGCTGTCCTCGATCAGACTCATGAGACGAGATTTGAGCGCCCCCGCATCCGAGCTGACGACGGGTATCGAGGGATAGTACTCATCGTATTCCGAACTGATGCTGCATATCACGGGTTTGCCCAAGGCCATCGCCTCTATAGACACTAATCCATGAACGCCTAGGTCATTGATCTGGTCTATTATGATATCAGCTTTCCTATAAAATTCAATCGCTTCTTTGTGGGCCATTTTTTCCACTAGGAGAAGCTCGACGTTATATCCAGAGCGCTTCAGGTCATCCACTGTCCTTATGATTTGCTCCGTGCCTTTGACGGCCCTTTTCGATGGTGCATGGACGATGCGAATCCTCTCGTTCGCACCTTTCTTCTCGACCCCGACATTGGAGTAGAAATCAAGCAATATGGGGCTGGGTAGATATGTCGCCCTAGGGGACCAATCCAATAAATCTGGCGTGGAGACCAGGATGCCATGGGCGAACCTGTTGTTTGTATTCTTCTCACCCCAGCCTCTTAAATCGGAGCCATGGTGATGAATGATGACCCTTTTACCCATGGTCCTAAGGAATAGCAAATCGATGCCCGATTCAGTGAAGCTCTTGACGTGAAAATGAAAGACCGAATAATCGCCGATGAATTGGATCGACCATTTGGTGATCAGCCTCATGAGTGATTTATTGCTGCCGTCAAGGGGGAAGTAATAATCCGAATCGAACCCAAAGGGATGCTCTTCGAAGGCCAGGACGTCGCTTCGATAACCTAGGCTCCGCAATCCACTCGCTAGGGCGGGCACTAAAGGAAAGATAGCACCGGCCTGTAGAATCCCTGCCTTTTTCCCCTTCATGCTCATGCGCAGCATCGCTTGTTGGATGTATCGGGTCTATCGATTAATATTCTGCCTCCATGGCAGAAATGGCGGTCCACAATTCCGCTTTTCAGAGGGAGCGTGGGACCGCCTCATCCAATCATCCTTCGTCGAAATTCGGTGCCTTTCTGATTGTCTAGCTTCGAGTCGCCATATCTTTAATAAACATTCCGACCATCAATCAATTCTCTATCATGTCAAACTCTGGCCTGGAAATCGATTCGCCTGACTCCTTCGGAACTGGAGGCGAATTGGTCAGCGTCATCATACCTGTCTTCAACAGATTGGAGCTGCTACCCCGCACTCTGAGGAGCGTGCTTACTCAGACCTACACGAATCTGGAGATCATAATCGTCGACGATGGCTCCAGCCAGAATGTCAAAGATGAATTGGACAAGATGGATGACGACCGGATCCATTATATAAGACACGAAATAAATAAAGGAGTGGCGGCAGCCTGGAACACTGGCATAAAGGCAGCAAGCGGAAGGTACATCACCTTCTTGGGAAGCGACGACGAATGGTTCGAAAGCAAGGTCGAGAAGCAGATCCTGGCGTTGAGGAACCGCGGAAAGGAGTATGGGGTGACCTACTGCCTGAGCGAGATCTATTCAGACATCGAATCAAGGGTATTGGAGCGGCGTGCATTCGACCTCGAGGGAAATGTCCTTCACCAGCTATTGAGCGGCTGCGTCATCGGGTTGAATTCGCTCATGCTATCGAGGGAAGATGCTCTCAAGGTGGGGGAGTTCGACGAAAGGCTAAGGATGCATTCCGACTGGGATTTCTTGATCAGGCTTTCGTCACGCTATCGATTCTCCTGCGTGATGGAGGTCCTGAATCGTGATCATTGGCATGAGTTCGACCAAATCACGAAAAGCTTCCGCATGAGCCCCGAGTATGACATGATCATATACGAGCGCAACCGGGCGTTATTCGAGGCGGATGGGAAGGCCAGGGCCGTCTTTTTCTCCAACCTTGCATTCTACGAAGGCCTTCGCGGCAAGAAGAAGGAGGCGTTCAAATCGATAGCGAGATCGCTCTTGGCCAACCCTTTCACGTCGGACCCTTACATCAAACTCGTCCTGCTGGTCACCAATAAGCTCGAGGCGCCAAGGATCGCCTGATCAAAAATATGCCTGGCATTCAAAGGGATCACGTGGCCCACAGCCTTTTGCCTTCAGGTCATTCCTGCGATGAGTTAGAGCTTGGCGGCGTACATTGTTGTCAAATACAAACCTCTCTAACTGATCTAGCGCAGAGCACTTTCACTCCCAAGCCTTAGAGCATGGCATAGGCATTTATCCAGGCTAGGTATTGGGCAGAATCCGAGAGGGGGCATCAATGAACGAGTACGGCCAGGTCGAGAAGGGGTTGCAGCGGAAGGGCCTGGCGGTGACCTTCCTCGCCTCCTTGCTGCTCGGCTCTCAGTACGTGGTGATAAAGGTCGGCCTGGCTGACCTCGACCCCTTCCTCTTCTCAGCGCTGGCCATGTCCATGGGCGCCTTGGTGATGATCGCGTTCACCCTGGTAAGGGGGACGTTCACCCTCCGCATATTCAGGACCTGGGAGGCATGGGCCGCGCCCTTGGTGTCGTTCGTCCTCGTCACCTGCCTGTACATGGGCCTGGACCTCACCAACGCCTCCACCGGCGCCTTGCTAATCGGTGCGAACGTGCTCATCGTCGCCCCGCTATCGGTCCTCATCTTCCATGACCGGCTAGGTTGGATGCGGTCGCTGGGGCTGGCGGTGGGCATGCTCGGCCTGATCGTGCTCACCACCAACCTGGACTTCTCCACCCTCGAGGGCGGGCAGCTGCTGGGGGACGTGCTCCTCTTGGTGGCCACGACCTGCATCGCCCTCACCTACATCCTGTCCAAGTTCGCCCTGCGCCACATGACCTTCGACCAGTGGGTGCTCACGATACACCTCTTCACCCCGCTACCGCTGTTCGCCATGTACTTCCTCTTCGGGAGCGGGTCGGGGGCGGACCCAAGCATGGTGCCCATGATCGTGTACGCAGGGGTGTTCTGCACCGCCCTCCCCACCCTGATGTGGGTCTGGGGGCTGCCTCACATCGGCATGGTCGCCTCGAGCACCATCATCCTCTCCGAGTCGACCTTCGCCGTCTTCTTGGCGGTGGTGCTGCTGGACGAACCGCTTACCTGGGAGATGCTGCTCGGGGCGGCGCTGGTGTTCACCGCCATATACCTGGTGGTGAGGGGAGCTTCTTCCGCTATCGCGCAAAAAAAAGTATGAGGGGGAAAGGGCCGGAAGGAACAGGGAAGTAAGCCCCTCCCCGCTTGGATCAGATGTTCAATGCGCGCCGCTTGTCCTCGATGTGGTCCCAGATGAGCGCCGCCGCCTTCTTGGGGTCGGGCTCGACCCAGAACTTCGCGCCCACCATGCCCTCGACGCCCTCGGTCAGGACCTTGACCACGTTGGGGCTGCCCTCGATCCTAGGCATAACCCCCAGGACGACGCTGACCCCCGTGCCCACGAAATAGGTGGCGATGGTCTCGGCCTTGGAGGAGTACCACTCCGGGGCCGCCCCCGCGACCGGGAGCTGGTCCACCCTGAGGTTCGCCTCCCGTGCCAAATCGGCCACCAGGTTGAGGATGCGGGTGTTGTCCACGCAGGAGCCCATGTGCAGCACCGGCGGGATGCCTAGCGAGCCGCACACCTCCTTCAGGCCCTTCCCCGCGTTCTGTATCGCCTCGGGGAGCATCAGCCCGGCCTTGGCGCAGGCGATGCTGGCGCAGCCGGTCTCCACCACCAGCACGTCCCGGCGGATGAGCTCCTTGGCCAGGCTCACGTGGCCGTGGTCTTGCTTGACCTTGGGGTTGTTGCAGCCGACGATCCCCGCGCATCCCCGGATCTTGCCAGCCAGGATGGCGTCGAGCAGCGGCTTGAGGCTCCCGCCCAGCGCCTTCCTGATCGATTCCACGGAGAAGCCGACCATGGCCTCCATGGGCGCGTTGGGGATGAGCACGCGGGACTGGTTGCGGTTGGGGAAGTTCTCTATCGCCAGCGATACGATGCGCTTGGACTGCTCGAAGGCGTTCTCCGGCGTGATCTCGAAGTACTGCCCCCCGATAATCCTCGCCTTCGGTGAGGTGGTGATGACCTTGGTGTGAAAGCAGGCGGCCGTGTTCGGCAGCGTGGGGAAGATGCACTGGTAGTCGACGACCATGGCCTCCAGGGCGCCGGTGGTGATGACCAGCTCCTGGTCCAGGTGGTTCCCGGCCTGGGGTATGCCCTTGCGCATCAGCAGCTCGTTACCGGTGCAGCACAGCCCCACCAGGTTGATGCCTCGGGCTCCGACC
>JAJRAN010000111.1 GCA_028682915.1 Methanomassiliicoccales archaeon | reverse complement strand
GCTTCGTGAGCGCGGCAAGCGGGCCTGATCCGATGGACCGGATCAAGCTCGAGACCGGTACTACGAACGAATGGAACGGCGGGGACTACGTGGCCGTCAACATGACGGACGGGACCAATTTCGCTTGGTTCGGGGTGGTCTATGGGACCGAGGATAGGCCGGGACCGATCACCATCGTGAGCGCCAACCTACGTTACCTTGGCGGTGCCCAGGTGGTCAATCAGGACAACAAGACCATAGCGAACCAGGTGCCCATACCAGTCCTGACGGCCTTCGGCCAGTCGCTCATCGCGCTCCTGGAGTTCGATGACACTGGCTACGACGTTCCGATCCTGGGCAACTACGGCGCGGGGAACGGGCTTTTCGATTTCTCGGGGCCCACCCTCTGGTCTGGCCTGGGGAGCTTCGAGCCGGTCTACAAGTACGTGGACCTGAAGCAATCTTGGACCCTGTCGGAGATAGAGACCGTGGTGGACGAGGCCAATCAATCGAAGTCCTTCGCCTTCTCCCTGAACGCCCATGACGTCCTGTACGCCAAAGTCTGGGACCCGGAGCTTGGGAACTACAGGAACGGGACCATCGAGGACGGCGTGGTGGAGAATCTGGAGTTCCGCTTCCACATCGACGCCTCCGCTGAGATGGTGACCAAGTCCGTCCCATTCTATAAGGTCCAGCTGGTGAACGGGCATGTCACCTCATCCGAGGAGATCGCCCCGCGCAACTTCACTTCCACCAACGTCCAGTGCGGCGTGAAGTACGACCACGTCATCCAAGGCTGGGACGCCTATCCGGGCGCCCGAGACTCCAAGCTGATGCTGGAGAATGCCGTGCTGTTCGCCATGGTGGTGCCGGAGATCGTCGAGGAATGGTACAATGCGCAGTTCGTCAAGCAGAGCATCCACGATGGGGACGGCGCGCTGGAGTACACCACCGAGGGAGCGACCAATCTGGTGAAGGAGCAGGACGACCTTCCGGAGCAATCGGTGAAGGTCATGAGCAACACCGCCATAACCTCCATGGACAACTGGGAGCGGTGCGGGCAGCTCACCTGGGTGAGCAACGTCACCGTCGACGGTGACGAGGAGCAGATGCACTACCAGATCCACGTCGGCGACAAGAGCATCTCCACCTTGGGAGGCGACGGCGCCGACCATGACGGGCACCTGAAGCTGCTCGTGGTACTGGGCGGCTACATCTATCCCATGGGGGCCGAGGTGATCCATGACCCCTCGATGTTCGCTGAGGCGTTCCAGATATCGGACCAGACGCTGAAGACCGTGGTGGTCATCTTGCTCATCGGCGTGGTAGTGGTCTGTTCGGCGATGCTCCTGGCCCTGTTCCTGATCAGGCGCATGAACCAGAAGGGGAACGAAAAGTTCAACTACCGCTCACCGCCCAGCTACAAGCCTTGAAACCCTCCTCCATTTTTCCTTTTCCTTTTTTTCAATCTCCCCTGCCGATGGCCATCATCCTCTCCAATGGGAGGCGGGCTCGTCGCATGACCTCCTCGGGCAAGGTCACCTCATGGCGCATCCCCTCGAGGGAGGAGAGGACCGACCTGAGGTTGATGCGCTTCATGTTGGGGCAGATCATTCCGGGTATGGAGTGGAACTTCTTGTCCGGCGCCTCCTTCTTGAGCCGGTGCAGGAGCTCCTGCTCGGTGACGATGATGTATTCCTTGGAGGGAGTTTCCTTCACGAACTTGATCATGCCCTCGGTGGACTTCACCGCATCCGCCAGGTCCAGCACCTCGGGCCGGCACTCGGGGTGGGCCACAACCTTGGCCTTGGGATGAAGCCTTTTCTCCTTCAGCACCTGGGCCGGGGTCACGGAATTGTGGGTGGGACAGAAACCTGGCCAAAGGATCATCTCCTTGTCTTGCACAGTCCTTTGCACCCATTTCCCCAGGTTCTCGTCGGGAACGAAGATTACCCTCTCTGAGCGCAGCGAGGACACCACCTTCACCGCGTTGGAGGAGGTGCAGCATACGTCCATCTCCGCCTTGGTGGCGGCCGAGGTGTTGACGTAGCCGACCACCTCCGCGCCGGGATGCTTCCTCTTCAGCTCGATCAAGCCCTCAACGCCCAGCATGGCCGCCATCGGGCACTGGGCGTCAATCTCCGGCAGAAGCACTGTCTTGGACGGGTTGAGGACCTTGGCGCTCTCCGCCATGAAGTCGACCCCGCAGAAGACTATGACATCGGCTTCGACACGGGTCGCCTGCATGCTCAGGCCCAAGGAGTCCCCGACGAAATCGGCCACATCCTGGACCTCCGGCACTTGATAGTTGTGGGCCAGGATCACCGCGTTCCTCTCTTCCTTCAACTTCTTGACCTGGGCTACCAGGGACATGACCCTTCTGATATTTACCGCGATATTAAAAATTTGGGCGTGGAACGACCAACTCTCCCACCACACTCGCCACACGCGTTCCTGGGTCGGCGATGCGACGGAAGAAAGTTATATCTCGACCCATCCTGATGTGAAGGACCAGGAGCGAAGGTACAGGGCATGCAGGTCAAGGTCAACCCGAGATATTGCAAAGGGTGCAACCTCTGCGTGAAGGTCTGCCCCAACCGGGCCTTTGATCAAGGCAACGAGCTGAGCGAGCGGGGGTATTTCCCGCCGGTCCTCGCCCGCCCTGAGAAATGCGCCAATTTCAAGCGCAAGACCAGAAAGAACGCCGTGTGCGAGCTGTGCGTCCTCACCTGTCCGGACCAGGCGTTGACCTGGGACGAGGAAGGAGGCGTTGAAGGATGAGGCTGCCTCCAGGATCGTATTTCATGCAAGGGAACGAGGCTTGCGTCGAGGGCGCCCTCTGGGCCGGGCTCACCTTCTATGCAGGCTATCCCATAACGCCGTCAACGGAGATCGCCGAGGGCCTGGCCATGCGCATGCCGGAGGAGGGCGGGACCTTCCTGCAGATGGAGGACGAGATCGCTTCCATCTCCGCCATAATCGGGGCTTCCTGGGCAGGGGCCAAGGCCATGACCGCGACCTCTGGGCCAGGTTTCAGCCTGATGCAGGAGAGCATAGGATACGCCGCCATGACCGAGACGCCCATCGTCATCGTGGACGTTATGCGCGGAGGGCCTTCCACCGGACTTCCGACCATGGTCGGGCAGGGGGATGTGATGCAGGCCAAGTACGGATCGCATGGTGATTATCCAGTCATCGCTCTCTCCCCTTCCAGCGTCCAGGACATGTTCGACCTGACCATAAGGGCCTTCAACCTCTCTGAGAGGTACCGCGTACCGACCATGGTCCTATCCGACGCGGAGATAGGCCACATGCGGGGCAAGTTCATCGTCCCCCGAACTCTGGAGATCGTTAACAGACGGATCAGGACGGACAGGGTCTGGCATGACGGGTTCGCCTACGATGAGACGTTGGTGCCCAAAATGCCCATCTTCGGGAAAGGGTCCCGGGTGCATGTCACCGGCCTCTCCCATGACATCGCCGGCTACCCTACCAGCAACGTCGAGGTGCACGAGGAACTGGTGAGACGGCTCCAGGAGAAGGTGGAACGGCATAGCGATGACATATGCTCCTTGGTGGCCCATCGCCCTGGGTCCAGGCGAATGCTCGTCTCCTACGGCTCGCCCAGCTTCGCTGCATGGGAGGCCATGATGCAGAGCGAGGACGTCGGCCTGGTGGACCTCAAGACGCTCTGGCCTTTCCCTAGCAAGCTGCTAGCCCAGGCCATCTCCGGAAGCTCCGATGTGATTATGATAGAGCTCAACCTGGGACAGATGTTCCGGGAGGTCCAGAGGGTGGCGTGCGACGAGGGATGCAGGAAGGTCCGCCTGTTCTCCAAGGTGGGTGGGGAAGTCCCTCGCCCCGCGGAGATAATTGGTTTCCTGAAGGAGGGAGGATAGCATGGAGTTCTTCGACCTGTTCCGTGAGGACCGCTGGCCTCACATGTTCTGTCCCGGCTGTGGCATCGGCACGGTGATGAACTGCTTCCATCGCGCCTTCTCCGAGATGAACATGGACCAAGACAAGACGGTCTTCGTGTCCGGTATAGGGTGCGCTTCGCGCATCATCGGCTACATCCGAGCGGATAGCATCCACACCACGCACGGACGGGCCCTGGCCGTGGCCACCGGGATCAAGCTGGCCAATCCGGACCTCAATGTAATCGTATTCTCGGGGGACGGCGACATCGGCGCCATCGGTGGCAACCATTTTATCAACGCGGCTAGGCGCAACGTGGACATCAGCGTGTTCTGCATCAACAACTATATCTATGGCATGACCGGGGGCCAGGCCTCCACCACTACCCCTTACAAGTCCTTCTCCACCACCACCCCCTACGGGAGCAAGGAATACCCGTTCGACCTCGCCGAGGTGGCGGTGGCTTCCGGGGCGAACTACGTCGCCCGTTGGACCATCAGGAACGTCAAGGAGCTCACCTCCAGCATGACGAAGGCCATGCAGAAGAAGGGTTTCTCTTTCGTGGAGATAGCCTCCCCCTGCCCTACCTCGTTCGGCCGGCGCAACCGCATGGCCGACCCCACGCAGATGTTCGAGTGGTTGAAGATCATCGCGGTACGCAAGGAGAAGAGCCAGGCCTGGGGCCTTGACCAGCTGGACCTGAACATCGAGGGCCGGATAACCATAGGCGAGTTCATCGAGAGGAACCGTTCACCCTATGGGCTGATCGCCTAGGTCATCCAGCCCGCGAGGGCCGATACTCCGGAGGATGGGCGGGGGCCAAGGATCGGTTCACCCGCATCCATAGGTACGCTAGAAAAAGCGCGAACGCCAAGGCCACCAGGGACATACCTACCATATTGGGTGGACCGAAGGCCTCCTGGATGAGCGCTAATCCCATAAGGAAAGACAGCGACCCCGCAGCCAATGCCAGTTGGTGGCGGGAATCCCAGGTCCAGCCATTGCCCGAGATCCTCAGGAGGTAGTACAGGCACCCCAGGAACAGACATACGAGCAAGGTGATGGGCAGGATGGCAAGAAGCGTGA
>JAJRAN010000100.1 GCA_028682915.1 Methanomassiliicoccales archaeon | reverse complement strand
CTAAGCAAGGCGACCATGCGCACCTTGGAGCGACTGGCAAAGGAGAAGGGGCTGAAGGTTCTATACCTGCATGTATTCGCCCACAACTCGGTTGCTATTCACCTTTACCAAAGCACTGGCTTTGTGGTCAAGAGCGTGAACATGGAGAAGCGGCTGGACTGATCAGCGGAGAGCGCCCATCTCCCCAAGCTTCTCGGGCAGGTACTTGTCGGTCACATAATCCAGTCCGTACTTGGCTAGGGCCTGCTGCTCAGCTTTCTTGTTCAGCTTCAGCATGAGCTCGATCTCGTTCCTCCAGAACTCGTCGTTGAAGCGCGGGTCTTTCAGCTCAGCCTCCAGCGCCTTGGTGTCCCTATCGGTCAGTTTGTCCGTGGGAAGCTTGTAGTTCTCGATGTCCGAGGCGGTTATGCCCACATACTCCGCCGTTGGAGTGGCCAGGAACTCGGAGATGTGAGCGGTCTTAATCGCGCCATAGGCCACGGAGGCGAAGATGCGGAAGGACCAGGGGTCGCCATCGGTGAAGACCACCACCGGCAGCTTCAGCTCCTCGTTCACGCGTTTGACGAAGCGGCGGGTCGACCTGGCTGGCTGTCCTTTTAGGTGGACGAGGACGGAGTTGAAATCCTCGGCGAAGCCGTTCTCCACCAGGCGGTCGAACATACCGCCGGTCTCGATGGCGATGATGAAGTCCGCGCCCGTCTCCAGCAGCTTCACCTTGTCGCTCTCCACGTTGTAGGGGATACCGTAGCCGGAGTCCCCGACATCGTCCATGCAGTTGATCCTCTTGCTCTTCCCCTTGCGATCCGTCTCCTGGATGGTTATGTTCCCGAAGACGCTCGCCCCGTTCTCCTCAGGCCGGAGCTTGAAGTCCTCGCGCATCAGGCCGGTGACGATCTCCAGGTCTTCGGCGAGGAGATTGCTCTCGTCCTGCGAATGGAACTTGCCCTTGCCCCAGCCCTCCGATATGTAGTACATCTCCCTCAGGGTCGAGGACTTGCTCTCCTTGATCATGTCCTCGATGAGCTCCATCACGTACATGGTGCGCAGGAGCATCAGCGCGCCCTGGGTCTTCTTCGCCGTTCTGGCGCCTTTGGCCGGGCCGTACTTCCAGACCGAATGCTTCGGATCGAAGCGGATGTTCGACTTGGTCCGCAGGGGTATCACCATCTTGGGGACCTTTCCATCGTCTATCTGGTCGTAGATGGACTCGGCGATCTCATAGAGGCGCTGCACCGCTTCCTTGGAATAGTCAGTCATCGTTCAGCGCCTCCGTCTGCTCGTCGTAGTCCACTTCCTCCTCTTCCTCCTCGGCCGGGGCCGCAGGCTCTGCCTGCATCTCCGTCACCTTCAGCCGCGCGACGTCCCAGTCGCCGGGAAGAGGATCGGCCCCGATGATCATGGAGGGATCGATGCCGCTGGCATATAGCTCGTTCTCGTCATAGAGCTCGGGCTCCAGGCCCTCCAGTTCGAAGGCCACCGTGAACTTCTCGGTGGAGCGGATGGGCCTCAGCTCCCAGGTGATCTTGCCGTCCTCCTTGACCTCTACCGGCCTGGGCTCGGCCCGCAGCAGCTCGATGCTCGAAGCTGGCACCACCGCGTGCAGGTTGAATCGGGTCTGCTTGGGAGTGTAATTGTATATGTCCACCTTGACGCGATGGCGCTTCTTCTCGTAGGTGACAGAGTCATCGACCCAGACCACGTTCATGATCTTGGTGATGGTGCCGGAGAGCGGCGGCACCGGCTTCTTGACTATCTTGGCGCTCTTCTCCGCGATGAGGGGCAATATCTCCTGGACGATCTCGAACTTGGCCTTGGTCCTCACCTTGGTGTCCTTCTTGTTGAGGTGGACCTTGAGGCGTCGCCCGCACTCGCGCAGGGCGAGCTCGATCTCCCCCTGGATCTCAGGGATGGACGCCACCGCCTCCTTGGCCTCGGAGGTGAAAGGCACCTTGGTGGAGGCGACGTGCACCATTATGATGGCCGGCCCAAAAGGTATCCCCGACCCTCCGCGCTGCTCCAGCCCGTAGCGGCGCCAGTCCACGCTCTCCACCGACTTCGTGAGCACGCACGCCCCCTGCTGGTAGAGCAGCGGGACGCGGTTGGCGAATCGCAGGATGGTCACCGGCTGGTCGGCCGGGAGGTTGCCTCCGTAGACGATCCCAACCTCGGCCTGGAAGGGGTTGCCGGAATAGACCCGGGGGGAGCGGGTGACAGGCGGGGAGTAGAACTCTGGCCTCATATCGTCCAGGACGTTCTTCAGGCCCTTGCGGATGAGGGCCTCCCCGATGGGTGACAGGCAGTCCGTCGGGGGCGGCAGGTACTTGGCTGATTGCATCGCGCCCAGCAGGGCCTTGTACTGGTCCAGGTCCATCTGGGTGGTCTTGGCGGTCTCCCTCAAGCCCGAGCGCTCCACGATCTCCTTGGCCAACCTGTCCGAGATACGGCAGAAGTCCGTCTTGAGGAACTCCTTCAGGTTCTTGACCCTGGTCGCCCGGCCCAGGTTCATCAGCGTACCCAGCTCCAAGCCCTCAGGGTGGGGGCGGATCTCCTTGGTCGGGGGAGGGAGCTTGTCCCAGGCCCTGGTGAAGGTGCTCGAATTGCCATCCGGGTCGACGAAGCTGATGTTGGTATGAGGGTTGACGATCGCCGTCTGCCTCAGATACTCGTAGACCGATTGCTTGGAGGCGATGTAGCGCCCGTTAAGGTTGATCTCTACCCGGGTGCCGTGCTCTTTCTCGTCCCACATCACGTAATCGTTCGGGGGCGCAGGGCCGACCACATCGGGCGTGTTGTGCTTGGTGTTGATCATGATGAGCTTGACGGCCGCAGGCTTGTCCTTCTCCGTCTTGGAGGTGATCCGCGATGGTTTTCCCGTGGTTATCTGGCCGTACATCACGGTGGCCGAGATCCCTATGCCCTGTTGCCCCCTCGACTGCCTTATGGCGTGGAAGCGCGAGCCGAACAGAAGCCGCCCGAACACGTTGGGGATCATGGTGGGCACGATGCCCGGGCCGTTGTCCTCCACGGTCATCTTGAATTCCTTGTCGTCCACCTTCTCAAGCTTGACAGAAATGTCAGGAAGGATCCCCGCCTCCTCGCAGGCATCCAAGGAGTTGTCCACCGCCTCCTTCACCGCCATGAGCAGGGCCTTGGTCGGGGAGTCGAACCCCAATATCTGGCGGTTGCGCTCAAAGAACTCTGAGACCGAGATCTCCTTCTGCTTCTTGGCCAGCTGCTCCGCCATCGAAGTCATGCTAAGGCTCACCCCCTTGGTGTAAGTGCATCCCAAGGGAGGGTATGCCAGCATGATTTATTAAACCTTGGCAGCAGGCCAGACCTACTTCTTCAGCTCCTTCCCGCAGTTCCAGCAGCTGGTGGCTCCAGGCGCGACTTCCTTGCCGCAGGCTGGGCATTTTTCCGGGCCGCCCCCCTCGTCCTCGAACTTCTCGCCGCACTGAGGGCATTCCTTGGCATCGACAGGGACGTCCGCGCCGCATTCGGAGCAGACGAACTTCTCCTGCGTTTTCGCGACCTCGGCCTCCTTCTTCAGCTTCTGCGCGGCCTCCATCTTCTTCTTGGAGGAGTCCATCCACCACGTAGCCATGATCACGAAGGCGAACCAGAGGCCAACGTTGAGGAACACGTAGAGCGTGTTGTAGTAGAGTTCCTGGGTCAGGAGCTCGGTGTCCGTGATCATGAACGGTCCCCAGCCGGTGTTGGTCACGACCTCAGTGGTGGCGCTCTGATTGAAATGGAAATTATGGCGGTATATGCTCCTGGGAAGCTGGGTCTCCTGGTAGAAGGTCAGCGTTCCATCGCCGTTGGAGAAGGAATGGGTCAGATTTATGCGCCTGAGGTCATTGGTGTTGAAGTAATCGTACAGATTGACCCAGACCTGGGAAGATGCGCTCGCCCCTTTCACATCGACGGTGAAGTTGAAGCTCTGAGCCTCGCCGCCTCTGAAAGGCGTGACCAAGCCTTGGGTCAGGATGTCGCCTGAGGATACGGGCGAGGGTTGGATGTCCTTGACCACCAGGTATACGGTATAGCCAGAGGCGAGGCCGAGGAAGAGCATCAGCACCAGACCGAATACCACAAGCTTCTTCTTGCCGACCAGGCCGAAGTACCTCGGGATGAAGTACATTATTACGGCAACCAGTATCGTCGGCAAGCAGAAGAGGAATCCACCATAGAGCAACAGGACGAAGGACAGCAACGCGGTCAGGACCATCCCGAAGACTAGGCCCATCTTGCTCTTGCGGAACTGCTGCCATTTGACATTGGTACCGGTCTCGGCCATTGCCAAGGAATCTCGCTACCTTGTTTAAATGTTTCCTTTATCGGGGGAACGTTGGTTCCAGCGCAGAATTCTTCGGGCTCGACCTTCCGTCAAGGTTAAATACAATCAATCTTGTGTCAAAAATCCCGACCAGGGTGAGCATCAAGATGAAGACGGCCGTCGTAGCCATAGGTGGGAACGCGATTCTGAAGGCAGGCGAGGAGGCCTCCTTCGCAAACCAGATGCGCAACCTCCAGTCGACCTGCGCCCACCTAGCGCGAATGATCCGATCGGGCTACGACATCGTTCTTACCCATGGGAACGGGCCGCAGGTGGGCAACATACTCATCCAGAACGACCTGGCCCGTAAGAAGCTCCCATCCATGCCATTGGACGTCTGCGTGGCGGAATCGCAGGGGCAGCTTGGCTACATGATACAACAGGCCCTGACCGAGGCTTTGATCAAGGAGGGGGTGCGCAAGGTGGTCACCTGCGTCCTGACCAGGGTCATCGTCGATCCGGACGACCCGGCCTTCGAGCAGCCCACCAAGCCCGTCGGCCCCTTCTATGACGGGGAGGAGGTGGCCGAGCTGAAGTCCACGCACAACTGGGACTTCGCCATCGACGAGAAGAGGGGAGGTTATCGCCGCGTCGTTCCTTCCCCAAGGCCGATAGGCATCGTGGAGTTCAGCGGCATAAGGCGCCTGGTCTTCGGAGGGGAGAACCAGGCCGAGGTGGTCATCGCCTCGGGAGGCGGCGGCATCCCCGTCGTCGAGAGGGGCGGATTCTACACTGGCGTCGAGGCGGTTGTGGACAAGGACCTGGCGGCGGCCGTGCTGGCGGTCAAGGTGCAGGAGAAGCTGTTCGTGATGCTCACGGACGTCGACAACGCATTCCTAGATTACCATTCCAAGAACCCAAGGCCCCTGGGCCGTACTACCGCCGCCGAGATGAGAGAGCACTTGGAGAGGGGACAGTTCGGCGCAGGGAGCATGGCCCCGAAGGTCGAGGCGGCGCTCTATTTCCTGGCCAACGGAGGTGAGAGGGCGATAATCACCTCCACTGAGAAGATCGACCAAGCGTTAGAAGGCAGGGCCGGGACCCTGATCGTGAGGTAGGTGGGTGCGCGGTGTCCTCTACCATCGAAGAGCAGATCAAGGCGCTCGAGGACGAGATCTTCAAGACGCAGAAGAACAAGAACACCGAGTATCACATTGGCAAGCTGAAGGCCAAGATCGCCAAGCTGAAGGAGGAGCAGGAGAAGCGACGCTCCAGCGGAGGGAAGGCCGGCCTTACCTATGCGGTGAAGAAATCTGGCAATGCCACGGTGGCCCTGGTGGGATTCCCCTCGGTGGGCAAGTCCACCATCCTCAACCGGTTGACCGATGCCAACAGCGAGGTAGGAGCCTACGACTTCACCACCCTTGACGTGGTCCCAGGCGTCATGGAGTACAAGTTCGCCAAGATCCAGATCCTCGACCTTCCAGGCCTGATAAAGGACGCCTCGAAGGGCAAGGGAAGGGGCAGGGAGGTCCTATCCGTGGTGCGCGCCGCCGACCTGATCCTATTCATCATCGATGCCTATGATACCAACATCCACGTGCTCATCCGCGAGCTGGAGGCCGTGGGCATCCGCGTGAACTCCCATCCCGCGGACGTGGTGATATCCAAGACCGAGGTCGGTGGCGTGGAGGTGCGGTCCACCGTGAAAATGACCAAGATGGACGAGGAGATGGCGCGCAGCGTCGTCTCTGAGTACGGCTACATCAATGCAGACGTGGTCATCCGGGAGGACGTGGACGTGGACCAGCTGATCGACGTCCTCACCGGCAACCGCGTCTACGCCAAGGGGATGGTGGTCGTCAACAAGATCGACCTGGTCAAGGACAAGGAGTATATGAAAGGGCTGCGCCAGAAGTTCAAGGGCTACGATGTGGTCTTCATCTCCGCCGAGAAGGAGATAGGCATCCCCGAGCTCAAGGAGACCATATATCAGAACCTCGACCTGATCAGCGTCTACCTCAAGCCCCAGGGCAAGGAAGCGGACATGGAGGTGCCCTTGGTCATCAGGAACGGCGCCACGGTCGGTGATGTCTGCGATACCTTGCATCGTTCCATTCGTCCCAATTTCCGCTATTCCGTGATCTGGGGCAGGAGTGCCAAGTTCCCTGGACAGACCGTAGGCCTCGACCACGTCCTGCAGGATGGCGATATCCTCAGCATCATAAAGAAGCGGGGCGGCTGAGAGGGCAAGGATTATCGAGAGCGCCCTCCATCCACTTCCCGGAGGAAAGAATGCCCGAGAAGAGGAAGAAATTCAAGGGTGCATCTACCACCGCGGTGCATGCTGGCGAGCTCACCCCAAGCCAAGGAGAGGTCGTGACCCCGATCTACCAGACATCGACCTTCTACTTCCCCACCTCTGATCCTTCCACCTGGGAGGGCAAGGTGCCAGATGGATCTTACATATACACCCGATGGGGAAATCCGACCATCAGGGCGACCGAGGATAAGCTGTCCGAGCTTGAGGGGTCAGAGAGGGGGCTGCTCTTCTCCTCTGGCATGGCCGCCATCACCTCGGCCATCCTCTCCTTCGTCGGGAAAGGCGATCATCTCATCTCCATCGAGGACATATATGGCGGGACCTACTCCTTCATCCGCTCCGAGCTTCCCAGGCTGGGGGTCGAAACCACCTTCGTGGACTCGACCGACCCTAGCAAGCTGGCTGAAGCCATCAAGCCCAACACCAAGCTCATCTACCTTGAATCCCCGACCAACCCGTTGCTGAAGATAGTGGACATCAGGAGGGCGGCAAAGGTCGCGCGGGAGCACGGGATCAAGAGCTTGATAGACTCGACCTTCGCCACGCCCATAAACCAAAAGCCCATCGATATGGGGGTTGACCTGGTTGCCCATTCCTGCACCAAGTACCTGAACGGTCACTCCGACCTCATCGCCGGCGTCGTCCTTGGGAGCCAGGCGGACATCGAGTCAATATACAAGAAAAGAATCCTTTACGGTGGGTCGATGGACCCGCTGGCGGCGTTCCTGCTCTTCCGAGGACTGAAGACCCTTGCGTTGAGGATGGAGAGGCATAACCGCAACGGGGCGCAGATCGCGAAGTTCCTTGAGTCCCACCCTGGCGTGGAGGGAGTGCACTATCCAGGCCTGGATAGCCATCCACAACATGCACTGGCGAGGGAGCAGATGACCGGGTTCGGGGGCATGGTGAGCTTCGAGGTGCGCGGAGGAAGGAAGGCGGCGGAGAGGGCATTGCGCGCCTTCCAGGTCATCAAGATGGCCACCAGCCTCGGGGGCGTTGATTCCCTGGCAAGCATGCCGTTGAACTCCTCGCACTCCTCCCTCACTCCCCAAGAGCGGCAGCGCCTGGGCATCAAGGACCAACTCGTCCGACTATCCCTGGGAATCGAGGACGCCGAGGACCTGATCCAGGACCTGGACCACGCCCTCTCCTGAGATGCTCCCGATGCTGGGATAGCAAGATATTCATCAAGGAATGGTAATGCTCGGGCTCATGACGCCTAAGGAGAGGTTCCAATCCGCCCTCGAGCTGAGGAGCGTCGACCGCCCCCCGGTCTTCTATCAGCACCTCGGCGCCTCGAGCTATCTTCAATCGGCCGTAGGCTGCACCATCAAAGACGCCTTCTCCGATCCGGAGAAGTACTCCGATCTGGTGATGGCGTCATATGAGCGGTTCGGATTCGACAACGTCATGATAGGGTGGGGGGACCTGCTCACCGAGGCTCAGGCCCATGGGCTGAAATGGAAGTTCACGGATCCCCGCTTCTATCCCCGGCCAGACATCTATCTGCCCTTGGACAAGGCGGGAGAGATACAATCCGTCGATCCGGCAAGAGACCCGTTCTGGTCCGTGCAGCTTAAGGCGGGCAGAAAGGTGGTCGAGGAGAAGGGCCGTGAGGTGGCGGTGGTGGGCTCCTGCGTATCCCCGACCTGGATCGCCAGCGAGACCATCGGCATGGAGAACCTCTTGATGGCCTACTTCCAGCAGCCAGACCTCGTGCACTCCATGCTCCGCACCTTCGTCCAGTCGTGCCGTGCCTACGGGGAACGGGTTCTCGAGGCCGGTATGGAGGATATATTCGTGGACGACAGCGGGGGTGGGGGGGAGATGGTCTCGATGGAGATGTACGGGACGTTCGACCGCGCCTATCTCATCCAGGTCATGTCTCACTGGAGGAATCTGGGCCTGCGGACCATTATCCACAACGACTCCGCCGAGCCTTTCTATGGGGCACAGGCCGATCTGGGGCCGAGCGCGCTCCACGTCCACCTTCAGGCGGTCGATACTCCCAAGTTCTTCAACGAGCTGAAGGGTCGCCTCTGCGTCATGGCCGGGATAGACCATATGACCCTCCTCTTCAAGAAGAGTCCAGACGAGGTCGAGGCCGAGGTCGAGCGCATCCTGAGTCTATGGGGAGACGAGCCTGGTTTCATGGTAGCGCCTGGATGCGAGCTACCCTACAAGACCCCCCTGGAGAACATCAAGAGGCTCAAGGAAGCGGTCGTCCGCCACTATCGATGAACATTCTCGAGCGTAGGACCCCTAGGTCAGCTTGATGGAGGCCGCGTAGGCATATCTTCTATGACCCTCTCTGGTCGAGCTCGGTCCGACGGATATCTCCGCGTTCCTCATCAGGTGACGGGAGGTCAGCCAGATGTGGCAAAGGGAAATCCCGACGCCTATCTGGTTCATATGGTCGCCTATTATGGACTTATGGTAGTACGCGTTTATCGCCCCATTGCCATCGGTGAAGAACCAAGGCTGCGCGTTCATGCCAGAAGGAGCGAGCCTAGCAGGTTCTAGGAGGTCGTCCTTCCCTTTGATGTCGGTGATCTCGGCAAGCTGCTTCCTCTTGAATTCGGACACGCTCTCTCGATGGATCTTCTCCTTGGGCTTGCCAAAGGCCAGAAGGACGACGAACTCCAGACCATCGACGCTCCTCAATCCCTTGGTGGGCTTCGGACCTCCTTGCCAGCAGCTCCCGATGCCGTTGGCGGAAAGGAATAGGTCCATCTGCTGCATGATGAACCCGGCGTTAAGGAAGCAACCATCCTTTTCCTCGGAGAAGATGGCCAAGAAATGCGGGGCATCGACCTTGAACATCCCGCGGACGTCCTGGTTGGTCATGAGCCTCATCTCCGTTCGGATTCCAGGAACCATTGGTACGAGTTTATTGAATTGGGAAGCGACCCCATCAAGCGTCTCGCGGTCCAAAGGGGAGGGGTCGAAATTCCTGACGGACTTGCGCTTGAAGATCGTCTGGTAGAGCCTGTTATTTTCCATCATCTGCACCTTTCGGCAGATTCCATGTCGAATTGCTATTTCAGGATAACTGTCCGAGGTTCGTCCCGATCATAAGATGCTCAGATGCTAGTGGCCCCCCCACTCCGGGAAAGCTTAATAAAACGCATCTTATTGCTCACCCGATGATTCAGCGTCCGAGGGGAACCAGGGACTTTACCCCGCAGGAGATGGAGACCAGGCGCTATGTGGAAGGCCTATTCCGCCTTGAGGCAGAGCTGCACGGCTTCGGGGAGATCGCCACGCCCATCTTCGAGCACACCGAGCTGTTCACCCTGAAGTCCGGTCTTAACATCATCGATGAGATGTACGCGTTCGAGGACAAGGGCGGTCGCCAGATAGCGCTCAGGCCAGAGCTTACCGCCCCCTCCATGCGCTTCTTCGTGAACGACCTCACGAATTATCCGCGCCCTTTGAAGGTGTTCTATTTCGGTCAATGCTTCCGATACGAAAGGCCGCAGAGCGGACGTTACAGGGAGTTCTTCCAGTTCGGCGCGGAGCTGATCGGCGCCCCCAACCCCGAATCCGATGCGGAGGTCATCGGC
>JAJRAN010000038.1 GCA_028682915.1 Methanomassiliicoccales archaeon | reverse complement strand
GCATTCGGCAAGCTATAAATAGGACATCCACTTTCGAGGAGGACAAGAATGGTATGACGGCCATAGCGTCGGGGTCACACCTGGTCTCATCCGAACCCAGAAGTTAAGCCCGGCCGCGTTCCCCGTTGTACTGTGGTGCGCGAGCCCACGGGAAGCTCGGAAAGCTGTCAGCCTTTCTTACTTTTATTTCCTTCCTGCTCGAGCTAGACCGATCAACGACGTTTCGACGAACAATACCTGGAAACGAACATATTAAAAGCCCGGTTTCCTACTATCCAGCAATCAAGGTGACCCAATGGCGGACCTGCTCGGAAATCCCTCCTTCTACGTCCTCCTCATCGTCCTGGTGATCCTCGCCGTGCTGACCTACTTCGAGATGAAGTTCGTGAAGCGCAAGCGCCTCGAGCGCGTCCAGGCCAAGGCCAGGTTGGACGACATCTACAACCAGATCGTCACTACCCGGGCGGTGTCCAGCGCCTTAAGGGGCCAGGGCCGGAACACCAAGGAGGCGGACCTGGCGCTGTTGGAGGCGGACTCGGCGTTCACCCGGGGCAACTACACCGAGGCCGCGGCCGCGGCGGAGCGTGCCAAGGAGCTGCTGCGGAAGGCCAAGGACGCGCCTGACCCGTCGATGCAGTTCGAGGCAGTGGCGAAGCAGCCGACCAAGGAGAAGCCCCCTGAGGAGTGCGAGCTGCCGTTCCAGGAGACCAAGAAGCTCCCCAAGAACTACATGGAGTCCAAGTTCATGATCTGCTCCGTCAGGGACCAGGTGGAGAGCGCCGCCGGCTCCGGGGCGGACGTCTCCCAGGCCCGGGAAAGCTTGAAGCAGGCGGACGAGGCCTTCGCCCGCGAGGATTACACCGAGGCGCTGAAGAACGCCCTCAAGGCCAAGAAGGTGATTGAGGGCGGGGAGGCCCCCAAGGCCCAGGCGAGCGTCAAGGAGCTGGCCTCGATAGAGAAGGTGCCTTCGGCCGTGGTGGTGAAGCCCAACGTCTCCAAGTGCGAGAAGTGCTCCACGGAGCTGGACCCCGAGGACATGTTCTGCTCAAAGTGCGGGGCCAGGGTGGAGCGCGACATCCGCTGCCCCCGCTGCGCCAACAAGGTGAAGGTGGACGACGCCTACTGCCGCAAGTGCGGCCTGCCCCTCAGGTCGGACTAGGCCGATGGAGATGTTTTAATAACCTGGCACGCATCCTCGACTCATGTCCGTCGCCCTGATCAAGCTGGGGGGCAGCGTGATCACCGACAAGTCCCGCTACCGCTCCTTCAACCGCGAGAGCTCGGACCGCCTGGCGAGGGAGATCGCCTCCTCGGGCAAGCAGGTCATCCTGGTGCACGGGGCGGGCTCCTTCGGGCATGTCCTGGCCAGCGAGTACCAGCTGCAGAAGGGGTACCTCGACGACTCCCAGCGGATGGGGGTGGCCAAGGTGCAGCGGGACGTGAGGGACCTCAACCGGGAGGTCATGCTCTCCCTGGACCGCGCTGGCATGCCATCGACCTCCATCCCGCCCGGAGCCTGCGCGCTGATGGAGTCGGGGAAGCTGAGGAGGCTGGAGACGGACCTCTTCCATCGCTATCTGGAGCTCGGCATAACCCCGGTGACCTTCGGGGACGTCGTCCTGGACTCGCAGCGGAGGTTCGGCATCTGCTCCGGCGACCAGCTCATGCACCTGCTGGCGAGGGAGTTCCGACCCGAGCTCGTCGTCTTCTGCGCCGACGTGGACGGCATATTCACCGCCGACCCCAACCTCGACAAGGGAGCCAAGCTCATCCAGGAGGTGGACAGGTCCACCCTGGAATCGATCCCCCGCACCTCGCGCGTCACCGACGTGACGGGAAGCATCTACGGCAAGCTGGAATCGATGCTCGACATCGCGGAGCTGGGAAAGGGCACCATGGTCATCAACGGCCTGGTGCCAGGAAGGTTGGCCTCGGCCCTGAGGGGCGAGAAGGTTAAGGGCTCGTTGGTCGTTGGAGGTCGTGGATGAGGCAGATCGAGAGGAGGAAGGCGGACCACATCGAGGTCGCGCTCAAGGAGGACATCTCCACCGGCTACAATTACTGGGACGACGTCAAGCTCGTCCATTGCTCCCTTCCCGAGGTCGACCTGGAGGAGGTCGACACCTCCGTCACCTTGTTCGGCAGGAAGCTGTCGTTCCCGCTCATCGTCACCGCCATCACCGGCGGCTATCCCAAGGCCAAGAGGATCAACGAGAACCTGGCGGCCGCCTGCGCCGAGCTGAGGATCGGCATGGGGGTGGGGAGCCAGAGGGCAGGTCTGGAGCACGGGGACGACGGGAGCTATAAGGTTCTCAAAGATTACGACGTGCCCCTTCGCATCGGCAACGTGGGCGCGCCCCAGCTCATAGCCCAGAGGGGCAAGGCGCCTTTCGGGGTGCAAGACCTGCGCTCCGCCATGGAGATGACGGACGCTCATCTGCTCGCCGTGCACCTCAACTACCTCCAGGAGGTGGTGCAGCCCGAGGGCGACACCAGGGCCAAGGGCTGCGTGGATGCCATCCGCTCGGCGGCCAAGGAGCTCCCGCTCATCGCCAAAGAGACGGGGGCTGGCATATCGAAGGACGTGGCTCAGAGGCTGAAGGGCATCGGGGTGCGCGGGATCGACGTCGCCGGCGCCGGAGGGACCTCCTTCTCGGCGGTGGAGAAGCACCGGGCGCTCAAGGCGGAGGACATGCGCTCCGCCATGCTCGGGGACACCTACCACGAATGGGGCATACCCGCGCCGGTGTCCGTGGTCTGGGCCAGCGTGGGCATCCCGGTGATCGCCTCCGGCGGCGTCATGGACGGGCTGCAGGTGGCCAAGGGGATCGCCCTGGGGGCGAGCTGCGCCGGCATGGCCCGGGCGGTGCTGGCCGAGGCGTTGGAGTCCAAGCAGAAGGTCATGGAGAGGCTCGGCCTGGTGCAGGCGGAGCTCAAGGCCGCCATGTTCCTCACCGGCAGCAAGGACGTGGAGGCGCTTGGTAAGAAGAGGCCCATCCTGACCGGCGAGACCCGGGAATGGCTTAGCCAATAGGTGATGACGATGGACGTTGCGAAGGAGATTGCGGCGAAGGCGAAGAAGGTCGACGGCCCGCTGCTGAAGTATCTGGAGGTCGGGAAGTACGAGAAGCTGCGCAGGGCCATGCGCCATTACCCCGAGGCGGGCGGCAAGAGGCTGAGGCCGCTGATGGCCATGACCGTCGCCGAGGCGGTGGGCAAGAAGGGCAATGACGCCGTCCCCTTCGGCTGCTGCCTCGAGATCATTCACAATTTCACCCTGGTGCACGATGACGTCATGGACGAGGACCCGGTCCGCAGGGGCAGGCCGAGTGTCCACGTCCTCTATGACGTGCCGACGGCCATAATCGCTGGCGACGCCTTGTTCGCCGTGGGCTTCAAGGTCTTGGCCACCACCCCGGTGGACGGGGAGAGGATGCGCCGCCTGCTGGAGTCGGTCTCCGAGGCCATCTTCCTCGTCGCCGAGGGCCAGCAGATGGACATCGACTTCGAGAGCCGCAAGGACGTGACCGTCGAGGAGTACATGGAGATGGTGGAGAAGAAGACCGCCGTGCTCTTCGCCTGCGCCGCCGAGGGCGGGGCCATCATAGGGGGCGGCACCGAGGACCAGATACAGGACATGTACGAGTACGCCCGGCTGTCTGGCATCGGGTTCCAGATCTGGGACGACGTCCTCGGGCTCACGGCGAGCGAGAAGGCGCTCGGCAAGCCCGTCGGGAGCGATATCCGCAACGGCAAGCGCACGCTCATCGCCGTCCACGCCCTGGAGGAGCTCGGGGCCAAGGGAATGAGGAAGCATGCGGCCGTGCTCAAGGCCTTCGGAAACCCCAAGGCCACCGACGCCCAGGTCAAGAAGGTCATCGGGCTCTTTGAGGGCACGGGTTCCATCAAGCACGCCAAGGACATAGCCCTGGACTACGCCGCCAAGGCCAAGGCCAAGCTCGACTGCCTGCCCGAGAGCAAGGACAAGCAGTTCCTCGGCGCGCTGGTGGACTTCTCAGTGGGAAGGGAGTCCTGAGCCGAGTCAGCATTGGATGCCTTCGCGCACCAGGAGGAACTCCGCGCTCCTCCCTTCTTCGATGTGGCGGTGCTTCATCAGCACCGCTCGCCTCCTGCCCATCGACACCTTCTCCAATTTCAAGAGGGTCTTGGCGTTGTGCAGAAGGGAATGGCC
>JAJRAN010000047.1 GCA_028682915.1 Methanomassiliicoccales archaeon | reverse complement strand
GTTCGGGACGCCAAGGACAACCTCCTGGCGATGATCTACGACCTGGACATAATCTCGGTGCTCACCGGTGAATAGGAATGAACTCGGCGGACGTACTCTCCCTGTGCAAGCGCAGGGGCTTCATTTGGCCAGCGTATGAGATATACGGCGGTATCGCCGGCCTTTACGACTACGGGCCATTAGGGACGGCGATGAAGAACAACATCATCGAGGCATGGCGCCGGGCATACACCTTGGGCGAGGGCTTCGTAGAGATCGACTCGGACACCATCGGGCCCGAGGCGGTGTTCAAGGCCTCGGGGCACGTCGACCAGTTCGCCGACAAGCTGGTGACCTGCACCCAGTGCAAGACCCCTTTCCGGGCGGACCACCTGCTCAAGGACAAGCACCCCAATCCCGGGGCGCTCAACTTCGAGGAGCTGGACGCCGAGATCGCTAAGCACGGGGTCGCCTGCCCGGACTGCGAGGGAGAGCTCTCCAGGTCAGAGGAGTTCAATTTGATGTTCAAGACCACCATCGGCCCAGGCTCGGCGGGCAGGGTGGGGTACCTGAGGCCCGAGACGGCCCAGGGTATCTTCGTCAACTTCAACTCGCTCCTGCGCTACATGCGGGAGCGCCTGCCATTCGGCGTCATCCAGGTCGGCAGGGGGTACCGGAACGAGATCTCGCCCCGGCAGGGCGTGATCCGGCTTCGCGAGTTCAACATGATGGAGGCCGAGCTGTTCGTCGACCCCAACGACAAGACCTGGCCCCGGTTCCGGGACGTGAGGCATGAGACCCTCCGCCTGGTGCCCAACGAGCCAGGGGACAAGGAGGTCGTCATGAGCCTGGAGGAGGCGGTGGAGCAGCGCGTCGTGGCCAACGAGACCCTGGCATACTTCCTCTGGTTCACCCAAAGGTTCCTCATCATGGTGGGCGTGGACGCGGAGCGGCTGCGCTTCCGGCAGCACCTCAAGAACGAGATGGCCCACTACGCCGCGGACTGCTGGGACGCGGAGGCGCTGCTCTCCTTCGGGTGGACAGAGATCGTGGGCGTCGCCGACCGGGGATGCTGGGACCTCTCCCGCCACATCGAGTTCTCCAAGGTGGACATGTCGGTGCTGATGCGCTACGATTCCCCAGTGGAGGTGGAGCGGGAGGTCATCAAGCCGAAGTTCAACCTCATGGGGCCGGAGTTCAAGGCCAAGGCCAAATTGGTGGGCAACGCCTTGGAGGAATCCGACCCCAAGGAGATCAAGGGCGACCATATCGTGGTCTTGGTGGAGGGCTCGCCCCTCAAGGTCGACAGGAAGTACTTCGATGTGGTCAAGGTGAAGGAGAAGGTCCCTGGGGAGCGGGTGGTCCCCCACGTCATCGAACCCTCCCATGGCCTGGACCGGATAATGTACACCTGCCTGGAGCACGCCTACACCGAGAAGCAGGACAAGGAGGGCAACTACATCGTCATGCGCCTCAGCCCCATCTCCGCCCCGATCAAGGTGGGGGTGTTCCCGTTGATGGGAAAGGAGGAGCTGATCACGCCGGCGGGGGAGATCGATTGGACGCTTCGGATGAACGGTGTCTTGACCAGCTTCGACGACTCCGGCTCCATCGGGCGCAGATACGCGAGGATGGACGAGATCGGCACCCCCTTCTGCATAACGGTGGACTACCAGACCTTGGAGGATGGCACGGTGACCATCCGGGAAAGGGACTCGACCGAACAGGTGAGGGTGCGAAAGGACGAGGTGGTCGCCATCCTGACCTCCCTGCTGTGCGGATCCGCGGACTTCGTCTCCCTGAAGGCCAAATGAGCCACCAGGGATGGAAAGAATATAAATAGGGACGACATGTCGAATCTTCGCTTAGAACAGTAATCGGATGCACTTTGATCGATTCGTTAGAGAGGAATGATGGAAATGATGGGAGAGAACATCGAAGCAATGAAGAAGAGGGAGCTCCTGCGCTCGCAGATCGACTCCATCGGCCTGTCCAGCCTGATGGATGAGAAGTTCGAGACCGTCGACCCCGAGATGGTTTTGACCGACGTGGTGGCCAAGATGCGCGCCAAGAACCTGCATGAGATGCCCGTCACCGAGAACGGCAAGAAGCTCATCGGGGTCATCAGCTACCGATCCATCATCCGGCGCAAGAACCTGGTGATCGGCACCAAGGTCAGGTCGGCCATGGACCTTCCCCCCGACATCTCGCCCGATACCATGATAACCAAGGTGGCAGAGCAGTTCTTGTCCACCGGTTACAGGCAGATGCCAGTGCTCAAGGGCAGCAAGATCGTGGGCATCATCTCCAGGTCGGACATCGCCGGCATAATCCCCAAGATCAAGGACCTCAAGGCCATCAAGGTCCAGAACATCATGACCAGGCAGGTCCAGACCGCCCAAGAGGACGAGCCGATCAAGAACGCCATCGAGACCATGCGCAAGCTGGACATCCGCACCCTTCCCGTGGTGGATGGCGAGGGCAGGTTGACCGGGATCATAGGGATAAGGGACATCGTGAACTACAACTGGAACGGGGGCAGGCGCGAGACCAAGGGGGAGATCTCCGGCGAGAAGAACCCGGTCGAGGTAAAGGTCGGCTCGCTGGCCAGCGAGGCCGTGGTCACTATTTCTCCTGAGGCCACGCTCAACGACGCTGTCAAGCTCATGTCCTCCAAGAAGGTCTCCGCCCTTCCGGTGGTAGAGAAGGAAGAGATGGTGGGCATCGTCACCCTGTACGATGTGGTGGAGCTCATCGCCTCCTTCGGGCAGAGGGACATGGTATACATGCAGATCACCGGGCTGGAGGAGGAGGACCGCTTCTCCCTGGACGTGATGGAGCGCGAGATCCAGAACGGTCTGGCCAAGATTGCCAAGATCACCAGGCCGCAGCTGTTCACCATGCACGTCACCAAGCATCACGGCGCGGGCAACCGGTCCAAATACTCGCTGTCGGCCAGGTTGTTCACCGCCAACGGCGCCTTCATCGCCAGCAGCGTCGACTGGTCGCTCATCAAGGCCACCGTGGACCTGATGAACGTCTTCGATGCCAAGGTCATGGGGATGAAGGAGGAACGGTTAGACAAGAAGAAGCGGTCGAGAAGGGAACCCTGATCCCTCCTGGACCCTTCCAACCTTTACATAATTCTTTTATTCCGGCTTCCCTTTCCCCTTTCCGCCATGTCCTATGACAACGTAGCCGTGGAGCGCAAGTGGCAGCATAAATGGAAGGAATGGAAGCTCTATCATTTCGACCCGAAGTCCACCGCTCCGATCTACAGCGTCGATAACCCTCCCAGGTACACCTCTGGAGCGCTGCACCTGGGACATGCCACCGGCTACTCCTTGATAGATTTCGCCGCCCGCTATCATCGCCAACGCGGCTACAACGTCTTCTTCCCCCTATGCTTCGACGTGAACGGGACGCCCACCGAGGTCAAGGTCGAGAAGAAGTTCGGCATCAACAAGCTGACCGTCCCTAGGCAGGAGTACATAAAGATGTGCTCGGAGTTCGCGGCCGGCTTCATATCGGAGATGACCAGGCAGTTCGAGGTATTGGGCTGCTGCATGGACCCGTCCATCTACTACCAGACGGACGCGCCCTATTACCGGCGCATCACCCAGATAACGTTCATACGTATGCTCAAGCAGGGGCTCGCCTACAAGGGCACCGCCCCGGTGAACTGGTGTCCCCGCTGCATCACCGCCCTGGCGGACGCGGAGGTGGAGTACGACGCCAACGTCACCAAGCTCAACTACGTACGGTTCAGGATCGAGGGCGAGGACGGCTACGTGCTCATCGCCACCACCAGGCCCGAGCTCTTCTCCACCTGCCAGTTGATTGCCGTCCACCCCAGCGACGAGAGGTACAGGCACTTAATTGGCACGCGTCTGACCACCCCATTGTACGGCCGAAAGGTGAAGGTGGTCGCGGATGAGGCGGTGGACCCGAAGTTCGGCACCGGCGTGGTCATGATCTGCACCATTGGCGACAAAGGGGACCTGGAATGGGTGCACAAGTACAAGCTGGACCTGGAGCAGGCCATCGACGAGCAGGGGAGGATGACCGAGCACGCTGGCAAGTACCAAGGGATGAGCGTCAAGGAGGCTAAGAGGGCGACGATCGAGGACCTGAAGGTCGCGGGGCTGCTGGAGAAGCAGGAGGACCTGCCGCAGAACGTGAGCATCTGCTGGCGCTGCCATGAGCCGATCGAGTACCTCTCCCGCCCTCAGTGGTTCATGAGGACCATGCCCTTCAAGGAGGAGGTGCTCAAGGTCGCAGACCAGCTTCACTGGTACCCCGAGTTCATGAAGGTCCGCCTCCAGGACTGGGTCAACTCTCTACAGTGGGACTGGGTGATCTCCAGGCAGAGGTACTTCGCCACCCCCATCCCCGTCTGGGAGTGTGAATGCGGGGAGGTCGTCCCAGCCAAGGAGGATGACTGCTACATAGACCCCACCATCGCCAAGCCCCCCCTGGACAGGTGCCCGAGATGCGGCGGCGAACTCATTCCCTGCAAGGACGTCTTCGACACCTGGATGGACTCCTCCATATCGCCCTTGTACAACACCTACTGGATGCGGGACGAGGCCAGGTTCAAGTTGATGTTCCCCATGTCCATGAGGCCGCAGTCGCACGACATCATCCGCACCTGGGCCTTCTACACCATCCTGCGCGAGTACCTCATAACCGGGGAGAGGCCATGGAACGACATCATGATCCACGGCTTCATCATGGCACCGGACGGGACGCCGATGCACACTTCCTTGAACAACGTCATCGACCCCATGCCCATCCTGGAAAGCTATGGCGCCGATGCCATGCGCTACTACGCCTGCACCTGCGCCCTGGGGGAGGACAACGCCTTCCGCGAGAAGGACGTCGTGCACGGCAAGAAGCTCTGCACCAAGCTCTACAACATGGGCAAGTTCGTGGGCTCGGTGGTCAAGAAGAAGCCCTACCAGCGCGAGGACCTGCGCGCGGTGGACAAGTGGATGCTAAGCCGGTTCACCAAGCTCAACAACGAGGTCATCAAATACTACGACGCGTACCAGTTCGACCGGGTGATGCGGGCGGTGGAGCAGTTCGCCTGGCACGAATTCGCGGACCACTACATCGAGATGGTCAAGTACCGCACCAAGGATGCTAACGACGAGGCTGTGCGGTTCACGCTCTACACCATCTGCCTGGGCATCATGAAGATGCTCGCGCCACTTCTGCCACACGTGACGGAGGAGGTATATCAGGAGAACTTCGTCAGGATAGACAAGGCCAAGTCGATCCACGTGTCCAAATGGCCCTTCTCCTCCGTCTGGGACGACACGTCGGAGAGGAAGGGGGAGCTGGCTAGGGACGTGATCGCCGCCGTGCGCAACTGGAAGTCGGAGGGGAAGATGCCTTTGAACGAGGAGATATCCTCCATCGAGGTCATCGGGCCCAGCGCCTACCTGCTCGAAGGATGCGAGAGCGAGGTCAAGGAGACGGTGAAGGCCAAGGAACTTCTGATCTCGGCCAAGGGCGAGATCGAGGAGAAGGTCGTCTCACTGAAGCCCTTGCCAGCGAAGATAGGGCCGACCTTCAAGGCCAGGGCCGTGGAGGTCTCCAATAAGATCAAGTCTGCGAACCCGCAGGACTTCCTGGTCTGCCCTGCCGACAAGAAGTACCCCTTGAGGTTGGACGATGGCAGCGTGGTGGAGATACACGCCGACTGCTTCGAGGTGCAGAAGCAATTGACCTTGCATGGCAAGGACGTCGAGACCCTTCGGGTCGGGGACCTGCTCGTGGCCATTCAGAAGTGATTGCCGTCTCGCGATCTTACGAGACGGCGAGGCTTGAGAAGTTTGGTCAATCACCATGCTGGCCACATTGAAAGGTTTATTATACCCTACCACATTCGGGACGATGCTCAAGCGGGCGTAGTGTAGCTGGTTATCACTTAAGCTTGCCAAGCTTAAAACTCGGGTTCAAATCCCGACGCCCGCACT
>JAJRAN010000066.1 GCA_028682915.1 Methanomassiliicoccales archaeon | reverse complement strand
CAGTGCAGACCTTTATGCTTTCCATTCCACCGAGCACGTCCAGCTTGGTTACGGCGAGGCCGGAGAGACCGTTCAGCCTCACCGCGTGCCGCACGATCACAAGGTCCAACCAGCCGCATCGCCTCGGGCGGCCGGTGGTGGCCCCGAACTCACCGCCCTTGTTCATGAGCATCTTTCCGGTATCGTCGGTCAGCTCGGTAGGGAAGGGGCCCGCTCCCACCCTTGTGGTATAAGCCTTCATCACTCCCACGACCTCGTTGATCAAGGAAGGCCCGATGCCGACGCCAGTGCATATGCCTCCGCTGACGCAGCTCGAAGAAGTCACATAAGGATAAGTCCCGTGATCAATGTCCAGCATGGTGCCTTGAGCCCCTTCGAACATGACCTTCTTGCCCTTCTTGATGGCGTCGTTGACAAGAACGGAGGTGTCGCATATGTGGCCCTCCAACTTCTGTCCATATCGGAGTAGGCTCTCTATCAGCTCCTCCTTCGATGGCATCCTGTCCCCGCCGAGGAGCGACAACTGGCTTTCCTTCAGAGGATAGACGACGTCCATCTTTTCCCTCAAGGCCTCCTCGTCCAACAGGTCGCAAACCCTGATCCCATGACGGGCCACCTTGTCGGCGTAGCATGGTCCGATGCCGCGGCCGGTGGTGCCTACGCCCTTCGAACCGCGCTGGCGCTCCTCCGCCCCGTCCAGGAGGCGATGGTAGCGCATGACGATGTTCGCCCGGTCTGAGATGCGGAGCCCGCCCATGGAACGTCCACTGGCTTTGACCTTGGCCATCTCCTGGTCCAGGGCCTCGAGGTCCACGACCACTCCGTTGCCTATGACGTTGATTATCCCCGGCCTTAGAATTCCCGAGGGTAGGAGGTGGAGCGCGAACACCTCCTCTCCGATCTCGATGGTGTGGCCCGCGTTGGCGCCACCCTGGTAGCGGACGACCATGTCCGCGTCCTGGGCCAGATAGTCCGTGATCTTGCCCTTGCCTTCGTCACCCCATTGCGTGCCGATGACCGCGAGCGTGCTCAAGCCAACACCGCGCTCGCATCCCCCGAGAGGTAGATAAACCGTTCGGTGGCGGCTAGGCCATATCCAGATAGGTGGCGCGCACATCCTTCAGGGGGAGGTCGGTCTTGAAACCGGTGGGGGAGAAGTGCGTCCTGGAGGCATGGCCGATGTGGTTGAGCCTTTCGATGACCTGCTCCAGCACATGGGGCGACAGCTTAAGCATGGAGGAGAGCTCGTTGTTCTCGTAGAAGAATGGCCACTCCAGCTCCCCCCTCCATAGCTCGAGGTACTTGCGGCACCTCTCCCGCTCCTGCAGGCCCTCGGCCGCCTCCATGTCCGACAGGGTGGCGCGGTCGTGCAAAGGCCCCAACCACATGGGGCCGTAGGCCGTGGCCGAGGGCTCTTTGGACCAGGAGCGCTCGTGGGTCGTTGGGTCGTAGCATAGAAAGCCTAGATTGGCGAGGGACTCTTCCGCCGCCGCGGCGCTCTCCGGACACCGGACGAAGCAGCGGAAGTAATGGTCGGCATAGAAGCAGAGCACTGGCCTGATGCCCTTGTCGACCTGTGCCGCCTCTCTCGCCAGATAGCCCATCAGGATACGGAGGCCGGTCTCATGACCGAAGTCGTTCCTAAGAGGTCGGGCCATATACCGACGGACGCATTTCTTGGCATGGGTGCCGGCCAAGGGAGCGGTGTCCGTGGCTGTCAACGCCAGGACGCCATTCCGCTTCAACCCCTGTAAAGCCGGCTGGATGAAGGGCACAGGCGTCCCGAAGGGGTCGATGTCCACATAATCGTGGACCTTGGAGGCCAGGTGGCAGCGCAGGTCCTGGTTTACAGCCTGGCAGTTGTCGAGCGAGTTCAGCTCCATATTCGCCTGGATGTAGCGAAAAGCCCGAGGGTCCTTGTCGTTTATGAACATCTCGTAGTCGCCGGGCGACTCGTTGGCCAGCCGCACTCCCCTCGCTCCCGTGGCGGCCATGGCGTCCAATGCCGTGCCTTTTATCCTCAATGCTCGAAACAGCATTACGGAAACGTCGCGGTTGAACGCCATCTGGGCGTTGAAGAACACGCAACCAAGGCGCTTGCCTGGCCCTTTGGAGGAATGTGCTTCGGGGATGAGCAGACGCGTCCTGCCTTCCTCGGTCTCTAAGGAATCAGGCAAGATGCTCACAAGAGCTCTCCCTTCATGAGCTTCATGATCTTGTAGGGCAAGAGATTCCGGTTTATCGGGGTGACCTCCAGGATGCGGACGTCGTCTCGCCTCCTTATGTCCTGCAAAAGGGGATTGCGCGACTTCTTGTGCAAGGTGAGCAGCATGGGCTTCTCGACATCCAAAGCGGACTTCACTGCGGAGACGAACTTCTCTGATTCCACCTCCATCTTCCCCACCTCGTCTATGACGATGACATCGGACTCCTCGCATGCCTTCATCAGGGCGTTCACGCCCACGTTCTCAAGCACGCTCAGGTCGACGCCGAACTTGCCCACCATGAACTTACTCTGGATATCGATGTGGGCCAGCACCGCCTTCTCCTTGGTCCTCCAATCGATAATGGAGAATCCGACCCGTCGGTTGTCCTCCACGATGGGCTCGGTGATCATTCCACCTACCGATAGCTCCTCGGCCTCGAGCATCTCGATGACCTTGATGAGCGCGTGGGTCTTGCCCGCCCCTGGAAGCCCAGTGATACCTATCTTAATGCTATTCATCTTGTCACCGAGTAGGATAAAACCGTGCGCTAGTCCCCCGCGTCCGATAGAAGGGGGTAATGGCATTTCATGCTTAACTACCTTTTTCTGACGCCGATAAGCTGGAAAGCCTCCAAGGCTATCCAATCGGAATCATTTATTATCGCATCGAAACGGTTATCCCCGGTGATATGGTCGAAGCATCGTCTTCATCGCTCGGCCAGGGAACGGCGTGGAAGAGGATCCGCCTGGAGGTCCTGCTTCTCTCCGCCTCACTGATGATCGCAGGCGCGGCATTGTTCTTCCTGCCCTGGCCCCAAAGCTACTCCTCCCTACTAAAGGCTCTGGGCGCCGGCCTCGTCCTCGCCGGGGCGATTGTGGCCGCGACCCGGCCATGGAACTTCATGAAGCGCATGGAGATGCAGCTCCTGGTCCATAAGGAGAGGCTGCAAGGCCAGATCTCGGACATACGGCGTCAGAGCGAATCAGGCCGAGTCGACGAGGATGCGGAGGAGCGCCGTTGACATTTCGTCGAGCGGCAGCGCAGTGGAGTCGCCGATAAAATGTGACACCTGGATTCGCTCTAGACCTCGGATATCTCCTTGACATACATCAGCGGGTAGCGAAGCTCGCTCACGTACCTCATCTCGGCCACTGCCCGCACCTTCTCCACCTGGATGACCAAGGTTACGTCCAACATGTTCCCGGTCAATGTCTGGTAATCGAACTCGTCCCTCTTCTTTCGCAGTGCCGACCGGTCGATCCTCACCCTGACGTCCTTGACGAACGGCTGGACCTTGACCCCGTCCTCCATCGCCCTCTCCAGGATGTCGGCGTTGGCCGCGCACACCGGGGTGCCAACGAATTGGTGATAGATCGTGCCCAGCTTGATGCCAGCCTCGAAAACGGCCCTTTCCCTGGGGCTGCAGTTGAAGTACTTGGCAGCGAGTTCCTCCCTCCTCGATCTGTTAATAGCCATGCGCTCACGCCCCTTCCAGGACAATCTTCGCGTCGACCACCACGTATCCCTTCTCCCTGAGGATGACCGGGTTCAGGTCCAATTGCTCCAAGCCCTTCATGTCCGTCCCCATCCTCGACACCTCCTGTAAAAGGTCGAGCGTCGCCTCGCGATCGGCAACGAACCCGCGGAAGCCTTCAAAGAACGCGGAGGCCTTGCTCTCTTCCAGCATCTCCTCCGCGTCCTTCCTCGATATGGGTAGCTTGCGGAATGACACGTCCTTGTACAATTCCGCCATGACCCCTCCCATCCCGAACATCACGCAGAGGCCGAAGTCCTTGTCGCGCAATAGGCCGATGATCACCTCGGGTCCCTTCGGCTCCATCGATTCCACAAGGACTTCTGCGTCAGGGAACTTAGCCCGGATCTGGTCATAGCGCATCACCAGCTCCTCGGGCGTGCTGACATCGAGAAAGACACCGCCCACCTCCGTCTTGTGCAGGACCTTGGAGGAGCTGACCTTGACGGCGAGAGGGTACTCCAGGGGTAACGAGCCTAGCTGGTCACGTCGTGGAAGTACGTACCTGGTTGTAAGTATGCCTCGCTTCCTCAGCAGATCCTTGGCTTTGGCCTCAGACAATGCGTTCGGCGGCCCTTCCATTCTGAAACCCTCCCTGGATGACGAGAATACTCTTCGGAACGGATTTAGATGTTGCCATCAGCCCTCAGCCTGGAATACCTTGCCCTGCCGAAATCCCTCCCGAAGTGCCCGCTCATTGTCTTCCAATGCACCGACATGGCCCATGTCCGACACCGCCCGGATCGCCGCCTCGATGGAGATGATCCCCGATATCTGGATGAGGGCTCCAAGCATGACCATGTTGGCTGCGCCCTGGCTGCCGATCTCCTTCGCTCGCCTGATGGCCGGTATATCGAAATAGGTCAGGTCCGGCCTGTCCTCCACCCCTTCTTCATCCAATATGACGATGGTGCTCGGGGTCACCTCGTCGATGAACTTCTCATAGGCTGGCTGAGAGATGACCACCAGGAAGTCCGGCCTCTCGACGAAAGGAAAGAAGATCGGATTGTCGGAGATGACCACGTCGCTCTTAGAGGACTCCCCCCTTGCCGCGGGGCCATAGGATTGGGTCTGGATGGCGAAAAGCTCTCTTCCCTCCCGACGCTCATAGAGGGAGGCGGCCCTGGCCAGTACAATCCCGGCGAAGATGATGCCCTGGCCCCCCATGCCAGCGAAGCGGACGGACGTCTTCATCCTTACCATTTGAATGATGCTCTTGGTCGATATATAGGCTCTGGACGATCAGAACGCGAGGAATTGAGAGTTATCGATCTTGATATTCGTTTTCGCTTCGCAGCATCCGTGCAGTTAGAGTAAAATATCGAGGACCACATGGATATGTCCAGCTTGCGACAAGGCCTTTCGATGATCACGGTCCTCTACATTGATGATGAGCCCCTCCTCCTCGATATAGCCAAGGAGTTCCTGGAGCACGAGGGAGACGTGGAGGTCGAGACCAGCAGCTCGGCCATGGATGCCTTGGTGCAGATCGAGACCAGGCACTTCGACGCCATAATATGCGATTTTCAGATGCCAGTGGTCGACGGGATCCAGTTCTTGAAGACGGTTCGGATGCAAGGCCGGAACATCCCCTTCATCCTCTTCACCGGAAAGGGCAGGGAGGACGTGGCGATAGAGGCGCTGAACAACGGGGCGGACTTCTACCTGCAGAAGGGAGGTGACCCCAAGGCCCAGTTCACCGAGCTGCTGAACATGCTCAGGCGCGCGATCGAGCAGAGGCAGTCGGCGGAGCGGCTCAAGGAGTCCGAGGAGATCTACGAGAAGCTTTTTAAGGACAACGTGGAGGCGATGGTGCTCATCGAGCCGAGGAGCGGGGCGATCGCGGACGTGAACACGGCCGCCACCGCATTCTACGGCTATTCGCGGGAGGAGATGCTGCGGATGAACATCTCGGACACCTACCCCGGCCTGGACCGGGAGCATCTGGTCAGCATCGACCACAGGGAGGAGGAGAAGGGCGCCAAGATGGTCATGCCGAACCTGCTCGCCAACGGCGAGGTGAGGGAGGTGGAGGTCTACTCAGGGATGCTCCGGGTCAAAGGCCGTCCTTTAGGTTATGCGATCATCCACGACATCACAGAGATGAGGCGCGCCCAGAGACGGGAGGAACGGCTCAACCGGGCCCTCAAGGTCCTCAGCGCCACAAGCCAGCTGATTCTCCGATCCGGCAGCGAGATAGCGCTGCTCGATGGCATCTGCGTGGCCCTGGTGGAGCACGGAGGCTATCTGGCAGCATGGATCGGGCGGATCGAGCCCGAGACCGGGGGGATCCGGGAGCTGACGAGGGCGTCCAGACCCGGTGCCGGAGACGATAGGGAAGGGTTCCCTTTGAGCGATTCAAGCTTGGCGGAACTGTCCTCACAGGTAAGAGGAACCGCCGAGATGGTGGTGCAGAAGCCCGACAAGGGTAAGCCCTGGTCCGCCCTCATGGAAGATAGGCCGCAGCGGGCCATCGTCGCCCTGCCGCTGAAGGTGCGTGGCGACCTTCGAGCCGTGATGGTGATCGCCTCGGACGACATGGAGGCGATGGAGGAGAGCGAGACCATCCTGCTCCAGGAACTGGCCGAGAGCCTGTCCGAAGCCATCGAGCTGATCGACGAGGAGGATGAGGTAAGCGGTCTTTCGATAGAGAGCGCTGCGGATGGCGAGATCCTGGAGGAAAGCATCGTCGATGAGCTTAGGCTCTTCCGCCGTCTCGTCGATGACAGCCCAGCCGCGGTGGTCGTCTTTGGCGAAGGGGGCAAGGTGACGTTCGCCAACCCGGCCATTGCAGAGATGCTCGGGATGACCAGGGAGGATGTCCTGAGGCTGAATTTCGATTCGCCCGAATGGCACCTCCGTACTCCGGAAGGTCAGCCCTTGGCTGACATGGAATCTCCTTATTCGATGGTGATGAGCTCTGGGAGGCCCGTCCTGGGCAGGAGGTACATCATCGAGCCTCCGATGGGGAAGAGGCGGTACGTGTCCTTGGACGCCATCCCTTTGTCCGAGAGGGATGGAGGGGTCTCAGGTGTGGCGGTCTCGGCCGTGGACGCCACCAGCTCGGTCCTGCTGGAAGCGCAAAGCCAGAGCGACGCCTTGCTGCGCGAGCTGATGGGCAGCGCCATGGACGTTATAGTCAAACTGGACCAGGATGGGAAGCTGGTCTACGTCTCGCCCGCGGTCAAGAACCTCCTGGGCAAGGAGCCGGACGAGCTGATTGGCAAGAGCGTGATGGAATACGTCCACCCCGAGGATCTGGAATCGCTGCTGCAGACCATCCAAGGCACGACCGCCGATCGCGACACCACCGTCCGCTTCCGCCTGAGGCGGGGGGAGGACTATGTGGTGGTGGAAGCCATTGGCAGGGTGCTCCTGGACGAGCGAGGGGAGCCCGCATCCTTGGTCGGAAGCGTGAGGGACATCACCGCCAGGCAGATGGCTGAGACCAGGCTTTGGGAGACTGGAAGCAAGCTCCGGGCCATCATCCAAACCTCGCCGATGGCCATCGTCAGCCTGGACCCGAACGGGGTCATCAACACCTGGAACCCGGCGGCGGAGAAGGTCTTCGGGCTCAGTAACATCGATACCGCCAAGCCCCTTCCTTTCTTGCCAGAGGAGGAGACGGAGGCGCTGCGAAGCCTGCGGAGCGGCATCCTGAACGGGGAGGCGCTCATCGACGAGGAGATCGTCCGCAGCTCGGAGGGAGGGAGCGTCCGCTACATCAGCATATCCACCGCCCCGATCCTCGACCAGTCGGGGAAGGCCACCTCCATAATCATGGTGGCCTCGGACGTGACCGAGCGCAAGGCCATGGAGGACCGCCTCATCCAGTTGAACGATCTGCTCCGCCTCATCAATCGCATCCTCAGGCACGACACCCTCAACGAACTGATGGTGGTGACCGGCTCGCTCGACATGTTCCAGAAGAGCAAGCAGGACCGCTTCCTCGTGACGGCCACCAAGGCGGTGAACCGGGCGATGGAGATGATCAAGCGCATGAAGGAGCTCGAGTCACTGGCAGCCTCGGGCGGGGCGCTGAAGCTGTTCGACCTCCGCCAGGTGGTGGAGAAGGTCCTCCGCGGCTACATGATCGACTTCTCGGTGGAGGGGGAGGGATCGATCTACGCCGACGACGCCCTGACCTCGGCGATAGACAACCTCGTCCGCAACGCCATGATCCATGGAAAGGCGGACCGCATCGAGGCCAGGATCTGGACCGAGGAGGGGAGGTGCTATCTCCGCGTAGCCGACAACGGCATCGGCATCCCCGACCAGGTCAAGACGCGCCTATTCGAGGAGGGATTCAGCTACGGTGCCAACGCCGGGACGGGGCTGGGTCTGTACCTAGTGACCAAGGCGGTGGAGCGCTACCGGGGAAGGGTGACGGTGGAGGACAACCAGCCCAAGGGCGCGGCCTTCGTCCTCAGCTTCCCCCAGGTGTAATTCACCTGCTAGATCCTCATCTCTCTCCAGGATGACGGGTCAGGTCAGTCATTGTCGGCCTCCGGGGAACCAAGAGCTCGAACCCGGTGCGGGGGTCGACCTCTCGCCGGCCGTTGACTCCCAGCATCTCGACGATTATTACCTCGGCCACCTTCCAGACCTTGACCCCGCGACGAACGCAGCCGGTGACGGTGGCGCCCTCCCTGCCACAGGCGATGTGCATATGGAGGATGGGCTTCCCCTCCTCGTTGGGGAAGATTGTGCCCACGCCCTCTATCTCGCAAGCCTCCTCCAGCTTCTTCTCCATGGGTATGGGGGGCATGTCTGCTCCTCGCTTCGGTCCGACCACCAAGACGCTGCCCTTGTCCGCGGCTCCCACTATCATCACCGTGGCGGCCTCGACCCGGCGGTCGGCTGCGAACTGCTCCAGCTCCTTGTGGATGACCTCTCCGTCCTCGAGCCTCACGACGAATACCCGACCCATCTTTCCCTGTGAATACTTCATCCCTATCTCCTCACCCGCAACCGTTTAGCGCCTATTACTGACCTTCGTCGACCTCAATCAGGAGCAATCGACCTCTCTCAGGGTGAATGAAGCAGCATATCGCGATATGAGCTGCCATCGGGCGCTAGACTGCCATTCCCTATCGGATGGTATGAACCTGTAAAGATAATTATCTCCTTCACGTATCTTGAGCTGATATCATGCCAAGTGCCAAGGTCGCCATCGCCCTGGATACCGATCGCTCTCGCGCCACCAGGAAGGTGGCGGATGCCATCGGCATGCCCTATCTCGAAGGAAAGGACGTCCTCATCAAGCCCAACTTCAACACCAGCGACCCTGCTCCAGGCTCGACGCATTTGGATACGCTGAGCTCGGTCGTGAGCATGGTCAAGCAAGGGAAGCCATCGAACCTGGTCGTCGCCGATCGCAGTGGTCCCATGAACACCAGGCAGGTCTTCATGGACAAAGGCATCTTCGACCTGGGCCAGGAGGAAGGCTTCTCCTGTCTTATCTTCGATGAGATGCCGGATGATATGTATAGGGAGGTGGAGCCCCCCGGTTCGCATTGGCGGGAGGGCTTCTTCTTCGCGAGGCCTGTTATCCAGGCGGACCGGGTCATCTGCCTGTGCTGCCTGAAGACGCACCAGTACGGCGGGCACTTCACCATGTCCCTGAAATTGTCCACGGGCATGGTGCATCGGCGAAACATGGATGAATTGCACTCCTCGGCGCATCAAAGGGAGATGATAGCCGAGATGAACTACGCCTATGAGCCAGACCTCGTGATAATGGATGGGGTGGAAGCTTTCTTCAATGGCGGCCCGATGAGGGGGGCGTCATGGCGGGCGAACCTCACCTTCGCTTCCAAGGACCGCGTGGCTTTGGACGCGGTAGGCGTGGCAGCCCTCAAGATGCACGGGACCACGCCGGAGATCGAGAGGCGACCGGTGTTCCTGCAGGACCAGATAAGGAGGGCGGTGGAGCTCGGCCTAGGGGTCAAGGAGGCCAAGGAGATCGAGATTGTGCCGGTGGGCCGCGAGTCAGAGGAGGTAGCCGCTAAGATAGAGGATCAACTAATGGCATAAAAGTTAGGGCCAGCTTGCGCTCGACAGCAGGACTCTTCCCTACTGGTTTATAAGGTGGCCATGACCTCGAACCTCCGATGAGCGCGGGTTCGAAGCGGCCCTTGGAGCCGGCTCTGGCTCTGTTCCTCCTGTCCCCCATCATTGGCGAGCTCCTCTCCGGGTCTTCCCCTCCCATCGAATTCTTCAGCTTCGGATGGCTCTTCATTGTCGGTCTGTACGGGAGCGGCGCTCTCATCGTCAGGGAGCTCGCGGTGCGTTGGGACAAGGGCTGGGCGTCCATACTGGTCATGGGTGCGGCGTACGGAATAATCGAGGAGGGACTGGAGGTCAAGTCCTTCTTCGACCCTGGCTGGGTAGACATCGGGCCGCTCGGGTCCTACGGTCGCTGGGCCGGCGTGAACTGGATATGGAGCGTCGAGCTGACCATCTTCCATTGCGTATTCAGCATCGCCATCCCCATTCTATTGGTGACGCTGCTCTATCC
>JAJRAN010000055.1 GCA_028682915.1 Methanomassiliicoccales archaeon | reverse complement strand
AACAAGACCTATCGCAACATCACCTTTGGAGGCACATCATCGCTTACTGCGATCGACACCTATCTGGGCGTAGATTTCAGTGCTGATGCGACAATTCATAACCAATTGAATGTGATCGACGCCGCCAAAGCATATCTATATGGCGTATACGCCGACACCGCAGAGGAAACCGCGGCGGTAGACAGGGTCCCCGCCTATTTCATCAGCGGTATTTCGGAGAGTGTGGTTCCAGTCACAAAGAACGCAATCGATACCACTGGCGCCCCGATTTCCAGTCTTAGATCTGTAGATGGTTCATATTATACTGTGGGCCTGAACCAAGTGTTGGCTATTGAGAACTTCAACGTTGGAGAACTGACAGGACCAATCACAAGCGCGACCCTTCGTGTGTCTGTCAGAACTGCATTAGGGTATGTAGCGGGGCCATATGTTCAATGGGGATCTTCATGGAGTGCTCTGCAAAATACTTCAATTCAGCCATATTATAATGGTGCCACCCCAGACACATTCAATTTTGATTTATACAGCGCTGGTGTGAAAGACATTACCGCGTTGAACAGTCTCAAGATTAAATTCCAGAACCCACGGACACAATCAGTTCAGTTCGATAAAATCTCAGTTATTATTCAAACTGGACCGGCTGTTTACGTTTATAGATGGGCTGATGTGAGTGCGGTCGACCAGCAGGGACTACCGGTTGGCGGCGCATACGTAAACGCGAGCCTATTGGCAGGTGGAGCTGCCGCCTATTATTACACCTCAACTGGAATTCAAGCGGTTCCGCCAAGCGATGTGCTCAGCTATCTCGGAAAGAGCTCGGCAGACTACATGATGACCAACGACTCCGGCTCTGTGAGGCTGCCCCTTCTCTCCGAGCTCCTGAACTCCACCAGCCAGCAGCCGAACATGCAGGCGCTCTTGGGTTACTCTCTTAGTTATGAGTACACGAATGTGAGCAATATCCTGTTCACTGGAACAGGCACTGTCGCCTTCGATGTCTATCCTGACATCTCTCAGGAAAACCAAACCCAACTGGTCAATTTCAGCATGCCCGGGCTCTATCTGGACAAGCCAGATCTTCTGATAAGCTCGATGTCTGTAAACCCAGCAATAATCTATGTCGGGGATTCAGCCGTCATATCGGTCTTCGTTCGCAACCAGGCTCTGACCGGGGCCACGAACGTCGTGATCAACGTGACCGACTCAATGAGCGGCTGGACCTCTGAGCAGACAGTCGCATTCGTTGGGCCTGGCTCGACCGTCGAGGTGCAATTCACTTGGACGGCGACCCCGGCCGGATTGCATACATTTGCCGCCAAGGCGGACCCCAAGAATGCCATACAGGAGGGCAACGAGAACAACAACGACAGGTCTCTACAGGTCAATGTTCTTGCCAACCTACCAGAGCTCTCGGTGGTCACCGGCGACATCAGCTTCGTGCCACAGCCCGCCTACTCTGGGTCTCCAGTAACGACCACCGTCGTGGTCTCGAACATCCTTGGGAGGGCCGATGCGGTGAATGTCACCGTCTCCTTCTACATCGGGGACCCGACGACAAGTGGGCAGTTAATAGGCTCCACGATGATGAACATCGCTCAAGCGACGGCCAATACCACCACGTTCGTATGGACGCCGACCGACATCGGGACCTACAACATCTACGTCTATGTGAACAAGGAGAGGAGCCCGCAAGAATATTCGTACAGCAACAACCTGGCAAGCAGGTCGATTGTCGTTGACCTGGCGATTCAAAGCACCGATCTGGTGGTCGACGACAACAACGTTTTGGTCTACAGCGGGACCAACTTCAACCATCGCGGACGAATAATCGTAATGGACCAAGGTACGCTGAAGATCGAGAACGCCATATTCACCATCGACCAAGACTACGACAACCAATTCCAGGTCTACGTGATGGATAATGGCAGGATAATCCTCGAGGATGCCACGCTGACCTCAAGCAATTCCGTCTGGATGTACCTCAACGAAGGTGCAAAGGTATGGGTGAACGACTCAGTGCTATCCGAGCAGGTCAACATCAAATTGGACGGTACTAGCTCCTTGAGCATCGATACCTCGTCGATTGGAGCCGAAATCGTGGCGCCGACCAGTTCCTCCGCGTCTCTGACCGCGAGGGACTCTAGCTTCAGCAAGGCCCTTTCGTCATTCGGAGGAAATGCCAGGGCAATGATGTACAGCGTCTCCATCCCTTCGATGAGCGCGAAAGAGACCGCTAGGATCTATCATTACCGGACCATCGATGTGACCGTTACCGACGATGCCAACAACGTCATCGCTGGTGCATCGGTCCAGCTCAGGTGGTACGTGAACGGTACGGTAGTCAGGACAGCGACCTCCGACATCTCTGGTAAGGTTAGCTTCGATGCTCTGTGCGACATCATCAGCGCAGGCGGCTCGGTCTACTATGGAACATATCTACTGAACTGCACCTATTCGTTCATTGGCACGAACTACTACGCGGACAACACCCCAGTCTCATTGCAGCCTTATTCAAACCCACTGACGATCAACGATCCCCAGATCACGATAGCTTTGAACGGGGTCGTGCCCCTCAGTGGCTGGGACCTGATCATCGACGGAACGAACGTGGTGACGCTCGAAGGAACGTCCTTCACCCATCGCGGCCGCATAATCATAACCGATAGCGGCACCCTGAAGTTGCAAGACGCGGGGCTGACGATCAACCAGGCCTACGACTACGAGTTCCAGATATTCGTCCAGGACAACGGCGCGTTGGATATGTCGGCGGCAACGCTAAGCTCGACTAGGGCTATCTGGATCTACGCCTCTGGAAGCGCCAAGATAACCGTCGACTCTTCCACCATCTACTCGGCCGTCAGGATCAGCCTCGCGGACAGTTCCGCGTTGGTCCTTAAGAATTCCACCATCGGCTCGGACATCGTCGCTCCAAGCGGGTCCCTTGCGACCCTGAAGGCCTACAACACCACATTCCAGACCGCTTGGAGTTCATTCGGAGGCAGCGCACGTGCCTACCTCTACGGAGTCACAATACCAGCGCTCCGCCCGATTGAAGGAGCGGTTGTATACAACTTCTGCTGGGTCGAGGTGCTGGTACAGGACGGCAACAGATACCCGATCCCGAACACCGTCGTCCAAATGAGATACTATCTGAATGGGACTCTCTTCGGCACGATGAAGACTGGCGCCAACGGAAAGGCGTTGTTCGCAGCGCTCTGCGATAGGATCGATGCTAGCAACAACAACTTCCTAGGCAATTACCGCATCAACGCCAGCTATTGGTACGGAGGCGTGGCCTATCAGACCATCTCGCCTATGTCGGTATCTTTGCCGGCTTACAGCGAGCCATTGATCGATGAGATCGCCTCGCGCACCCTAAGCATACCAGGAGCGCTGCCTGACCTCGATCCGCCATTGTATGCGTCGAACAGCAATCCATACAGGGAGGATAACGTCACCCTGACCACCTACGTGAGGAACAGCGGTGTCGTGGATGCCAACAGCGTCCTGGTGAGGTTCAAGGATGGAAGCACGACCATTGCCGACGTCATGGTGGAAAAGATCGCACCAGGGGCGACGGCGACCGTGAAGGCCGTTTGGCAAGCATCCTATCCGTTGGGGCAACACAACATATCCGTGATCGTTGACCCGGAGAACGCTATCAAGGAGCTGAATGAGAACGATAACACCAATTGGACGCTGATCACCGTCCGGGGCATCGCCGAGCTCTATGTGTCCACCTCTGACGTCACGGTGGTCCCAACAACCCCGACGACCAACAGCACCGCGTCGGTGACCTTGATCGTGCACAACAGCGGGGACATCGCCGCCAACAACGTCAACGTCTCCTTCGTGGACATCAAGCCCAGCGGGTCCCAGGTGCTGCTCGGGTACAGGATAATCTCAACCATCCCAGCGCTTGGTGGGACCGGGACCGCTAGCCTCACATGGGTGCCTAACATACCCGGCAACCACAACCTGCTGATAAAGGTGAACGTCGGGGTCCCCCCGATATCAGAGCACACGACAAGCAACAACAACGTCACTCTGCCGGTGACCGTGCTCAACTACGCAGACCTGACACCGTCCGGCGTGACCTTCACACCGTCCACAGCCATATACATCAATGACCAGGTTTCCGTCAACGCCGCCATAACCAATATCGGCCAGACCGGCGCTGCCAACGTGGTCGTGAACTTCTGGGAGGGCGCGGTCGGAACCGGCAACCTGTTCGATACCCAGATGATAGCGAGCATCGCCGCAGGTCAGACCGTGGTGGCCTATGGCACCTGGAACGTCCTACCGGCAGCAGGGGGCAAGATCCAGACCAGGACCATCACCATAGACGTCAACCCGGCCCGCACCATAGTCGAGACCAACTACAACAACAATCGCCTGGTCCAGACGACGGACGTGGTCGACAACCGGCCCGACCTGATGTTCGTCGGGGGCATGAACGTCACCTCCGGCAGCCTCGACGTCAGCGAGGCCGTGGTCGGTGAGAGCCTGGTGCTCAGGGTCAGCGTGATAAACGATGGCTACACCCCTGCCATGAGCGTGAAGATAAGGTTCGACGCTATCGATACAGACAGCTTCGTGATTAACATCGGCACGGTGTCCCGCGACCTCGATGCCAACCAGACCATCGTGGTGGAGATGCCTTGGGTCGTGAACGTCACCAACGGCAACTACACCTTGAGATGCACCCTCGACTCGGTGTTCGCGATAGAGGAGACCAACGAAAACAACAACGCCCTCTCCCGCGACTTCGTAGTCAACCCGCCACAGCCGGCCACGACCATCAGCACTGACAGGTCATGGTACAACCCGGACATGGAGGTGTACGTGTACGGAAGGGTCACCAACGCCCTCACCAACGACCCGCTGGTGAATGTCAAGGTCGTGGTCACCCTGGTCGTCGCCCAGACCAACGCACAGATAGGCGACAACGTAACCGTTTACACCAACTCCAACGGCGAATACTCGGCCAGCAGGCTGATACCCTCGAATGCCTCGCCCAACTACTATGCCATGGAGGTCCAGGTAATGCCTGGGGACCGCGTGGTCACTCAATACTCCACCCCGTTCGAGGTCAGGGCCTTGACGACCGAGACCGAGATCCCGATCTGGGTGTGGATACTGATCATCGTGGTGGTGCTATTGGTGATCATAGCCTTCTCCTTCTACCTGTACAAGTACCAGCTAGGCAGGTTGGTGGAGTGCGGCGAATGCGGCGCGCTGATACCGGAGAGCTCGAAGAAGTGCCCCAAGTGCGGCGTGGAATTCGAGACCGGGACCGCGAAATGCAGTCAATGCGGCGCTTGGATACCAGCGTCCTCCTCGGAATGCCCGGAGTGCGGCGCGAAGTTCGTGACCGAGCCCTTGGCAGAGGAGGAGAGCGAGTACATCCGCAAGATGAGGGAGCAGTACGAGGCCTACGCCAACCCCTACCGCGAACAGGCCAAGCAGGCGTTGGGCAAGAAGTACAGCGAGGCCAAGTTCCAGGAGTGGTGGAAGAAGCAGCCCTCCTACATAAGCTTCGAGAAGTGGCTCTCCCAGGAGGAGGACAAGAGGAAGGCCGCCGGTTCGGCGTTCCCCTGCCCGGTCTGCGGGACCCCCAACCCGAGAGGCGCCAACATCTGCGGAAAGTGCGGCACGGTCTTCGACAAGACCATGATGCCCGAGGCGGGCGCCACGGCCGCCGAGCCGTCCAAGCCCACCAGGCGCATAGTCAAGAGGCCCGCGGATAAGAAGGCCGTCTCCAAGAAGGAGGAGGGCGGCGAGCAGCCGTCGGAGCCGGCGCCCGAGGAGCCGAAGAACCAGTAGGCCATCAAACCCTATCGAAACCCTTTACAATCCTTACTTTTTATTTATCGCTCCCGGATCGGCCCCAGCTACCTCCGCCGAGGCATATTGCGATGTAAAACCCTGGATGAACGTGTCAATATATGCCTCGATCGCACCTTTCCGAGTCATTCGCTGGCGAAGTCGTCGAAGAAGACCTTCCCGAAGTCGACCACCTTGCCGTCCCTCACCCGGACCCCCTCCGACTCCAGCATGGCGACCTTCTTCCTGATGTTCTCGTCCGCAGAGCCGGAATAGCCTCCGATCGCGCCGTCGGACTTGACCACCCGATGACAAGGGACGCGCGGGGCGTAGGGGTTCCCCCTCATTATCGCACCGACCAAGCGCGAGGCCTTAGGTATCCCGGCCGCCTTGGCCAAGGCGCCATAGGTCGTCACCTTTCCCGCAGGCACCTGGCGCAGAAGCTCGTAGATCCGCACCGCCGTGTCAGAGGACTCAATGCCCATGAATATCTCCCGGGTCAGCTAGACCGGTGGCCGGAGATAAAGGCTGCGGAGGGATGTCCGAACGCGCTCAGCCCATGGCCTGGAGCTTCTCCTTGATCTCCTTTCCCACCTTCTCCGGGTCCTTGTAGTAGGCGGAGATGACCCTGGCGACCTGGCGGTAGTTGTCGAACCCCGACTTCTTCATGAAGTCCAGGATGTCCACCCGGCGCTTGACCTCCCTCTCCATCTCCCTGGGGGACCAGTTGCGGATGGTGCGGACCTTCTCGTAGACGTAGGAGTGGCCAGAGTAGTTGAAGGTGTCATCCGCCGGGTTCCAGGTGTAGACGGAGTTGGTGATGAGCTCCCCGGTCTCAGGGTCCATGCCCACGATCTCGGTGAGGGACTTGACCCTTCGGGTCATCTTGGTCCCGACCTTCACCTGGGCCTGGAGGAGCACTATGTCCAGGGCGGTCATCAACGCGCGTGGTAAGTTGATGGGGTCGTTCTCCATCCTGTGGACCATCGCCTGAACGTCCTCGGCGTGGAACGTCGAGTAGGCGGTCTTGCCGGTGGCCATGGCCTGGAAGACGACGTACGCCTCCTTGCCACGGACCTCCCCGACCATCAGGTATTGGGGCCTTTGGCGCAGGGCGGTGGTCAGCAGCTCGAACATGTCGATGCTGCCCGAGGAAGAAGCCTTCTTGCCTCCGAAGCCCTCGCGGGTGAGTGAAGGGATCCAATTCTCGTGCGGGAGGTTCAGCTCCCTGGTGTCCTCGATGCTGACGATCTTCATCTGCGGAGGGATGAACAGAAGGACCGCGTTCAACGTCGTGGTCTTGCCCGAGGCAGTGCCTCCACAAACCAGCATGGAGCTCCCATACTCCGTGGCGGTCCACAGGTACGCCATCATGTCGGTGCTCATGGTCTTGAACTTGAGCAGGTCGACGGGCGTGAACGGGTTCTCCTTGAACCTGCGTATGGTGAAGCTCGACCCCCTCTTGGTCACGTGCTTGCCCAATGTGGCGTTGAGCCTGGAGCCGTCCGGGATGGTGGCGTCCAGCAGGGGGTCGGCCACGGAGATGTGCTTCCCGCACTTCTGGGCCAGCCAGACCACGAAGGAATCCAGTTCCATCTCCTTATCGAACTTGACGTTGGAGCGGATGGAACCGTACTTGCGATGGAAAATGAACAGGGGTATTCCCACCCCGTCGCAGGAGCAGTCCTCGACGTTGGGGTCCGTCATCATCACGTCGATGACCCCGTAGCCGATGAAGTCGCGCCTTAGGAAATACGAGATCCTCTCTTTGGATACCGGGTTCAGGCTGACGTTCATCTGCTTCATCAGCGTATCCGTCCCGGAGCGAAGGACCGCCTCCTTCTCCTTCTGGTTCTCCACGTCGGCGAGGTTGAGCGTCAGGATCAGAGCGCGCTTCAGGACGTCAAGTAGGGTATTCTCATCCTCGGTCAGCTGCGGCTCGATGACCTCGTAGAGGTACTCGGAGGCGGCGTTGTCGTACTTGATGCGGACGAAGGTGTAGGGGGGAATTATCTTGGTCACCTCCACCTCGTCGATGGTGGCATCGTCTATCCGTGGCACCTCGGTTATTATCGCGGCCTGCCCGGAGTCCGACCTCATGGGCACCCGCACTTTCATCGGCTTGGCCTTGATCTTCATCAGGAGCTTCAGGTAGCTGCTGGTCAAGCCTCCGCCCTTAGCCTCCTCCTGGAAGGGCTCCGGGGAGGGTTCGGGTTCGCTGGTGGTCGCCATTTTGGTCACCCCTAGAGCAACCTCGTTCCGATCAAGCCTATCAAGAGCATGATGAAGCTGTGCCTCATGCCGTTGGCTATCTTGCCGTCTTGCAGCACGCCCGCCAAGATACCATCGCCGAAGGCGTGGATCACGACGGATACGACGAATATCAGCTGGATCGTGGGGATGACGTCGACCTGGATGGTGGCAATGGAACTAGTGTCGATGCCCGCCGCCTCGGCGCCCTCGGCCACCGACGCGCCCGCCTCCTCCATCTTGGGAAGGAAGGTCGAGTTTAGGATGAAGATGGTGGCGATGAAGACCATGAAAGCCACGTAGATGACCACGGTATAGGTGGCCATGGAGATCTTGCGCTCCTCCTCGGAGAGCATCACCTCCCTGGCATCGTGCGCGACCATGGTGAGCACGTCCGCCACGTTCCCGCCCGCGTCGTTGGCCTTGATGATGATGGACATCATCCTGTTGGTCAGCGGGGTGTCTACCCTCTCGGCGAAGAGGCGCATGGCCTCTGCCGCTGGTACGCCCCAGTCGATCTGCGCAGCCATGCGCCGGATCTCGGGGGTGAGGCCGCCGTAGCGGCCGCGGGAGGCGACCTTCACTGCCTCGGCCAAGGTCATGCCGAACCTGCCAGCCTCGGCCACATCGCGCAGGAAGTCGGGGAGGCGGGACTCGATCTCCTTAATCCGCTTGTACTTGCGCGTCTGGTAGAACCCGTAGGGTCCACATATCGCCATCAGGCCCAAGGCGACGTAGTCGATCCACAGCAGACCGGTCGAGATGCCCCCGATGGCGTCCAGGGCGCCTATGGCGAATAGGATGGCGGCCACGGTGATGCCGATGTATAGGAGGAGCTTGCTGTGATCCTGCTTCCTCTTTGTTATCTCTTTTATGTCCAGTATTTCTTCTTTCTTTGCCATGGCAACACCTACATTGCGGCCTCCTTGGTGGAGTTCCATATGATGAATATGAATCCGAACTGGGCGATGGGCACCATGAGCAGCACCACCATCCAGAGCAGTAGAACGGTGAATTGCCCACTACCGCCCCCTCCTGGCACGATGGCCATGATGGCCATGATGACGATCAGGAACAGGGGGAAGGCGACGACGACGGTCACGAACGACTCGGCCAAGAGGCCGAGGCTCTCCAGCTGCTGGCGCATGTCCAGCTTTCCCTCCTTCTCGAACTGCTCCGCCTTCTGCAGGAAATACGGCTTGAGCTGTCCGCCGGAGGTGGAGGTGGTGACCACGCCCTGCAGGAACTCTTGGAACTTGGAGGACGGGGTGCGCTGCGCAGCCTTGCTCACTGCGGTAAGTATATCGATCCCCAGCAGCTCGGTGTCGCGCGTGATCCACTCCGCCTCGTTCTTTATCTCGCCATAGATTTCCTGGCGGGAGAGCTCCTTAAAGATGACGTCCACGTTGACGTCCGCCGAGGCCATGGCCGAGATGAAGCTCATGGCCGGGCCGATGCGCTTGTCGATGTCCCGGGCGCGGGCCTTGGCCTTGCTCCCCGGTTGGGAGGTCAGCAGGGCGTATCCCATCATGGGCGGGACTACCGCGATCAGGATGGTGACCAGCAGCGTGAGCGAGACATCCAGTCCCAGGAACGCGACCAGGGTGGCGCCCAAGGTGATGGCGATCGCGACCGAGATGATGGCGAGGATGACGGTCGTCATCCAAACGTAGGCGGTGAACTCCTCGGGCCGCATGCGCATGTGGGCCTGGAGAAGGGAGAGTTCCAGCTTGGGGTTGGGTTTGGAGCGGACCTTCGCCGCCTTGCCCATGGTTCGCCAGCAGAACTGCTGGTATTTGGTGAGCTTGACGTACTCCGGCACCGCCCCCTCCGACAATCGGACCAGATGCGGCCCCATCCTGGAGGCTTCGTCCTGGGCACCGGTCTTCATGTACTGCTTCTTGGACGACTCCAGCCTCGCGAAGATGTCAGAGACCTCAGGCGGCAACTTCCAAACCTCCTTCCCTCATTTCGTTGCGGACGCGTTCCACGGTCTTGTCCGGCTCCTTGTAGTAATTGTTGATCAGCGACCAGATCTTGCGGTGATCGGTTATGTCCTTGTAGACCATGTAGCGCACGATGTCCACCCTTCGGTCGAACTCGGTCATCATCTGTTCGTGGGTGAGAGATTTCATCTCCATGATCTTGTCGAACAGGAACGAGTGCCCCTTGTAGAGGAACTTGTCCGTGGCCTGGTCCCATTCGTAGACGGTGTTGGTTATGAGCTCGTTGGTCTCCGGCTCGAAGCCCACGATCTCGATGACCTGCTTGATCCGCCTGACCAGGTCCGTGCCGACCCGGACGTGGGTCTGGATCATGACGTTGCGCAGAGCGGTGAGCAGTATCCTGGGGCAGTTGATGGGCGGGTTCTCCAATCTGTTCACCATGCTCTTCACCGAGTCGGCGTGCATGGTCGAGTAGGTGGTATGGCCGGTGGCCATTGCCTGGAACATGATGTAGGTCTCCTTGCCTCTGACCTCGCCGACGATGATGTAGTTGGGGCGTTGCCTCAGCGCCGCCCGGACAAGGTCATACATATCTATCTCGCCCGCGGACTTGCCGCTCGCCTCCTTCTCCCCTACCCCGGACCGGGTCGTGCCCGGGATCCAGTTCTCGTGGGGAAGGTTGATCTCGCGGGTGTCCTCCATGGTGACGATCTTCGCCCCGGGCGGTATGAAGAGCGCGATGGAGTTCAGCGTGGCCGTCTTGCCCGAGGCCGTGCCTCCGGCGATGATGGCGGACTCGCCGTGCTCGACGCCTATCCAAAGGTAGGCGACCATCTCGGGGCTGGCGGTGCCGAACTTGATCAGGTCCACAGGCGTGAAGGGCTTCTCCTTGAACCTGCGGATGGTGAACGTGCCTCCCCGGGTGGTGACCTCGCGCGAGTAGGTGGCCTGGACGCGGTGCCCTTCCGGGGTGGTGCCGTCGAGGATGGGGCTGGACACCGATATCTGTTTCCCGCAGCGTTGCGCCAGGGCGACCACGAACGAGTTCAGCGACTCCTCGTCCTCGAACCTCAGCTGGGTCCTGATGCTCTCGTATTTGCGATGGAACAGGAACAAAGGCACGTCGACCCCATCGCAGGACACGTCCTCCACGTTCTCATCGCGCATGAGCGGGTCGATGGGCCCGTAGCCGACGAAATCGCGGATGATGAAGTAGCCTATCTTCTTCTTGGATATCTGGTCCACCCGCATGCCGCGGGTCTCGAAGAAGGAATCCACCGCCTCGCGAAGGTAACGGTCCTTGTCGAAGGTGGTGAGCTTCTGCCACTCATAGCCCAGAGTCCGCTCCAGCGTGTCCTTGACCAGGCGAAGGAGCTTTCCTTCCTCCTCGTTCAGCCGTGGTTCCAGCGTCTCCAGGACGTACTCGGAGTTCTCGCTGTTGAAGGTGACGCGGATGTAGCTGTAGGGCTCGAAGACGGGGTACAGGTCTACGATCTCGATGTTCGGGTTCTCGATCTTGGGGATCTCGGTGATTCCCGAGCCCTTCCCCTTGGACCACTCGATCCTCTCCTGGATCTGGCCGGCTGGAAGCCGCACTATGCTCCCTTTCGAGGAGAACTTCCGTAGGAACTTGACATAGGAGTCGCGGATACGGTGGGACTTGGTGTCCTCCACCTCAGGCGCGATCGTATCGGTCTGAGAGGCCCCGGCCCCCGTGTCCTTCTTGATCCGCTTCATGCTAGCGCCTCCATCATGATACCTCTACGCTGATCTGGGTTATGGCGCGGCTGAAGGCGAAGGAGCTGACGTTGTTGATGACGAGCTTCACTGTCTGGGTGCTGGCGGAGTATGGGGATAGGACATAGTCGGTGTTGTTCACCAGGTTGTTATTGGCGGAATGTAGGTACTGGAACAGGTAGCTGTACCATGCCTGGCCATTGAGGCTCTTGAAGACCAGGACGATCGGGCTCAGCGTCCCGCTTATGTTGGCATTGGTGTATGTCTCAGAGTCGAGGTAGATCACGTCGATGTTCAATCCCGCGTTCGAGGTGCCTGCCGCGCTGGAGTTCGGTCCTACGAAGTCCACCTGCTCGAAGGCCATGTTGATCTGGGAGGAGGGGTTGGGCTTGCTAAGCTCGATACTTGGATAGGCCCTCATCGTCTGCCCATCCGTCTGGCGTACCAGGATGGCGCCATTCTCATAGGTCACCCACTGTTGCACATAATACCGGTTAGGAGCATAGAACTGGACCATGCCCCCACCGTTTTGGTCAAAGTGGTAGACATTCGTGCTCGAGCCCAATGTGTAATTGAATATCACCCTGACGCTGCTGTTGCCGCCACCGTAAGGGGCGTAACTTATCATGCCCGCCGTCGGAGAGGCGAAGACAGGGATCCCGTCCGCCCCCAGGTCGATGGACTGGTACATGTTGATGTCGGTCGAGCCGGTCATGCGGGCGTTTATCGAGAGGATGTCCACCTTCCCCTTCATCTCCCCGAACTGGTTCATGACCGTATTCATGTGGGTCCTTTCATTGTCCACCATCCACACGGGGATGTAGGAATTCGTGAACAGCGTCAAGAATGTCAGGAAGACAAGAAGTGCCATTATCGTTCCGACCGTGGATGCTACTCCTCTCTCATCGCGGTCCCGCTTCAAGAAACGGCGGACTTGCGTAACTTTGCACACGCTTCGCTTGGGGCGCTCGAGCATTTGAAATCCAGTCCCCCATCCAGTCTGGTGTGATTAAGAGAACTTCGTAGATATATAAACGTAATGCTGCCAGTATCATCTGGAGGACGCCTTCCTGGTTAGTCCTAGAAAGCTCGCTCAAAGCCTCTTTTTCGAGGGCTTTCGCTCCCGGCCGCCGCGTGGGGAACATTTATAACGGCCCTCCCCTTTTTCGGTCAAGCCCGCCGCAGTAACTCAGTTGGGAGAGTGCAAGACTGAAGATCTTGAAGTCGCTGGTTCAAGTCCGGCCTGCGGCACTCCATTTCTAAGACCATGCTCGGCAAACTTCTATTACCCGCCCCTATGATGCGGTAGCAGGCGGGAAGATGTTAGTCAAAAGTTTCGAGTTAGCTTTCATCGAAGCGAAGAGGTTCTCCAAGGCAGGGGAGAAGGTAAATAACGTGAGGGTGGACCACAACAGCACCGTCACCCAGATCGTGAAGGGGGCCGAATCCACCGCGGTGATCGACTACCGCTTCACCACCAACTACGTGGGCATGGGCTACATCAAGATCGAGGGCCAAGTGGTGGTGGCAGGAGACGTGGACGCGCTCATCGACGAATGGACCAAGAAGAACTCCATGCCTCCAGAGTGGGCCAACCTGGTCCACAACACCGTCGTCCCCAACTGCATTCCCACCGCCTTGCTGGTCGCCAGGGACATCAGGCTCCCGCCCCCTGTCCCGATGCCGCACATCAACATCCAGCAAGCGCCCGCTCCCAAGAAGCCGGGGGACTACAGAGGGCCAGAGGTCGCCTGACCTATAATCGGTCAGAGTAAATCGCATGAAAGGGCGATTCTGACGTCGCCTTGGATCACCTGATATGGTCCAGCGAGAACGATCCGATGCTGAGCCCATGCTTGCCCACGGTGTAGCGGATGTAGGAGCGCGATTGGACGTCGGATATGCCTTGGATGGAGAAATAGCTCTTTAGCTGGTCCAGTTTGAAGTCGACCATGCCGTCCATGATTGAGCCTAGCATCTGTATCTCCTGCTCGCCATGCATGCCCTTCTCTATGACATACATGCTCACCGCGCCGTCGCGCTTGCGCCGCCCGCAGAACGGGCTCAGGAAGCGGAAGGCGACGTTGGGGTCGGAGTAGGCGACCAGCGTCGAGACCGAGCGGAAAGCCAGGCGATAGTACCTGTGGCTCTCCTTGAATTCCTTGGCCAGCTTGTCCGTCGCCGCCATTATGGCGTCGTGGTCCGTCGGCTCCTCGATGTAGATGGCGTTGGGGTCGTCGGCGGACTCTCCCATGCTCCTTGAGTAAGAATCAACGTACTTGACGAGTCCTCTGCCCTCGTATTCCGGGTAGCCCGAGAGTATCGGGGCCATCTCCTCCCGGATGTCCTTAGGCGTCTTGTCGGTGATGACCCAAATGCAGGGGATCCCCTTCTTCAGTCCCTCGGCCACGAACTGATCGATCATGATCTCCTTGCCGATGAATGGCGGACCATGTATGAGCACGTTCGAACCGAAGGGTATGCCGCCCAGCAGCAGATCGTCCAGCCTCGAGTTGCCGGTCTTGACCTTGGCCACGTTGAACTCGATGGCCCGCTCCTCCTCGCGGCGCTTGATCTCGTCATCGATGACCCCGGACTCGCGCAGTCGGAGCTCTTCGCTCTTGGCGTTGAGGAACTTCTCCTTGGCTATCAGTTCCTCCTCCTTCCGCTGCACCTCCGATTTCAGCTCTTCCAAGCGCTTCTTCAGCTCCACCTCTTCAACGTTGGTGACCTCGCGCTTGGCCTCGTCCAGCTTCCGTCGCTCGCTGGCCATGAGCTTGTCGCGGTAGTCTAGGTCCTCCTCCCTTCGGAGGAGCTCCTGCTCCTTGTAGCCCACGACCTCCTTGATCTTGCGCAACTCGTCGTCGCGCTCGCGCACGTCTATCTTCAGCCTGGCGATCTCCTCCTCCATGAGGAGCATGCGCTTCTCCTTGAGCTGGACGTCCTTCAGCTTCATCTCCATTTCCACGTTCGCCTGGGACCCAGTCATCCTGGTGAGCTTGAGCTCGTCCTCCTTCTGCTGCTCCTCTAGGCTTTTCCTCTTCAGCTCCTCGGCCAGGTACTCGACCTTGGCCCGGTAGTCCTTCTCCTTCTCCTGGAACTCGAGCTCCTTCTGGCGCAGCTCGGCCTGGAAGCGCTCCTCCAGCTCGGACATGGACGAGGCGCCGACACCGTTGCCGTTGGCCCCCATTTCCGCGCGCTCCCTCTCCTTGGCCTGGAGCCTTGCCTCCCTTTCCGCCAGCTCGATCTGCTTCTTTATTAGGGCTCGTTGGTCCTTGGGCACGGCGGCCATGGCGGAGTCGAACTCCTTCTTGAGGTCCTGGTTGTTGCGTAGAAGACGGTCCAGTTCTGAACGTGATCCGGATTCGTGCTCTGATATCTCCCGCAGTCTCCTTGAGAGGGCGGGAACGCTTTCGTCCTTGACGGCATCCGCGGGTTGCCCTCGGCGCAGCAATTCAATCACTGCAAGCTTGAGTTCGGCGAGCTCCTTGCCGCTTTTCTCGGTCTTATCGCGAACATCGTCGTCTCCCAAGTCATGTGCGACCTGGGTGAGGGTCTCGGTCTCTCCGCGGTCTCCTTCGTTGAGCCAGGTGAGCAGATTGTCCTCCTCGCCCGTGAGCCAACGTCGGAGATCGTCTTCCTTGGACTTGTCAAAATCATCATTGGTGGAGGCTGGGTCGGGCTTCTCGACGGCTATGGCCGCCATTGTCCCATCCTTCTTGGCATGTGCTGCCTTTCTGGAGATTCCCAACCCTAACACCCTGACCTTGTCTAGCCTAGCTGTTCTATCCGAGTCCCCATGAACGTATTAAAATATTTCGCTGTGAATAGCATTCTTGATTCCGAATCTGGCTCGGTCTTATTTCTACAATGTGAGATTGGGAGCGGGACGATTCCAGGCCTCGGCCCAGGCCCGTACCAATCCAGCGCAAAAAAAGGTTATATATCGTGGATACCTCCTTACTTGAGAATCGTCCGAGGAGTGCGCTGGATTATGGAGACCAAGGTTCATGTCAAGATTAGCAAGGATGGCGACATGACCCTAAGGGAGGTCCTGCGCAAGATACAGGAGATACAGGCCGAGAACCCCGACCTAGACGTCTTTTTCGATGGTGACCTTTACGCCATCTGCTCTCGGCCCCGCAAGACCGCTGACGCCACGAAGAAATAAGCCTGGGATAGGTGGATTCTGCCGTAAACGGGGCAAAATCGAAATACTAGGTTTCATTACCTCAATGCGGTAGAACATGGTCAAGAAATCCGACGTTCTGAAGGAGAAGGTCAAGGCCATAGACTTCGACAAGATCTCGACGGTCTCCGACCTGGTCGACGCATACAAGGACAGCTCGGTGCAGAGCAGGGCATTGGCCACCTGCGCCATCGCTTACGAAAAGGCGCTGAAGGATGAGGCGCGCCCCACCATCATACTGGGGCTCGCGGGCCCGCTGGTCGCGGCCGGCCTGAGGAAGGTCATCGCCGACATGGTCCGCTATGGCATAGTCGACTCCATCGTGACCATCGGCGCCATCCCCTACCAGGACTTCTACCAGGCGCGCGGTTACCATCACTGGAAATGCTCCCCGCGCACCGACGACCTGGCGCTGAGGGACCTGTTCATCGACCGCATCTACGATACCTTGGTGGACGAGAACAAGTTCCGGGAGACCGACGCGGTCATAGGCAAGATTGCCGGCGAGCTCGAGCCCCGTGGCTACTCCAGCCGCGAGTTCATGCAGGTCCTGGGCAAGCACTGTGTCAAGGACGAGGGCTCAATTCTCGGTAACGCGTACAAGTACGGCGTGCCAATCTTCGTTCCCGCGCTGAACGATTCCTCCATCGGCATCGGCCTCACTGGCCTATACGTGGAAAGGCGCAAGGCCAAGAAGGACTTCATGCGCATCGACCCCATCCGCGACAACTGGGAGCTGACACAGCTCAAGATCAACTCCGAGAAGACCGGGGTGATCTACATCGGGGGCGGCATACCCAAGAACTACATCCAGCAGACCGAGGTGATCTGCGAGACCCTGGGCTACGACAAGGGCGGGCACCACTACGCCATCCAGATAACCATGGACGCGCCGCAGTGGGGCGGCCTCTCCGGCTGCACCTTCGAGGAGGCGCAATCCTGGGGCAAGATCAACCGCGACGCCACCAAGTCCGTGGCCTACGTGGAAGCGTCCATCGGCCTCAGCCTGATGGTCGGCTACGTCCTGCAGAAGAAGCTGTGGAAGGGCCGAAAGCGGCTGCAGTACGACTGGGACGGAGACATGCTCAAGGGCGTCAAGCAGGTCCCGATCAAGATCTGAAAACGCGAAACCCTACAAATCTCTTCTTCTCCTCATTTATCGAAGGTGTGCAATGACACGTCGCACGGGAAGGGCGACCATCGCCCTATGGAACTCCTATGACCCCAACAGCTTCAGGGAGGCGCACCGGCGCGTCCTGGCCAGAGCAGGCCCGCTGGCTTTGGCCTTCGACATGAACCTGGCGACGTTCGGCTTCCCCTTCCCCAAGGACCTCCCCACCCCCCAGGAGATCGCCGATTGGGTGGCGACGACGACCAGCATCGGCGAGGACGGCTCCTACCTCAGGGAACTGGCGTCCAAAGGGCGCTTCCAGACCTTCCCCTACATGACCAAGGGGCTCCCTCCTCAGCTGGGCGAGTCGGTTCTAACGACCTGCGACCCGGATGCGAAGAGGAAGAGGAGCGCCGAGGAGGTCGTCCTCATGCTGAAAGAGGGTAGGAGCGTCTGTCTCCTATTCGGCACCGGCCCCAAGGGCGTGCCCAAGGAGGCTCGCGAGATGGCCCCGAACCATATGGACATCACCTTCGGTGGGCATTCCCTGGAGACATGCACTGCGCTCGGCGCCGTGGCGGCCGTCATTGCCCACGCGCTCAGACGTCAAGGTAAAAATGGCTGACCAGACCTTCGCGAAATGATTCTCTCGACGGTGAATGGGAATTTCATTCTTCTTCTCATCATCCCCCGATTTTTTCCATCATTCTGGCTTCAGCGTCCGCATTTCCGTCGATCGATGGCGTCAATAAGAGGAATAATCAAGATCTAATCCCGAGGAGCCAACGCCCTCCCCTTCCACTACGGAACCAACGACCCTAGCCCCCTTCGCGAGGACCCTTGTAGCTTCCTTCGCGTCGTCCTCTCGGAGAATGACCGCGAAGCCCATGCCCATGTTGAAGGTCTGGTACATCTCCCTGTCCTCGATACCGCCCAGCCCCTGGAGGACCTTGAAGATCGGTTGGGGGGTCAGAGGCCGCGATACATCGAAACGCACATCCCTCTTCAAGCGCACGAAGTTGCGCAGCCCTCCGCCGGTTACGTCCACCATCCCGCTGACCTGGGTGCCTTCCAGCAGCTTGAGCACCTGGCGGACGTAGATGGAGGTGGGGGTGAGAAGCTCCTCTCCCACGCTCCCCCTCAATCCAGGTATCTTCTGGTCCAAGGGGATGCCGTTCCTCTCCAGCACCCTCCTTGCCAGGGTCATGCCGTTGGAATGCACCCCTGATGAGGGCAGCCCGATGATCACATCACCAATCTCGATGTCCGCCCCGGTGACGATGCGGTCCTTGTCCACGAAGCCTAGGCAGCTTCCCGATAGGTCGACCCCCTTCACCATCTCGGGGAGCACGGCGATCTCCCCCCCGACGATCTCGCAGTCCGACATCTTCGCCCCGGCCTGGAGGCCCATCCCGATGGCCTCGGTGACCTCGGGGTTGGGTCTGTCCAGGGCGATGTAGTCCACGAAGGCGATCGGCTCGGCCCCGACGCAAATGGTGTCGTTCACGTTCATGGCCATGCAGTCTATGCCCACCGTGTCCCACTTGTTCATGGCCTCGGCGATAAGCAGCTTGGTCCCCACCCCATCGGTGCACAGGGTCAAGGCCACGTCGCCGAAGTCGATGAGGGATGTGAACTGGCCCTTGATATCCATCATCCTCCCGCGACCGGAGCGCCTGTACCTCAGCTGCTTCACCAGGGAGGCGATGGCCGCCGACTTGGCGTCTATGTCCACACCGGCCTTTGCATAGGTCATGGGGGTCTTTCGCTGAGGCATGGTACCTGGTAGACCTCCCAATTTGAAAAAACCTTGCCCTCAGGCCTTCCTGACGATCTCCGCGCCTACCAGGCAGTGATAGTCCTTCTTGAAACCGAACTCAAGGGAGACCGGGCAGTCCTTGCAAAGGCATCCTTTCTTGGAATCGATGCAGAAAGGGCTCCTCATGACCACGCAATACAACCTCTCGCCGCTGTTCTTGGCACATTTGTTGTGGGTACTGCAGTCCAGGCATTGGCAGACGTCCATCTTGGAAAGGATCCATTTGTCGAACTCCTCCTCGGACAGGCGCTCGAGTCTGCTCGCCTTCGTGCTCGGCTTCTGCACGCATTTGGCCATTGATGCCGCCTCCGGAGGTTTTCATCCCCCTCGTCCTATTTGAATCCGTTCAAATTGCAGGGCAAAGCTTTATTGTCATCGGAGGAGTCGTCGACATGTGTCGAAGCGCTGGATGACGGAAAGGCGGAACGACCCCTATTCCAAGGCGGCCAAGAGGATGGACTATAGGAGCCGAGCCTCATTCAAGCTGATCCAGATCGACGACAAGTTCAAGCTCCTGAAGCGTGGAGCGGTCGTCGCCGACCTAGGCGCTGCCCCGGGCGGATGGCTGCAAGTGGCCGCGGAACGCGTGGAGCCGAAAGGAAAGGTCGTCGGCGTGGACCTGCAACCGATCGAGCCCATCGAGGGCGTGGAGACGGTGCAGGGTGATATGCGCAAGGAGGAAACGGTCCTCGACATGCTGGAGGCGCTTGGAGGCAAGGCGGACGTCGTCCTCTCCGACATGAGCCCGAACATCTCTGGGAGCTATTCCATGGACCACGCCCGTTCCGTCGACCTTTGCGAGCACGCCCTGGAGTTCGCGGAGAAGGTGCTCAGGCCAGGAGGCGCCATGGTGTTGAAGATCTTCGAAGGCGACATGATGCAGGAGTTCTTGAAGCGGGTCAAGTCGAGCTTCAAAGAGGTCAAACTCTACGGTCCGGACGCCTCCCGCGCCAGCAGCTCGGAGATATACATCATCGCCCGAGACTTCATCAGGAAATGATACGATTCTCGTAGCGGCCAGACCTTCGTCCATCGACGAGATGCAATCGGGAAACCTTTAATGCGAATGATAGGATTGCCTCTCGATGTTGACCTACATCACCGTGATGTTCAGCTCCGAGGGCGCCAAGCCCTCCAAGGTCTTCGACGCCTTGAACAACATGGGCTTCAAGCCGACCACGGGAAACTATGATGCCGTGTACACCTGGGACAAGCAGGCCACCCTTGAGGACGCCATATCGCTGGCGGACATGGTGGTGGCAACCCTGAAGGGCATGGGCGTCATGGTCAAGCTGGAGACCGTGGGGAACAATGAAAATGAGCCGGAGGAGGATTAAACCTCCTCAAGTGGTAACATGCGACCTGGCAAGATCGTTTGCATCGGGCAGAACTACCGCGCCCATATCAAGGAGCTCAAGTCCGAGGTCCCTAGCGAACCAGTCATATTTCTGAAACCCTCGAGCGCCCAGATCGCCGACCGAGAGGAGATATTGATTCCACCGGGTCTGGGGCGCGTCGACTACGAAGGGGAGCTGGCGGTAATAGTCGGCAGGCGCGCCAAGAACGTTACGCCCAAGCAGGCACTGAAACACGTAGGGGCTGCCGCCGTCTTTAACGACGTGACCGCGCGTGACGTTCAATCTGTGGCACGCAAGGCCGGGCTACCCTGGTCCCTGGCCAAGGGCATGGATACGTTCGCTCCCATGTCCGAGCCCACACCGATCGTTGAGGTCCCCGACCTCCGCGCTCTCACGGTCCAGACCAGGCTGAACGGAGAGCTGAGACAGGACGGAAGGACGGCGGACATGATATTCCCCGTCGAGGAGCTGATTGCCTACATATCCAAGTACATGGTCCTTGAGCCTGGGGACGTGATCGCCACGGGCACACCCGAGGGCGTAGGAGCGATAAAGGGTGGGGACACAGTCGAGATCAGCATCAAGGGTGTTGGTAGACTAACCAACCCCGTAAAAGGTCCTTAGACCTTGCTCAATCCCAGAACTTCTTCGTCCTGGCATAGGTTATCTCGGCGCTTAGTATCTCCCTGAGGAACTCGTCCTCGTTCTCGTGGTAACCAGCGAGCACGCGGGCGGCGGTGTCCGGCCCCACGCCCCGGCCAGCCAGGCAGAGCAGGGCCTTCTTCCCGTTCTTGTTGACCAGGCTGGCGTTCTTGTACATCCGCCTCACCTCGGCCTCCTCCTCCTCGCCGAGGTCCTTGTTCGACAGCAGCCTGGCATCATCCTTGTTGTAGGAGTGCAGCGCCGCGACCATCTTGCCCCCGCACCTCTCGCAATGAATATGGCGGGGGGCGTCCCTCACCTTCAGGCGCCACTGCGCCTTGCAGTTGATACAGGTCATGAACATCTGCTCATCCTCCAGGCGGTTCTTGAGCGCCATGAGGATGGAATGGTCGGCCCTCTGGGGAGCGATAAGCTCCTTGGAGTACTCCAACCCGGCCCGGCCAATGGGCGTGAGCGGGGTCACGTCGACCTGCAGCTCGCCGGTCTCGATCTGCCTCACCACCTTGGCCGTTCCCTCCAGGTCCAGGTCCTCCCAGAGGACGCGGGCCACGGCCTCGTCGTACATGGGCGTGCCGTCGTAGGCCTCGAAGAGGCGGTTGAAGTTGATGCTCTGGTAATCCGCTTCCTTCTCCACCGCCCCGAACTTCTTGGCCACGTGGACGAACCGCCACCTGAGGAAGGAGGAGTTCTTGATCACCAGGCGGACTAGGCCCTCCACGTTCTCCGACCTTATCGATTTCAGGGTGTCGATGATGGTGACCGCCCTTATGTCCCGGGGCAGCTCCAGAACGATCCGGTAAGGGTCGGTGTGGACCGCGATGCTCTCCCCGATCCGCGCCGAGAGCAGCACCGAAAGGAGCTTGGAAAGCGTCTCGTTCACCTTGGAACCGAAGCAGCAATTGAGTATGGCCAGCTTCCTCCCCATCTCCAATGTCAGCAGCTGGTCGGTGGGGACCTTAGCCTCCTTGCTCTGCTCCTCTAAGTAGCGTCGGAGCTTGCCCACCGCCTCCTCGTCCCCGGCATAGTCCTCGAAGTTACGCAGGCGGCGCAGCCGCCCCACCTCGGTGCCCACATCATAAGGCACCGGTATGTCCTCCCCCACCCAGGATGGGATGGAGCCGATCTCCTTCACCTGCTCCACCAGCAGCTCGTCCTCCTTCATCTCGACGATGCGCCAGGACCTACCGCGGGTGATGAAGGTGGCATAGGGCTCGGCGAAAGAGACCACGAACGACTCGTCCAGCTGCCCTACGATCTTGCGCGAGGACAGCTCCCTGATCCTGAAGCTCCTCTCGTCGGGGATCATGGACAGGTTGTCGTAGAAGTAGCGCATACCCCGGCTCGAGCGCCGGTAGTCATTTTCCCCGATGAATACCAGGCCTATCCTCCCTAGCTGCTCGAGCACGCCTTCGAAGGTCTCTTTGGTAAGGTTGCGGAATGGGAACGAGCGGGTCAAAATGTGGTAGGCCTCCTCCTTCTCGACCATCCCGACCATGGCCATGGCCACGATCTGGTTCGCCAGGACGGTCAAGGGGTTCTCCCTGATCCGGAGGGGTTCCAGCTCCTCCTTGGTGGACTTGCGGGTGATGACCAGGGACTCAGCGATCTCGTCAGGCGTGGAGGCCACTATGGCCCCCTCGGACTTGGCGCCGACGCTGTGCCCCGCCCGCCCCATCCTCTGGATGAGCCTGGCGACCTGGCGGGGCGAGTTGTATTGGATGGCGAAGTCGACGCTACCTATGTCGATCCCCAGCTCGAGGGACGAGGTGCATATGAGCCCCTTCAGCCGTTCCTTCTTGAAGCTCTCCTCCATTTCGATTCGCGTCTCCTTAGAGAGAGAGCCATGATGCACGCCCACGGGGAACCCATCATCCCAGACGTGATACCTGGCAGCGAGCGCCTCCGCGGTGTCGCGGGTGTTGACGAATAGCAGCGTGGAGCGATGCGCCTCGATGATCTGGCGGCAGCGACGCATGCAGGACACCAGCTGGGGCTCGCTCTGCAACGTCCCCGCCAGGTCCTTGTCCTCGTCGCTCACACCTGGGCTCTGCACCGTCACGCGCATGTCCTTGGCCACGTGGGCGCGGATCGAGGTGACCTTCCGCTCCGCCCCGCCGAGGTAGTTGGCGACCTCTTGGACGCTGCCCACGGTGGCGGACAGGCCGATCCTCTGGAACTCGCCCGCCTCCTTGATCAGTCTCTCCATGGCCACGGCCAGCTGCGCTCCGCGCTCGTCCTCGGCCAGCTCATGGATCTCATCGACGACGAAGAAGCGCACGTTTGCCAAGTGCTCCCTCAGCCTCTTACCGGAGAACATGATCTGCAGCGTCTCCGGGGTGGTGATGAGTACGTCCGGTGCCTTGCGCGATTGCCTGTTCCTCTCCGATTGGGGCGTGTCCCCGTGCCGTACCGCCACCTCCAGCCCGAGCGCCTTCCCGAACTCTTCCAGACGCCGGAGCAGGTCCCGGTTCAGCGCCCTGAGCGGGGTGACGTAGATACATTTTATGCCCTTGCCCCCCGACCTTAGAAGCATATGAAGGATGGGAAGCATGGCCGCCTCGGTCTTGCCTATCCCAGTCGGGGCCACGAGAAGAACGTGCTCCCCCTTGAGGATGTGGGGGATGGCCTGCCGCTGCGGGCCGGTCGGCTCACGGATGTCCTTCTCCCTGAGCACCTTCTGGATCTTGGGGTCGAGCAGCTCGAATACCATGGGCCCCAGAATCCAGACGTTGGCGGTACTTGAATCTATCGAGATGGAGCGCGAAGGTCATCATTCTATGTCTGGGAATGAGAGCGACGGCTCGGCGATGCCTAGAAGAGGCCAGAGAGCCAATAGATCGTAAAGGAGAAAGGAGGCATGGAGGTCCAACTCGACGGGTCGAAGCCCGAGGAAAAGATACAGTTGAGGGTTGGGGATAGCCTGACGGTAACCCTGGAGGGCAATCCCACCACGGGCTACCAATGGCAGGTGGCTTCGCTCAGCCCAGAGGTCCTGGACTGGACCGAGGGGCCGACCTATCAGCCATCCACCTCCGGCAGGATCGGGTCCGGGGGCACCTTCAGGTTCGGCTTCAAGGCGATGAGGAAGGGCCGGGCAACATTGAAGCTGGTCTACCGCCGGTCCTGGGAGGAGGGCGTCCCTCCGATCAAGACGGAGGTGCTGAAGGTCAAGGTCAAATGACCGCGGCCCTTCCATAATACGAATAGAAGAATGGAAGGAGGGCTGTCGCCCCATTAAGCCGTCGCTTCGGCCAGCAGCTCTGATAGGTCCATCACCTTGATATCGGAGCCAAGTTGCTTCGCGCCCTGCTGCAGGTTCAGCACGCAGAACGGGCAGGTGGTGATTATGCGCTCGGCTCCCGTGTCAATGGCCTCCTTGACCCTCTTGGCGGCGATGTTGACGGCGAACTCGTTGAACTGCGACTTGTAACCGCCTCCCGCCCCGCAGCACTGCGAGCTCATGCGGTTGCGGCCCATCTCCACCAGCTCGAGCCCCGGCACGGACTTGATGACCTCGCGCGGGACCTCGAAAACGCCCGCGTGCCTTCCTAGGTGGCAGGGGTCGTGGTAAGTGACCTTCATGTTTCCATAGTTCTTGGTGTACTTGACCTTCTTCTCCTTCAGCAGCTTGAGCGCGTACTGCGAGAAGTGATAGACCTCGAAGGATGGGCGGCTGTAGAAGCGCTTGTAATCGTGGGTCGTGGTCTTGTAGCAGCCGGCGCAAGCGGTGACCATGGCCCTGGCCCCCATCTTCTCCGTCTGGCGGACGTTGTTCTCCGCGAAGTCGCGGGACGCCTTGATCTGCCCGGTCCTGAGCATCGGGGAGGTGCAGCACATCTCGTCGGCGCCCATGATGTTCTGCCTCACTCCGCAGCGGTCCAGGAAGGTGGCGGCCGCCTGGGGGATCCTCTGCATCCTGTAGGAGGCGGTGCAACCCGCGAAGAAGCAGACGTCGGGGTTCATAGCGACCTTGTTGATGTTCGAAGGGAACCAGTCCCCGCGCTTGGCCGGCGGCTCCTTGTAGGGGTTGTTATTGGCCAGGATGCTCTCGCCCAGCTTCTTGTGCGCTGGTAGCGGGCCCTTGCCCTGGTCCACCACCCATTCGCGGACGACCTCCCAGAACTCGGCGAACTCGATGCTGACGTGGCAGACGGACCAGCAGGCGGCGCATCCAGTGCATTTGTATAAGGCTTCGACGAACTCTTCGTCGACCTCGACCTTCCGACCGAGCATCTTGTCGATGGGGGTCTTGTTCTGCAGCTGCTTCAGGTAATATATCTTGCCACGGGGGCTGTTGGATTCCCATGGCTCCTGGGCGTAGGTGTCGCATACGCGAACGCAGTAGCCACACTGGAGACAGGCCGACAACTCTCTGTTAATATTCGGCAACCTTGCCATGCCATGCACCTCTAATACCACACCGAATCAGCCGGCGACTCCAGTCCCACCGGATTTCGACAGGGGACGGGATTGCTCTAGGCATGTTACCTAGGTATTTTAATTTATTCACCGGGCACTGCTGGTATGTCGTAACAGAGCCAGCATTAACGCCCTTAAAAAGCTTTTGAAAAAAAGCTTCATCCTTCCAATATCGGGCCGTACCCGTACCAAGCTCCTCCCAGCTTGAGGGTGCGCATGTTCTCCTCGAGGATCTCTCGATGTCTCAGCTCCCAACGGGTCAGCTCCTCGATGGTGCTCATGGTCTTCGGGTCAAGGGCTCTGGATGAAGCATCCTGATACATCCTGATGGAATTTATCTCGACCTCTATGCCCTTCTGCAAGGCGGCTATCTCGTCCTCCACCGTGAGGCAGGAGTCCTTAGGCCTGGTGAAGACCTTTTCTGGAAGGATCTCGAGGTACTCATGTAACGGTTCTACGCCAGAGCCATTCGTCCGGATAGATAGGCGTTCCATCTCCTTCTTGATGATGCGCGCATGCTCCTGCTCGTCGCTGCCCAGGCTGCGCATGAGCGCCCTCCCTCTCTCATCAGCGACACAGTCGCTCAGCTCCGAATAGAACCTGATGCCGAACTCCTCGATGGCCAGCGCGGTCTTGAGCACGGCCGCGCTCATCTCCTTCCTCGCGATCGCATCTTCCATCCGGGGGCCTCCTCCGATACAACCATGGCGCGCGTATATTAACGCGATGGTGGCAACCGCCATCGGTCTCGAAGCAAAGGAATGCTTATAACAAGGCCAGGCGAATAGCGACAACATGGGCCGGAGCTGCAAGAGGAAGGAGAAGGTCATCGGCGACGAGGAGGTGAGGGATGCCACCGGGAAGACCTGGCAAGAATGGTTTGTTTTACTGGACGAATATGGCGTGGCGGAGAGGGGGCACGACCTCACCGTCAAGCATCTCAAAGAGCACCATGGGCTTCCAGACTCTTGGGCGAAGGAGGTGGCGTTCCGCTATGAGAACGACAGAGGGCTTCGGTCGGTCATGACCTAGAAACGGACCCTTTTTTAGATGGGCGGCATATCTGGACTTATTATTCTTGATTCCTATTGAAATCAAAGCTCACGAAATCCTTAAAAGGAAGGACGATTTTGCCAGCCAAAACCGGGTCGTTCTCGCACGAGGTTCCACCTTGGGACCTGTGCGAGAAGGCCCGAAGAGGTGGCTGGTAACGCTAGGGACCTATTCGTTCGCGGCGACGATCACGTTGGGAGCGCTCGCGACCGTGGCCGCCCTGGTCACGGTCAGGAAGGAGCGGCTCTGCATCAACCTGTCATTCGGGCTCTCGGCCCTTGCCTCACTCATGGGTTTGCTGACCTCGATCAGCGTTTTCCTGGAGGGAAGCATGAGCTTCGAGTTCACCGCCATCCCCTTCCTCGGGCCGTTCGCTGTCGTCATAGATCCCCTCGCCGCCCTGTTCCTCGCCGCCATCTCCATCGTGGCCCTCGCAGCCTCCATCTATTCACTAGGCTATGTCCAGCAGTTCATCGGCAGGTATAGCATAGCCAAGTTCTGCGCGCTTTTCCCCCTCTTCCTGGTCTCGATGGTCATGGTCGTGGCGTCGAGCAACGTCTTCCTCTTCCTGGTCTTCTGGGAGCTGATGTCGCTCTCCTCCTATCTGCTGGTAGCCTACGAGCATGAGGAGGAGGGGGCCGCGTCCGCGGCATGGCTGTATCTCGTGATGGCCCATCTCGGGACGGCATGCATCGCAAGCTGCCTTCTGTACCTGTCCTTGATGGCAGGTTCTCTCGACTTCCATCAGATATCGCTGTACGCTGGTCAGGGAATGACCGAGCTGGCCCGAAGCGGCGCCTTCCTTCTCGCGCTGATAGGCTTCGGGGCCAAGGCCGGCATAGTGCCCCTCCATGTATGGCTGCCACAGGCTCATCCTTCGGCCCCGAGCAACGTCTCGGCACTGATGTCAGGGGTCATGGTCAAGCTGGCGGTGTACATGCTCATCCGCACCGCCTTCCAATTCCTGCACGTCGATCTGATGTGGTGGGGTCTCTTGACCCTCTTCGTCGGCTCCCTCACCGCCTTGCTGGGGGTACTCTACGCTATCGCCGAGAAGGACATCAAGAGGGCCCTGGCCTTCTCCACGGTCGAGAACGTTGGAATAATCTTCATCGCCTTGGGAGCCGCCATGGTATTCTACGCCCAGGGTATGATGCAGATCGCCGCCCTGGCCCTGGTGGCCTGTTTGCTCCACGTGCTCTTCCACTCCCTGTTCAAGTCCCTCCTATTCCTCGGGGCGGGGGCGGTGGTCCATGCCACCGGGACAAAGGACATGGAGAGGATGGGAGGCCTGGGGAAGGGCATGCGGTACACCAGCATCCTCTTCTTCATCGGGGTGCTGTCCATATCGGCCATACCCCCCTTCAACGGATTCATCAGCGAATGGCTGATCTTCCAGTCCCTTCTCCTCTCCTACTCCATCCATGACGTGACAGTGAACCTGCTCATGGCCATAGCCCTGGGCATGCTCGCGCTAACTGGCGCCTTGGCGGCCGCCTGCTTCGTGCGCATCTTCGGGAGCGTGTTCTTGGCCCGGCCCAGGAGCGAGGCGGCCAAGCATCCTCGAGAATCGCATCGCAGCCTGCTCCTGGCCATGTCCATCTTGGCCGGTCTTTGCCTGGCCACCGGCGTCCTCGCGGCCCAGATAATCCCCATGGTGGACCAGGCCAGCACGGATGTGATCGGCGTGTCCATCGCCGGTCAGCTTACCGATGGCTGGGTCCTGGAAGTGGATGGCGGGGAGGTCTCCAGCGTCTCCCCGATCCTGCTGGCTGGATTGCTTGGACTGATGATCCCATTCGCCTTCATCTTGGTCAGGTCCTGGGGAGGAAGGACCCCGCGGGTAAAGGGGAAGACCTGGGACTGTGGGACGCCTCTGGGCCCCAGGAACGAGTACACCCCGACCGGCCACTCCCAGCCCATCCTCCGAGTGTTCAACCCCTTCCTCAGGGGGGAGAGCAGTCTCTCCTCAGATCCAACCTCCTCCCCGTATTCGAGGAGGGGCATGACCTATTCCTCAAGCATACCACGGTTATTCGAGACCTATCTCTACGAGCCGGTGGCGCGCACCATCCTGGGCGTCGCCAGGCGAGCGAGCATAATCCAAACGGGGAGCGTACAGAGGTACCTGGCGTACATATTCGCCGCCCTCATACTCCTTCTTCTGGTGTTCAGGTGAGGAAATGGCCGACCTTGTCCTCGCCCTGATCCAAACGGCTGCGCTGCTGGCCCTCGCTCCCCTTCTCACCGGGATAATCCGCAAGCTCAAGGCATGGATGCAGAGCCGGCGCGGCCCCCCGATCTACCAGCCCTACCTCGACCTTGCCAAGCTAATGCGCAAGGGCTCGGTGGTATCCGAGGATTCCTCCTGGGTCACCACCATTACTCCCTATGTATGCCTAATCTCGATGGTGGTCGCGGCCCTGCTGGTCCCCGCCTTCGTGACCGAGAGCCTCGGCTTCCTAGGGGACCTGATCGTCCTGGTCTATCTCTTCGCCATGACCCGGTTCTTCACGGCCTTGGCCGCATTGGACGCCGGGTCCACATTCGGCGGCATGGGGTCGAGCCGGGAGATGCTGGTCTCCTCGTTGATCGAGCCCGCAATCCTGCTCTCCTTCTTCACCGTGGCATTGTTGACCGGAACGACCTCTCTGGTCTCGGTCACAAGCGTCATCGCGACCTCGGGTGCCAGCCTTATAGGGCCCGCCCTGCTGCTGGCATTCGCAGCCTTCCTCATCGCCGTCCTCGCCGAGAACGCACGGGTGCCAGTGGACAACCCCTCCACCCATCTCGAGCTGACCATGATCCACGAGGCCATGCTCCTGGAGTATTCAGGTAAGGACCTGGCGCTGATGGAGTATTCCAGCATGGTCAAGCTCACCCTGTTCGTCACCATCGCTTGGAGCGCTTTCCTGCCCTGGGGCGTGGCCACCGAGATCACCGCTCCAGCCCTAGCCCTTGGTGTGATTGTCTTCCTAGCTAAGCTATTGACCCTGGCTGTGGTCATCGCCGTGATCGAATCTTCCATGGCTAAGCTCAGGCTGTTTCGACTGCCGAACCTGCTCACGGGGGCGTTCATGCTCGCCTTCCTGGCGGTAATGTCGTACTTCGTTCTGTGAGGGAGAAGATGGCCGAGCTCGACGTTAATCTGATAGACGGTCTGGCGGCGCTGGTGCTGCTCACGGCCTTCCTAATCGTGGCCACGGGGCGCATGCGCACCTTGGTCCGGGTGTTCGCCCTGCAGTCCCTGGCTCTCGGGCTCCTCGCGGCCGCGGTCGCCTACAGCACCGGCTATTGGCATATCTACATTGTCGCCGCCCTGACCATCCTGCTGAAGGCGCTGGTCATCCCTCGCATCATCGACCGGGTGATGGACCGGATCCAGGTGGCCAACGACGTCGAGCCTTCGGTGCGAACCCCTTCCTCTCTGCTCATCGCGGGAGGACTGGCCATCTTGGCATACTATGTGGCCGAGCCCCTCATCCAGAGCGGGGAGACGATCACCGCCGGCGCCCTTGCGCTCTCCCTGGCCGTGGTGCTCATCGGCCTTTTCGTGATGATCAGCCGCAAGAAGGCCATCACCCAGGTCATCGGCCTCCTGGTGATGGAGAATGGCCTGTTCATGGCCGCCCTCTCCCTCAGCTACGGCATGCCCTTGATCGTCGAGCTAGGGGTCTTCTTCGACATCATGGTGGCCGTGCTGATCATGGGCGTCTTCGTCTTCCGCATCAACCGCACCTTCGACACCCTTGACACTTCGTTCCTGAGGAGGTTGAGGGATTAGATGCTCGAGCTCCTGCTGCTGATTCCAGTCTTGACCGCGCTCGTCTGCCTCCTCCTAAGGGATCGGAGGAAGGTGGAGTGGGCCAGCAGCCTCGGTTCCGTCGCCCTACTCGCCGCATCGCTGCTCGCCTCATACGACGTGGTCACCAACGGCGCCAAGGACGAGGGGACGCTCTACATGGACGGGCTCAGCGCCTTCATGTTGATGCTGGTGGCAATCGTGTCGTTAGCCACCTCCCTTTATTCGGTAGGCTACATGGGCAGGGAACTGCAGGAGGGCAGGTTCGGGGCCAAGCGCATAAGCTACTACTACGCCCTGCTGCACGCCTTCGTCATGACCATGGTCCTGGTGTGCCTCTCTGATAACCTGGGGGTCATGTGGATCGCCATCGAGGCCACCACTCTGGCATCGGCCTTCTTGGTGAGCTTCTACAACAGCGAGAGCTCGTTGGAGGCGGCTTGGAAGTACGTAATAATCTGCTCGGTGGGCATCACCCTGGCCCTCCTGGGCACGATCCTGCTCTACGCCTCTTCCATCCAGCAGCTGGGCGAAGGCGGCGGCTCGCTGGAATGGTCGTCGCTCCTGGCCATGGCCGGACAGCTGGACCCTACGCTGCTGCGCATCTCCTTCATCCTCGTCCTGGTCGGCTACGGCACCAAGGTCGGTCTCGCGCCGATGCATACATGGCTGCCCGACGCGCACTCGCAGGCCCCCACCCCCATCTCCGCCCTGCTCTCAGGCGTCCTCCTCAATTGCGCCATGTACGCCATCCTGCGCTACCACATGATATCTTCCACCTCTCTCGGCCCAGGCTTCTCCGGCGGACTGCTTGTGCTTTTCGGCGTGCTCTCCATGGCCATCGCCGCGGCCTTCATCATCCTGGCCAAGGACTTCAAGCGCCTGCTCGCTTACAGCTCCATCGAGCACATGGGCGTGATCGCCCTGGGCTTTGGGATCGGCGGGCCTCTGGGCATCATCGGCGGACTGCTGCAGATGCTCAATCACGCCTTGACCAAGAGTGCGTTGTTCTTCGGCGCTGGCCAGGTGTATGCCAGGACGAAGACCAGGACCATCGAGGAGATAAGAGGCCTCTCCAAGACCATGCCCATCACCTCGACCTTATGGTTCGCCGGCTTCCTGGCCATAGTCGGGTGCCCCCCCTTCGGCATCTTCGTGAGCGAGCTGGTCATACTCATGGCCGGGCTGCAGGCAGGGGAATTGCTGGTCATATCGCTCTACCTGGTGCTCCTCGCCATCATCTTCGCCGTCGTGCTCCTACGCGCTTCGAGGATGGTCTTCGGCCACCCCCCCAAAGAGCAGGGGAGGCGCGAAGGGGACCTGAGCGCGATCCTGCTCATCGTCGCTCTGCTCGCAGGGGTCCTGGTCCTGGGCCTCTACCTGCCCCAGGGACTGAACGACATGCTGGAAGGCATCGCGCGCCTCTTCCCGGGAGGTGGATGATGACCGAGAGCCGGATGCAGGACATCCTTCGCTCCATGCCCGAGGAACTGTCGGACAAGATCAAGTCGAGGAGGGTTAAGGGCAACGAGATGTGGCTGGAGGTCGAGCTGGACGCCTTCGCTCAGGTGGCGGCGCACATCCACAACCTCTGGGGAGCCAGCATCGTCACCTTCCACGGCGTGGACAATCGAATCGCCAGCAATGACCTGAAGCTGGTCCTGGTCCTGGCGCTCAAAGGGGAGGAGGACTTCGCCGTTCTCTTGACGAGCATGGACCCAGAGCATCCTAGCTTCCGCTCCTTGACCCCCGACATCCCATGCGCCGATTGGTACGAGAGGGAGATGCATGACCTCCTTGGGATGGTCCCGGTCGGGCATCCTGACCCCCGCCCTCTAGTTCTCTATGACGATTGGCCCATCGAGGAGCATCCACTCCTCAAGGACTTTCCGGCGGAGAAGAAGGTCCAGCGGCTGCCCTCAAGCTATACATATCATCGCGTCGAGGGCGAGGGCGTCTTCGAGATCCCCGTCGGGCCGGTGCATGCTGGCGTGATCGAGCCGGGGCATTTCCGTTTCAGCGTTGCCGGCGAGCCGATCCTGAACCTCGAGATCCGCCTCGGATACGCGCACAAAGGCACGGAGAAACTGTTCGAGCGTCTGACCTACGAGAAAGGAGTATTCCTCGCGGAGCGGATATCGGGCGATAATTCCTTCTCCCACTCCCTAGCCTTCTGCCAAGCGGTCGAGGGCATGACCCATAGCGCGCCAGAGAGGGCCGAGCACCTGCGCACGGCATTCGCCGAGCTGGAACGAATCCATTGCCTGTTGGGGGACGTGGGCGGAATCGCACTGGATGTGGCTTTCAACGTGGCCGCGCAACATGCGTACATCATGAGGGAGAGGGCGTTGGACCTCAACGACTACTTGGCCGGGAGCAGGCTGTTGAGAGGGATCAACTGCCTCGGTGGGGTGAGGATGGACATACCCGCCGAGAAGCTGCAGAGAACCCTCAGCGAGCTCATACGGCTCAAGCTGGATCTGAAGGAGTTCGCCTCGTTGGTCTTTGGTACCCAATCGGTATTGGATCGGACCGAGGCCACTGGCGCGGTCTCCTTGGTCACGGCCAAGGACCTCAACCTGGTCGGCCCGGTGGCGCGCGCCTCTGGTTTGGACCGGGACGTCCGCCGTGATCATCCGTATGCCGCCTATCGTCACATGAGCTTCCGCGTCCCCGTCAGGTACGAGGGCGACGTCCAGGCGCGACTCCTGGTCAAGCTGGACGAGCTCAACGAGTCCATAAGCATCGTGGAACAGGCATTGGGCGGCCTTCCATCGGGGGCGATTCTCGACCGCGTCGTGGACGTGGAGGAAGGGAAGACGTCCATGGGCCTGGTCGAATCACCTCGTGGAGAGCTGGTGCATTGGACGATCTCGGGGGAGAGCAACAGGCCACTCCGGCACAAGGTCCGTGACGCCTCCTTCCACAATTGGAGGGCGATGGAGACAGCCGTGCTGGGGAACATCGTCCCCGATTTCCCTCTGATCAACAAATCCTTCAACCTGTCCTATTCCGGGAGCGACCTTTGAGGTGATATGCATGCTGAAACCTATCGAAACGGGAGTGCTGAGGAAGGGCATCGTGACCTCAGGTTATCCCAAAGAGCGCTACGAGCCGTACGATGGGCACCAGGGCGCCCCGCACGTCGACTCTTCTAAATGCAGTTTGCACAAAGCTTGCGTCGAAGCATGCCCGACCGGCGCAATCCTCTCCTTCGATGGCGCCATCCATATCGACCTGGGCGCCTGCATCTTCTGCGGGGAATGCTCCAGGTCCTGCCCGGAAGGGGCCATAAGCATCACCAAGGAATTCGAGCTGGCCACAAGGAAAAGGCAGGATCTGGTCGTTTCCGGGGCCGTCGACCGGGAGCCCTCGACGGAGACGCTCGGCCGGAGGCTCGAGGCCAAGACGCAGAAGGCGCTCGGCCGGTCGCTATCCATCCGAGAGGTCGATGCCGGCTCCTGCAACGGCTGCGAGGTCGAGGTGAACTCTTTGACCAACGCCATTCATGACATCGAGAGGTTCGGACTTCACATCGTGGCTAGCCCCAGGCACGCCGATGTGCTCCTTGTCACAGGCCCTGTAACCAGGAATATGGAGCACGCGCTCCTGCAGACTTATAAAGCCGTCCCCGATCCAAAGCTGGTAATGGCCATGGGAGCCTGCGCCTGCTCAGGCGGGATCTTCAAGGACAGCTACGCCTCGGGAAACGGGGTGGATGGGGTACTGCCCATCGACGTTTACATACCCGGTTGCCCGCCTCGACCTCAGGCCATCATATACGCCTTCATGCTGGCCGTGGATAAGGTCCAGGCTGGCAAGAAACGCTCAAGGTAAGGAGCCGAAACCCCGCTCTACCGGCTCATTTTACCACGATCACGGTGCATTTGGAGTTGCGGACGATGTACTCGGACACCGAGCCGATAAGGACGCGGTCGATGGCGGTCTTTCCGGAGGTGCCGACCACAATGGCATCGGCCTTCACCCGGTCGGCTGCGTTGAGCACAGCCTCATAAGGATTACCGGCCTCGAGCATGGTCGTGACCTTCACGTTCTCCTTGGCCCCGCGTTTCTTCAGTTCTTCAAGCACGGCCATGCCATGGTTGATGACCTTGTCCTTGTCGTCCTCCGATTTAGGGCTGACCGCGTAGACGATGTAGAGGCTGTCCTTCCTCAGAGCTGCATAATCGAAGGCATACTTCACCGCCTTTTCCGAGTGCGGCTTCCCATCCGTTGCCAGTAAAACGGTCATTCATCTTCCTCTCGGTTTGTGGGAAATGGCCTGGCATACCATTAACCTTTGCTGGTGTAAGGATCCAACCGGATCCGTGGATGCCAGGCTGGTCACCCCGGGTGCCGTCAAGGAGGTGAATCCTCAACTGGTCGAGCCAGTGACTAGGGGGAGGGTATGAAATAATCGTTGGTAAACTAGATTTAGTTGGGGAGCCGTGCCATCTATGCTGGGCGAGGGAATAACTTCGGTTTCTCGTTCGACGGGGAAATGGCGTGGAATGAGATCGCACGGAAAAATGAAGGAAGAACGAATGGAACCGGATTATTAGGTGAGACCATGGGCATCGAACTGACGGAAGAGCAAATGGAGCAACTGGAAGAGATCGTGCAAAAGATGAACAAGGAGGCGGAGATGGCGCTCCTCTATGACGAGGGCACCCCCGAGCACGAGAAGCACAAGAAGGTCCTGTTAGAGTACAAGGAGATGGTGGACAAGATGGAGGCGCACTCCCAGACGTACGTGCAGCAAGGGCTGCTGGACAACAAGGACGTGCACGACTTCTACTGGCCAGATCTCGAAACCGTCGCACTGCACGAGAAGCAAAGGGTCCAGCGCGTTTCCGAGAAGGATCGGACCATCGTCGATCAGGAATACAGGAGGCAATAGGAACAAAGGGGATCGACCTCCGAAAGAGGCTCAGCCCGAGGGCAGACCTCTTCCAGTCATTCTGAATAAGTATTGCATCGACCTAATCGATTCAGACCTTGTGCCCCTTCCTCTTGGAATAATATACGACGGTCGGATCTTCTTCGTAGCCCGCATTTGTGAAGAACGCTCTTGAAGATGGGTTGTCGTCGTGGATGAGGGCGCACAGCACCAGGACCCCGCGCTGGTCGAACCTCTTCTCCATCTCCTTTAGGAGGGCGAGGGCCACCCCTTTTCTCTGCCATTCGGGGTGGACGGCGAGGCGGTTAATCCATCCCTTCCTGCCATCGGTGGTCCCGAGAAGCGATCCGATGAGCCGGCCATTTGCCTCTGCGACCAGGAACAAGGCCATGGGTGTCCCGAGCTCTTTGGTGATCCTCTCCTTGGAATCCCTGCCTTCGGGATGGTAAGTCAACATGGCTTGCTCCCAAAGCTCGACCAGGCCGCGATAGTCATCCGGCCTCATCTCGCGGATCTCGAAGCTGAGCGCCATCGGTATCCATTCTAGATGGCGCGCCCGCTAGAAAAAAATGTGGTCAGGATGGGAACGTTCGAAAAGATAACGAGCTCGAATGCGCGAGGGGAGTTCACATCAGGTCAGCGCAAAGCCTCGAGGCATTCCCTAGGCAGGAAGCGATCTGAAGGCGATCGATCCCTGGACAAGCTAGCCATGATAGCGTCGGCCGTGATCCTCCGATGGCACATAATGCAGAGGGTGATGAGGTTTGATGGGTGATCCGTCCCTCCCTCGCGCTTCGGACGGACATGATGCACCTCCGTCAGCCATGAAGGGGCCCTCGACAGATCCTTGCCGCAGAGCCGGCACTGGCCACCGTCGCGCTCGATCACCCCTTTCCTGATCATGCGCCAGGCGCTCGCTCTCATTGCATCTGGAAGCCTGGTATCGATCGGGTCGACCACGATATCCTCCTGGAATGAATCTCGGATGGAAGCCGAGACCGAGCAGCGGAAAGCCTCCATCATGGTGCGATGACGACCACCGCACACATGGCAAGGGGCGACCATGTCGGATCTGGTCTTGCACACCTCCAGGTGCGTCTGATGATCCCAGGCTCGATGGGGGCACGAGACCACGGCCGACTCGTCGCACATCCGGAAGGAAGCGCCATCCTGTCGGTCGTGCAGCCCTTTCAGGCAGAGACCAGGCCGGCACGGCCGGTCCTGGAAGTGGCATCCCATCATGAAGATTGGATGAGAGGTGGCGATGATAACCCTTGCGCAGGGGGCTTCGTAACTGCCGAGATGGACCCGCGGGCCGCCCCGGTGCTCCGCCAAGGCGTTTCGAATGGGATAATTTTTGAAGTAATAGGCCACATAGTCACATGAGGAGGGAGCATGCCAAGGGTCGAGTACTTCGAGATCAACGCCGAGGACCCCAGGCGCGTCATGTCCTTCTATAAGGAGGTCTTCGGCTGGAGCTTCGAGGAATGGAAGGGACCGTTCGAATATTGGCTCGCCAGGACGGGAAAGAAGGGAGAGAAGGGGATAGACGGAGGCGTCCAGCGCAGGACGGATCCCCGAGCCACGGTCGTGAACTACATCGGGGTGAAGGACATCGACGAGCTCGTGCGCAAGATCGTCATGAACCACGGAGGCATCGTCCAGCAGAAGACAGCGGTACCAGGGGTCGGATGGGTGATAATGTTCCACGACACCGAGGGCAACATCTTCGGAGCCATGCAAGAGGACGAGTCCCTGAGGTGAGTCACTCCAATTCGATGCCTATGGGGCAATGGTCCGACCCCTGGACGTCGCTTCTGATGTAGGCGCTCCTCAGCCTTTTTCGCAGGCCTTTGGTGATGTAGAAATAATCTATGCGCCAGCCGACATTGCGTTCCCTTGCGCCGGTCTTCAGGTCCCACCAGGTGTATCTCCCCGGCGAAGGGTCGAACTCCCTTAGGGTATCGATCAGGCCCGCCTCCTCGAACTTGTCGAGCCACGCCCTCTCCTCTGGCAGGAAGCCTGATACCTTGGAGTTCTCCTTGGGGCGCGCCAGGTCGATCTCCTCATGAGCGGTGTTCACGTCGCCGCAGACCACCAGCTGCTTCTTGCCCCTCATCAGCCTCTTAGCGCAACGGAGGAAGGCGTCATAGAACTCTAGCTTGAAATCGAGGCGCTCCCTGGAGGATTTGCCATTGGGGAAGTAGATGTTGAGCAGGACGAATTCCTCAAAATGCGCGACGATCGTCCTCCCCTCCTGGTCGAAGGCGTCCTCCCCGAATCCGTATTCGATCTTTTTGGGCGCCATCTTGGTGTACAGCCCGACCCCGCTCCACCCCTTGTCCTTCTCCTCCTTCGGAGAGCAGACGAAGAAATGGTAACCAGGGACCTCCTTCAGCTCGATCGGCAACTTGTCCTCGTCGGCCTTGACCTCCTGAACGCATAGGATGTCCGGGGATCCTTCCCCAAGGTAGTCCAAGAACCCCTTTCGATGGGCGGCGCGGAGGCCATTCACGTTCCAGCACTCTAGGCGCATCTGGACCCCAATCCCCGTGGAAGGGTTTTAATCGATCTCCAAATGTCCGAATGCGAATAAATCTATTACCCCGGGACTCCGTCGCTGAAAGAGAGATGGCGCCGGTCCATTACCCATCACCAGAAGAGGAGACCTATCCCAAGAAGCACTTCTTCCATCTGCTCGACCGTATCCCTCCCAAACGGCTGACCCTGCTGAGCATCACCATCCCTTTCCTTTTCCTCTTCGGGATCGCCCTGGCCCCGCTCGACATGGATTCCAGCATGAAATATGCCCTGGCCATCCTTGTGTGCGTTTCCATGCTTTGGACCTTCGGGATGATCCCGCTGGCGGTCACCGCGCTCTTGGTTCCCGTCCTTCTCACCGCCTTTGGCATCTTCAGCCCCATCGAGGCGCTCGCGCCCTTCGCCGATCCGGTCGTCTTCCTGCTGGTGGGCGGTCTGATAATCGCCGAGACCTTCCGTCGCAACGGCATGGACAAGCGCCTGTCCTATTTCTTGGTCACCGCCGCCAAGGGAGACCTCAGGAAGACCCTTGTCGCGCTGATGATCTCAGCTGCAATGCTATCGATGTGGATATCCAACACTGCGACGGTGGCCCTGCTCATCCCGGTAGCCTTGAGCGTGGCATCCCATTCAGGTGAGAACCGCGTTAAGGTCGCTGGCTTCTTTCTCATCGGCATCAGCATGGCCACGGCCTTCGGCAGCCTTTCCACCATCGTCGGCTCACCCACCAACGCCATCACGTCCGCTTTGTTGAGCAAGGAGATATCTTGGACCTTCTTGGATTGGCTGGTGATTGGCCTGCCCATAGCCCTGGCCTGCCTTGCTTTGGTCTACTTTATCCTTCCATTTGCCATGCGAGTGCCCAAGGGCAAGCTGGACACGAAGGAGGTGAGCGAGCGCCTCAACACCCTAGGCCCGCTCAAGGCAAAGGAGAAGCAGGTGTTGATTATTTTCGCGGCAACGATAATACTATGGGTGTTCGGATCGGAGATCGCCTCCGCCACCGGTCTCCCTGGAGGCTTGGCCAACGCTGGGATAATCGCCCTGCTATCGGCCGTGGCCATGTTCCTGGTGGGGGCGGTGGGGTGGGACGACGCCAAGAACATAGCCTGGGACGTCTTCCTGATTATCGGGGCCGGGCTGGCCTTAGGCGAGGCCCTGGAAGCCACGGGTGCAGCCCAGTTCTTGGCTCAGGCCCTAGCATCCTTCACCGGAGGATACGCGATTATTCTGACCATGCTGGTGTTCGCCTTAATGTCGTTCGTCCTCACGACCTTTCTATCCAACACCGCCACTGCTGCCCTGCTGGTTCCGATCGCCATCTCCACCTCCGCGGCCCTGGGAATGGACCCGAAGTACCTGGCGCTGACCGTGGGCATGGTGGCCTCGATATCGCTCGTCACCCCGGTCGGCACGCCCCCGGTCACTTTGGCGTACTCCACCAACACCTTCACCCGGACAGAGCTGGCGAAGGCCGGGCTTGCGATAGGTCTCCCGGCCATGGTGCTCATCACCTTCATGATATGGGCCTTCGTGTCCTTGGGCTTGGCCTAGGAGCCGCGGCAAGCTTGGTATGATCGAATTCTTTCGGGCATCTCCTGGTTCCCATCGTGTTTTTTTCACTGCTGGTAAATCATTAATAGGCAGATGCGCCTCCTAGGCAGGTTTAGGGGGCGGGGCAATCACCTCCACGATGGTAGGAAAGGTGGTGTTCATCACCGGAGCCACCTCGGGCATGGGTCTGGCGACGGCTCGAGCTCTCGCCACCTATGGTGCGTCCATCGTCATCCACGGTCGGGATGAGGACAAGGCCAAGCAGACCGTGGAGGAGATCCAGGATGAGACCAAGAACCCCGCCATCTACTATCTCATCGCGGATTTCGAGAAGATGGATGAAGTGAGGCGGCTGGCGAACGATTTCCGTAGACAGTTCCACCGCCTGGACGTCCTCATCAACAACGCGGGGGCCGTCTTCGGTAAGCGCCAGGAGAGCATGGATGGGATCGAGCTCACCCTGCAGGTCAATTACCTCACGCATTTCCTATTGACAAACCTGCTCCTTGACATGCTCAAGACCAGCGCCCCCTCCCGCATCATCAACATCACCTCGGGGCTGCACGAGCGGGGGCGGATCGACTTCGAGGACCTGCAGATGACCAGGAAGTTCAGCGGGCAGAAGGCCTACGCCTCATCCAAGCTGGCCCAGGTCCTGTTCACATATGAGATGGCGAAGAGACTGGAGGGTTCTGGCGTCACCTGCAACGCCTCGAGCCCCGGACTGGCCAAGACGCATCTGGGTTATGACGCAGGGCTCCTGACCAGCCTCTCCAAGAGGTTCGTGGACCTTTTCGGCAAGAGCGCGGAAAAGGCGGCGGAGAACACCATCTTCCTGGCGACCGCCCCAGAGCTGGAGAGCATCTCCGGCAAATATTTCGAGGATAAAGGCGAGGCCGAATCCTCCGAGATGTCCTACAACACCAGCGCCGCCCAGAGGCTCTGGGAGGTCTCTATGAAGCTGACCAAGCTCACCGACGATTCCGAGACCTAGAGGTCCATCTCCCTGATTCTCATCATGACCTCATCGAACGGCGGGGAAAGGCCCTCCGCCCTCGAGACCCAAGCATAACGAATCGTCCCCCGCCGGTCGATAATGAACACCGACCTGCGCGGGTGGCCTTTCAGAACCCCCGAGTCCTGCAGTCCCGCGTACATCTCGCACACCGACCCTTTTTCATCGGACAACAGGCGGATGCGGATGTCCATGCTCTCCTTCCAATGCTTGTGCGAGGTGATGGAATTGCGACTTATGCCTACGACCTTAGCCCCCTTGCGTTCGAACCCCTCACGCAAGTCCTGGAAGGTCCGCATCTCCAATGAGCAAACGACGCCGAAGTCGACGGGGTAGAAGAGAAGCACGACCGGGCCATTGGCCAATTCCTCGCTGAGGTGGAAACGCCCTTCATCCTCATCGGGCAGCCCGAAATCGGGGGCGCGCATGCCCTCTTGCACATCCTTCTCAACCATTCATCCAGGGATTGAGGCTCGTCAAGATAATTGTTCTGTAGACATAGGGAAGATATGGTAACAATGCGCAATCAATATCTCTCTGCCAGTGAGTATCGTCCTACGATATGGTGGTAAAGAAGATAGAGATGAGCGAGAAGGAATGGGACAAGGAGACCATGGACCTCCTCTCAGTCCTATTCCTGACCACTGTCCACGGCATGGTCGACCATCTTGGAAGGGAGAGGACCTTGGAGATACTGGCTCCTGCCTTCGGTAACGCCACCAAGGCCGGTGCTTTGGCCAACCTTGCCAGGTTCGGCCTCGATCCGGATAGGATGGAGGACATCTGCGCAGCCCTGTGCCACATCAAGAAGTGCTTCAAGCAGGAACTTGAGGTGCTGGAATGCAACGAGGACAGGTTGCTTGTCGAGGTGACCTACTGTCCCTTCGAAGCCAGCGGCCTGGAAGTATGCGAGCTTCTGGAGATCTCGGCGAACCAATACGTGGAAGGGTTGAACCCGAAGCTCGAGGGCAGCTATGAGTCAGCGAAATCCCGAGGGGACGCGAGCTGCCGCTATCGAGTCGTCAGGAAGGAATCGAACGAATCGCCTGAGTAAGGCAGCGGAGAATCCGATGGAAGTGAGAAATTTACTTTCAGGCTCTGAGCGTGCTATCGAATCCGTCCCCTTGCAGGATCACCATGGGCACATACTTGAGCATGATGTCGCCCATCGCCTCCACCTCCTCGATCGGAGGCGAGGGCTTGCTTATGCCTTCGAAAGGAAGGTCGTTCATGCCACTCATGAACTGGATGAGCTGGACCTCGTCGACATAGCCATGCAGCTGCCGGCCCAGGCGCTCGATCTTGTCCCGGTCGATGACCGTGGGGATCACCCTGACCGTAGCCCTGACCTTCCTACCCTTTAACAATTCCAGGCACGCCCTCAGGTTCGCCAGGTATTCCTTGGTCCTCTCCTCGTCCAGATTGACGAGCCTCATCATGCCCTGGACATCGTCCAAGGGCGCCTTGACCTCGATGATGTAATGATGAACATAGTCAACGGTGGCCCTTACGAACTCTGGGTCGCTTCCCGTGGTCTTGAGGGTTATCTCCTTCCCCCTCTTGCTCATGACACGGATGATGTCCACCAGGTCCTTCTTGAACAGGGCTGGCTCCGCACCTCCGAAGAAGATGCGCTTGATATCGTAGCCAGCGACGAACTTGCTGACCTGCTCCGCCGTGACCTCTCGTTTCTCCCTGATGCGATGAGCGCAGTACTTGCATCCTAGGGGGCACCCGTAGAATTCTACCTTTGCCTCTCCCAGATTCTTGTACATGGTGATGAGGCGCATGCATGGGTATCGGAATGGCAGATAAAAGCAATGTCCTAAGGGACCTGGACGGGGTCGGTCTCGACATTCCTCATCTCCGGAGGCACCTCACCTATCTCCCAGCCAGGGCCTGTCGTCTCGCAATAATAGTAATCGACGCCCCCAAGCTCGATGTGGCCGCCGTCGGCACCCGGACAGGATAGTCCGACCGCCATATGGCCAGGTAAGAGAAGCAGGACCGCGTCGTAGTCCATCGCCTCCGTGATGGAGGCATAGAGGATGGATGTGTCCTCGCAATCGCCGGTCTGGTCGTACAGGGTCTCCAAGGGAAAGCGCCAATACTCGTTGGCACCAGCGCTGACGTTGTCAAAGGAATAGTCTATTCCTTGGACGAAGGACAATGCGAAGTTCGCCCGCTCCAAGGGAGAAAGACCCAGCGCCGAGGCCATGCCATCGAGCTCGGAGGCCACCTCCAGCACCGAGGGGTCGGTAACGGTCACGAAAGCCCTCGCCTCCTCATAGGTCGAGGGCCAGCGCTCCACATCGCTGTATTTGAGCTGATAGTACTGTCTGGCCGAGAGGTTGAGCTGCATCTCGAAATCATCATTCCCATAGGACCATCGGTAGGTCTTGAGGCCGGAGAGGGATGTGACCGAGAGATCGTAACTCAGCGCCCCATCGTCGTCATCGGAGGATGCGGAACCGTCCAAAGAGCCGTCCGCCAATCTGGTCGTGTCGTCACCGTACCAAGTGCCGTTGACCAGGTCGAACATGACGTCCATGGTCCTGTCACCTGGATTCACGCCGTCTATGTCAACCATGTCATCCTGGGAGGTATAGTCCTCGTCCACCATGGAAATGGATATTTTGGTGTAGCGGCGGTTGTCGTCCACGTTGAACCGGAGCGACTTTCCGATCTGATAGAACGAGCCCACTTCGAACAGATAGGGATAGCCAGCATCGTCGATACGCGCCTCCTGCCTCTCGTTAATTTTAACATTGAAATAGACTTGCGCCACCCCAGTGACGAGGTCCACGTCATCGATGACCTTGGCTGACTTGATCTCTACCAATATCCCCACGTCCACTCCATCTTTCAGATCCACTAGGTCGTTGTAGCCATCATCGTCCGCGTCCGTTGGATAAGACTCGGAATTGTCCCCGATGCCATTCTGGTTGGCGTCGGCCCACTCGGTGGGGTCGGTGGGGAACACGTCCTCCGCGTCTGTGTATCTGTCGCCATCGGTGTCCTTCGGCCATTCCACGTTGGGAGTAACCTCTTCCTCTGGCTGTTTAGGAAGGAACGTTACTACCCAGGCCACTCCTATCACCAATAAAGCGACGAAAATGACTCCGAGCACAAGCCACGCGTCATTATTGCTCTTGGGGGGTCTCGGGGTGTATGGAATGGCCACGGGCTCACTCTGGAAGCTATTGGAAGTCCCATGTATTCTTGATTTTCGGAGGTTTGGGGCATCTCCGGGATCGGCTATTGACTTATAGGTTCGATGGATGCTGGTGGATTCCTTTTGAGCCGATCCCTGACCAAGATGAATAGGAAAGCGGTCCAGACTGACGCAATGATTACGATGACGATCACGAAGCTGAACAATACTACCACCATATCGTTGGTGATCCAGTCCAAGAGGAACTTCAAGCTCTCCGGGAACAGGTCCGATAGATGGCTGAAATCGAAGGGGAAGACCCATATCAAGTAGCTGGCCGCTATTACGAAAAGAACGTTGCCGACAACATCCACTGGTCTCACCTGGTTCCTCCTGCCTAGGAAAAGGCGAAGAAGAGGGGGGAACATCCCAAAGAGCAGGCTGCCGTAGAATAATATCATTTCAGTGGTGCCGAACTCGGAAGTGAAGAAGCCAGTATCCTGGATTTGATTGTTGATGAAGAATAGGAAGACAAGGAATATGACCACGATGGCCACGGCCTCGCCGAAGCGCTGCCCTAGGCTCAAGACGTCCCTGGCCGCCTCCTTCTTGGCGATGCTCTCTGTCCACGTAGACGCGCTCATTTCATCCCCCCTACGGCCTATGACTTGGATTGAAATGAATCTTGCTGATTGCCTTATTGCGAGAGCTCCACGGCCACTTCGTTCCGGCGTATGAATCCCGGGGTGCCTGGCCCATTGTACCTCATGAGGAAGGGGGCGCCTTTGAATGCGATCCCCATTTCCCTAAGGACCGAGATCAGCCGTTCCTCCTTCTCCTTGATTGAATCATCGTGGGGTCGACCGGAGAACCTCATCACGGCGAGCCGTCTTGGCTTCATCTCGATCATCACTATCCTTTCGTCCAGAGGCTCAGGCACGGTACTTATGGAAAAGACCGAGGGCATCACGAAGGAGAAAGAGTCTTCGTCCGAGAGGACAGGTCGGGTCATGGCGATCCGCTTGTATGTGGGACCAGAAGAGATGACCGGGACGGTCATCGCGATGTCCTTGCGCACCTTGTTCTCACCGGTGATATATCGGAAGAGAATACGGAAGGCCATATCATCGGAAAGACCGGTGACCTTGGCCAATACCATGGTGGGGTACTTTCTAATCTCTATGCCATCTAAGCTCTCCAATACTTCATAGGGAGTCGACTCCGTCACGGGCGAGCTAACGCAACCAGCCCTATAAGAAGTCCACAGGAACGAACTACGATTTTCCTGTTCTTTGATATTCAGATTCATGGATCTCTCTGGACGCGGAAATGCAGTCCTTGGGTCAATGCTTGCCCCTACCCAGGAGCAAGAGTAATATCACTGATGTCATGGCAAGGACACCCCCGTATGCGAAGGTCGCCCAAGGCCCCATATCGTCCCAGAGCAATCCGGCGATCAAGCCTCCTGGCAACATGACCATGCCCACGCAGGTATGGAAAATGCCCAAGGCTGTCCCGCGCAAACCTTTGGGGGATACGTCGCTGACGAATGCCTTGAAGACGCCCTCTGAGGAGCCCTTGTATACTCCGAAGAGAACGAATCCAAGGGCTAAGAACCAAAGCTCGGAGGCGAGCGCCATCACCGCACAGGTCGCGGCGAAGAGCAGGAAGGAGACGGCGAGGACCGGCCGACGACCGAATCTGTCGGAGAGCGTCCCGGACGGGATGGCCGTTACCACGAACATCAGGTTGAAGAGCACGTACAATAGGATGATGTTCACATCGTCCAAGCCGGCGGCCTGAGCCTTGAGGATGAAGAAGACGTAGCTCACCTCTCCCAGATAGAAGATGGTGACCACTGCGATAAGGCGCCAGAACTCCTTGCCTAGGAGAGGGGTGCCAGAGAGGAAGCGCCTCTTCACCTCGACATGTTTGGCCCTGACCTCCTTGACGAACAGCACGATCACCGCAACCGCGGCCAGGGCGGGTATGGTCGATAGCAGGAAGATCAACCGATAGGTGTCTGCGGTCACCGCGGCAGCAGCCAGTAGCACGGGGAGCACCAACAGTGGGCCAATCACCGCCCCGGTGGAGTCCATGGCCTTGTGGAACCCGAACGCCTTCCCCCAGCTCTCCCTTGGGGTGGAGTCGGCTATTAGCGCATCCCTTGGGGCCGACCTTATCCCCTTGCCCACCCGTTCGACGATGCGGATCCCCAACACCTGGTACGCCGTGGTAGCCAGAGCGAAAAGGGGCTTGGAGAGCGCGCTAAGACCATAGCCAGAGGTCAGGAAGACCTTCCGGCGCTGGTAACGGTCGGAGTACCAGCCGGAGGCGACCTTGAGCAGAGAGGCGGTCGTCTCCGCCGCTCCCTCGATTAGCCCGATGAGCGTGCCAGTCGCCCCTATCGCTGTCAGGAACAATGGCATTATGGGATAGATCATCTCGCTGCTGGCATCGGTCAGGAGGCTCACGATGCCCAGGATCAGGACATTGGTGCTGATCCCGGCCATCAGCCTGCCTTTCCTCACCGATCCCATCTTACCTCCTGGGCGTGATGGATGTCCTGGAGAAGGTGAAATCTCAGCCGCGGTATTCCTTCACCTTTTCCGCCATCTCGTCGAAACGGCGCTTGACCAGGTCGTTGATGCTTCCGGGGTCGAAGGACCCGTCCTTCCGCTTCGAACCAGCCTTGGTACCGGTCAGCAGCTGGATGCCCTCGTCGATGGTGGCGACCGACCAGACATGGAACTTCTTCTTCTTGATAGCCCCCAGCACCTCATCCTTCAACATGAGGTTCTGCACGTTGCTCTGAGGGATCATCACCCCTTGGTCCCCTGTGAGCCCGAACAGCTTGCAGACCTCGAAGAACCCCTCGATCTTGAAGTTGACCCCTCCGATGGCCTGCACCTCGCCCTTCTGGTTCACTGAGCCGGTCACGGCGATGCTCTGATTGATCGGTTTTCCTGACAAGGCGGAGAGCAGCGCGTAGAGCTCGGTGGAGGAGGCGGAATCGCCGTCCACGCCAGAGTAAGACTGCTCGAAGGTAAGCTTGGCCGTGAGTCCCAGGGGCTTCTCCTTGGCATAGGTGTCATTGAGGTACCCTCCCAGGATCAGCACGCCCTTGGAATGCGAGGGGCCGCTCATGGCTATCTCCCTCTCGATGTTGATTATGCCCTCCTTCCCCACGCCGACCGAGGCAGTGATGCGCGAAGGCATGCCGAAGGCATAATCCCCCACGCCCATTACCGAGAGCCCATTGACCTGGCCCACCTTCGCGTCCTTGGTCTCGATCAGGATAAGCTTCTTGGCGATGGCCTCCTGTATCTTTTTCTGGATCATGTTGGAGCGATAGACCTTCTCCTCCAGCGCCTTGTTGATGTGGTCCCGCGTGATGTTCTTGGACTTCTCCTCCTTGGCGTAGAAGTCAGCCTCCCTGATGACGTTGGCCACCTCGGCGAACAGCGTCGCCAACTTGTTCTGGTCCTCGACCAGACGCGAGGAGTACTCGACGATCGCTGCCAGGCCAGCCGGGTCGACGTGCAGCAAGCCCTCCTTTTGGCAGATGGTGCACACGAAGGCCGCGTACTTCGTCACGTTCTCCTCGTTGCGGTCCATGGTGGTGTCGAACTCCGCCTTCACCTTGAACAGCTCGCGGAAGTCCTTGTCCATGGAATACAGAAGGTCATATGCGTACGGATCGCCCAGCAGTATGACCTTGGCCTTGAAGGGGATGGGCTCGGGCCTCAGGGACTTCGTCACCATATAACCCATCCGCGCGGCTGGTTCCTCGATCTCCAGCTTGCCACTGGACAGGGTCTGCTTGAGCGTGGGCCATGCCAATGGGTCCAAAAAGAGCCCCTCCACTGGAAGGACCAGAAAGCCGCCATTGGCCCGATGGGCCGCTCCGCCCCGGATCATGGTGTAGTCGGTGAACAGGGCCCCGAACTTCGCCTCCTTCTCCGCTGCCCCGAAGAGCCTGAAGTACGAGGGGTTCATCTCGATCTCGACCGGCGCCCCCTGCAGCTTGGAGTTGTCCACTATCAGGTTGACGCCATAGTTCCGCTTCGGACCGTCCTGGGGCATCGGAATGCCTAACGGACCGGGCTGAGGCGGTGCCTCGGCCTGGAGCAAGGGGCCAATGTTGTTAAGGATGTCCTCTTCGACATGACCGATGAAGCCTATGACCTCCTCATTGTCCTTGAATCGTTTCCGTAGTCCCAGGAGCCTAGGCTGGAGGACGAACGCCGCTATCTCTCGGTTGAGCTTATTGACTATTTCCTCTGCCTTGCGGTCAATGTCCCGCAGCTGGATCAAAGACTTCTGGACCTCGACCTGAAGTTCCTGCCGCTTCGTCTCGATCTCCTTCTGCGTCTTAAGTGGAAGCTGGGAAAGCTGCTCTTCGCTGATGGCCTGTCCGCTCATTACCGGGGCGAGCATGAGCCCGATGGGGGACTGGACGATCTGGAACCCCGCGTCCGCGGCCATTTTGTTCATGGTGTCTATGAAGCCGGTCCGGTCCTCCTGTATGGTGCGAAGCGTGGCCTGTCGCTTCTGGGCGTACTCGTTGCTCTCGAAGGCCTCTCTCAGCGCCTGGCCGGTGCCAGAAACGAAATTATCCATTTCTCGTTTGAACTCTATTCCCAATCCGGCCGGCACCGGAATGACATCGGGCTGGCTAGAGTCATGGAAGTTGTTCACGTAGCACCAGTCCGATGGGACCGGGCTATGCTTGGCCAGTTCCCTGATGAAGTTCGTGATGGCGGTCTTTCTTCCAGTGCCAGGAAGTCCTGACACATAGACGTTGAAACCCGGGTTCTGGATCCTAAGTCCGAACTGCAAAGCCCTTGCGGCCCTGTCCTGGCCGATGATCTCTGTCAATGGGGTGAGCTCTTCGGTGCTCCTGCACTTGAACTGCACCTCGGGACAGATGTTGCGACATTCCTTATAAGTCAATTCCTGAGCCATCAATCAACGCTCCTCTGCCGTCGATTGGACCTTAAGGTACTTAATATTGTCAATTGTCCTGTCGCATCATAGGGTTAAAAAGCATGAGCCCAGCCAATTGACGCCATAAGCCGTCAATGGGCGGATCAATTGATAGGACGGTCAGGACCAGTTGCGGAGGGCTCCTTCCCCATAAGCCCACGAGCTAAAATCCCAGGATCCGGGAGAAGAGGGATGGGCTGCGCTGGCCAGTTGAAGAAAAAAAAGGGGGGAGGTAATAGTGATCAATGAACGAAGTCGATGCCCTCGTTCGCCCCGGTGCTCGACGTGGCGGCAGCTGCCCCCAGCTTCTGCTGCGTCCTGATGCCCAAGTGGGCCGCGGTGTCGGCGCTCAACGAGTCGAGCATGTAGCGCGACCTGGCGCCGGTGAAGATCACCAGCACCTGTATCTGCCCCTGGTTCTCCGGCTCGATGGAGCACCCCCAAATGATCCTCGCCCTGGGATCGATGCTCTTGCCGACGTAATCGGCCGCCCTCTGCGCCTCATCGACTGTCATGTCCGGGCCGCCCACCACGCGTACCAGGGCGCCCTTGGACTCTTTCACGCTGATCTCGCCCAGCAAAGGCGAGGAGAGAGCTTCCTTCACCGCGTCCTTCACCGGGTCGTCCGAGTTCTCCCGGTTGCCCTCGCCCATGCCGACGAAGGCGACGCCGCCCTCGTTCATGATTGTCAGGATGTCGGCATAGTCCAGATTCACCAGTCCTGGCTTGGTGATGATCTCCGTCAAGCCCTTTATGGTCTGCATCAGGACCTCGTCCGCCACCTTGAAGGCGGCTTCCACCGGCATCTTAGGGACCAGCTCCAGGAGCTTGTCGTTCGGCACCACTATCGTGGTATCGGTGACGCTTCTCAGCTTGTCCAGCCCGTCGAGGGCGTTCTCCATTCGCAACGTTCCTTCGGCCTTGAACGGCAGCGTCACCACGCCGATGGTGAGCGCTCTAATGTAATCCTTGGAGATGCGGGCTACATAATGGGCAGAGCCAGTCCCCGTACCTCCTCCCATCCCTGCGGTGATGAATACGATATTTGACCCGGTCAGGAAGTTGCGCACATCTATCTCGTTCTCCCGCGCGGCCTGTTCGCCCACCGAGGGTATCGCCCCCGCCCCAAGGCCCCGGGTCGCCACCTTCCCTATGAGGATCTTAGTCGGGGCGTGGACCGACAGCAGGTGCTTCGCATCGGTGTTGATGGCACACAGCTGCGCGCCGCTGATACCCGCCTCCATGCAACGATTGATGGTATTCGAACCACCGCCCCCGCAACCGATGATCTTGATGCTGACCTCCAATTGCTGGGCTATCCTCCTGATCTCCTCGTCTGCCGCGGAGTTACCTCCGGTTGTCTGCACTGGCGCCTGTCCCTGCGCCTCTTCCTTTTGAGCGTTAGACAAAGCGCTCTTTACTAAGGAGCTAGGCATTGTGCATCCCAGTATGACAGTTGTCTGACGGATGATATAAAGGTTGTCATGCACAGTGATAGTGGATGAAGAATCGTAAGGTTCTTCACCATCTTCCGGATGGCTAGCCGATCATCGGAGGTTGAAGCGAAATGATCGCGAGGGTCGGGAAGATAATCATGAACTTCGATATCAAGGGCGGAGGGCAGCCCCTCACGATGATATCTGGCATGGCCTCGGATTTGTCCTCCTGGTCCTTGCAGGTGCCATCATTCGCGCTGAACTTCATGACCATCTGCTTGGACAACCGGGGAACGGGGAAGACGGACACACCAGACGGTCCCTTTTCCATCGAGGTGATGGCCCACGACACCGCCAAGCTGCTCGACGTCATCGGTGTGGACAGCTCCAATGTCGTTGGGTTCGGACTTGGCGGTAAGATCGCCCTGGAGATGGCTATCACACATCCCACCAAGGTCAAGAGCCTAGTTCTGTGCTCTACTACTGCAATGCCGACGCCGCCAGAGGTAGATCTCCTTCGGGCTATGAGGTCGATCATCGAGAAACGGGAAGGGAGGGCGAGTCTCGCCAAGCTGGAGCTCGAATGGACGCTCAGCCCGCGCTACCTCAAGGACAGGCGGGTCGCGGAAGGGGTCGTCAAAGCCCGTATGGCTAGGATAAGCGGAACATCGGACGACGCGCTCTTGCGCCAGATCGAAGCCGTCCTGGATTACGATGCGAGCGGTCGGCTGCAGGGTGTCAAATGTCCCACGCTCGTAGTCGCAGGAAGCAGGGACAGATTGGTGCCACCGGATCTCCAGAGGCAAATGTCGGAAGAGATACCCAAGGCAAAATTCCTATCCCTGGAGTCTTCCCACATGGTCTTGATGGAGGCGGCGAAGGATTTCAATCAGAATGGAATTGGATTCTTAATGGAACAAGGCGCATGATCATTTCCAGCTACGGTTCCTCGCCGCTTTCGTGATCTTGGCCATCTCCACCACCGCTTCCTTAAGCCTGGTGAGCTGGTTCTTGTCGAATTTCACATCGGTCGTGCCGCCGAACGCCAGCCTGAAGCTCCCATGCTGCCCGGGAACGGGCTTGAACCTGGCATATTGCAGCAAGAACGAGATCCTGTTCCTCTCGCCGTTATCGAGGTAGACCTTCTTGGTGATGTACTGGAACCTGCTTTCCAACGTGTCAGCGGACTCATTGCCCGAAGCACCATTCATCTGCATCAGCTCCACCTCCATGTCCGATCCCTTGAAGCAGACGCTCAAGCCGGACTCGGTGTCGGCCAGGGCCAAGAGGTCAGGATATTGCTTCGTTATTGCCTTTAGCTCTGAAACGATGGCCTTGACGCTAGGGTCATCCCTCGACTCCAATTCCTGAATGCTCAAGCGCGCACCCTCCTTGAATAACGTGAACCTGGAATTTGTACCTGATGTCGAACGGAGGGCGATGGAAGCGCAGGAGCCCCGGATGCAAAACCTTCATAGCTACGTATGGATTGCGTCCAGGCCGAAGCTATGGTTGGCAGGGGAAGTAGGCTAGGGGCAGGCTTCGGTTCAGTTCCACCCCAGGTCAAGGCGGTCATCTGGCTGACATGCTTCGCCGGCCTTGGCGTAGGATACCTCATAACCTACATCGCTGCCTATCTTCCTGAGATCGGGCTCAACTCCGGTGATGTAGGGCTCATCATCGGAATAATGAGCGTGGCCGCCATGGTGGCAGCCGTCCCTTTAGGCCTCCTATCCGACCGCATAGGTCGGAAGAAGGTGCTGCTCTTCGCTCTGGTCATCTTCCCACCCCTCCTGTTCGGCTTCGCCTTGACCACGGAGCTTTGGGCCCTATTGATACTCGCCGTCATTGCCGGCGTTGCGGAAGGTGCCTTCCTCACCGCGTGGAACGCGCTCATTGCAGACCAGACCACTCTTGAGAACCGCAATCCCGCGTTCGCGCTCTCCTTCCTGGTGAACGCGTCTGCCACCGGGATAGGCGCGGCATTGCCCTTCTTCTTCCCCTTCATCGAGAGCGCCATTGGCTGGAGCTCGCAGTCCGTTCATTCCATGGCCTTCGTCGTAATCGGCCTGGCCAACATCATCCCGCCTGTGGGCGTCTTCTTAGAGTTAAGGGGGTACCACGAAAGGGTGAGGGAGAGGTCCGAGAAGCACGCGATGCTCCAAAGCCGGACCAGAAGCAACCTGATAAGGTTCTCGCTAATCAACGCCCTAATCGGGCTTGGGGCCGGCTTTATAATCTCTCTCATCCCCACCTGGCTCTTCCTCAGGTATGATGTCCCTGACTCGCTGTCGGGCCCATTGATAGCTGTGTCCAGCATAACCATGGCCTTCGCGTCCTTGGCCTCGACAAGGATCGCTTTCCGCTATGGCCCGGTGAAGGCCATCACCTTGACCCAAGGCCTATCGACCATCTTCCTGGTCATGGTCCCCTTGGTCCCGGGTGCCGCCCTAGCAAGTATAGCTTACGTCGTCCGTTCCATGTTCATGAACATGTCCGCCCCTATCGCCGACAGCTACCTCATGGGCATAATCTCCAAAGAGGACAGGGGGGTGGCGAGCGCGATCAACAACATCATATGGAGGCTGCCGAACAGCATCACCACGATCTTCGGGGGGATGCTGCTGGCCGCCGGTTTCTTCGACCTTCCATTCTATATCACCACCGTTTGTTACGTCACCGCCATAACCTGCTTCTACTTCATCTTCAAGAACGTCAAGCCGGAGTCGTGAGCCCAGCTTGGTAATAGCATGAGGCACCTCGCATCCGGCATGGGCAATCATTATGAGGCGGGGACGGGGATAGAAAGCCTCATGTCGCTGAAGCTCGAAAGTATTCGATTACTGGTCAGCAAGTTCGATGAGTGCTTCCGTTTCTACAAGGACGTTATGGGCTTCGAGGTCACCTGGGGGGACGAAGGTTCTGGATACGCCTCCTTTAAAACTTCCGGGAATCGGGTTTTGTCCATCTTCAAGAGGGGAGAGCAAGCCAAGACCGTCGGCACCGAAGATCTGCCTTCAGAGGCCAAGGTCCAGGACCGGTTCGTGCTGGTCTTCCGCTCCAGAAACGTGGACAAGAGATTGAAGAGGATGAAGGGGAAGTGCACCGGGCCTATTCTGGGGCCCGCTGATTACCCTGACTGGGGAATACGGGCCGCCTACATCCGGGACCCGGATGGCAACCTGATCGAGATCCATAGTCCCTTGCCCGTGGAGGCGTGGAGCAAGGACCTGCGACTAGCCTCCTCAAAGTATTCGAAGAGAGACTGAGTGGGATTGACAGTCCGCGATGCCTAGATTTTTTTCCTGGCCATCCAAGCGCAGATGTTTCCAGAGGTCCAGATCCTCTCGATGCTATCGAACCCCGCCTCCCTGAGCGATCCCAGCCATGAGGCGCAGTCATCCTCGTTCTTCAGCGCCTCGGCCATTATGAACGCGCCCCCCTTCTCCAGGTGCCGGCGCACTTCGCCCAGGACCTCAACCCTCCTCTCGATGGGCAATGGGCCGAGCCCACCCATGCAAATGGTAAGGCGGGACGATAGGTCCGGGAAGTCCTTGTTCAAGTCCAAGGCCGCTGGTTGGACGAAACCCAAATGCATTCGCATGTGGAACCGCTGCATGCATGATTGGATATTGTTCGATGAAGGGTCTAACATGATGAATCGGCAAAGGTCCTCGTTCCTCTCTATAAAAGGCTCAACGAACTCGCCCTTGCCACAGCGCAGGTCGACGATCCGGCAACGAGGCGTCACGAAGGGTTGTCCCGTTTCGAAGATGACCTGGCGGAGCGCGCGATACTGAACCGAACCCATTTCCATCGCGATGCCTTGCGGTGGCGCCAGTGCTTTCATCCCGTGATGCATGGCGGGGTTCTCGGATTTCGCTTCAGCCATCTCAACAACCTTCTATGTGCACGTTACCGTGCTATGCCAAGACATGGCACGTAAGTATATATTCCTTTCTAACACGCTCTCGTCCTATGTCCACGATAACAGGCCTTTAGCATGCTCGGCTGGGAGCTAAGAAAAAACGGTGTGGCGAAAAGGTTTAAGTCATTCCTCGTCGAGGGCCAGTCGCAAGAATAGCCGGTCGACGATCACCATGAGCAAGGCCAAACCCAGAAAGGTGGCCATTGATTCAAGGCCGCCCGATTGAGATGCCAGCCCGGCCAGGCTCATGTCCGGGCCTCCTTGATCCTAGGGAGGCGCCATACCCTCCTCTTTACAGACCTCTGATTGCCTCCGTTTCCTTCGAAATCCTTAAGAATGGCTGCCAATCCTAACCCTCGGTATTCGCCCTCCATAAACCACGCTGGCAGCTCGTTCCTTTCGTTAGCCTCCATTCTTGACTTCAAGTGAGATTCGGATATCATCTTCATCGTTCCTCCTTATTTCTGGTCACGGTATTTCGAGGGGTCGGGCACGGATGGCCGCATGTGGCCGTTACCGTCCCACTCCTATGGAGAGCGATGGCATGGAAGGTATTGGGGTTTCTACCGTCCTACGCCGGGGCTTCAATGAGAAAACACGTCAATGTAAGGTGTAAGCTGGCCCAATAAAATACCGCCGTGGGCCGGCAACATTCTATAATATCGCTGTCCACGGATTTCATCAACACTCCCACTCCCCGATTCGTGCAAACTACAATGCCCGATCAACGAATGAAAGTCCCCCGCCCAAGCTCTTCGAAGGCGAGGTCGAGCTCTTCGCGGGAGTTCATGACGATGGGCCCTCCCCAGGCTATTGGCTCGTGCAAAGGCTCTCCGTGAGCGAACAGGAATCGACAACCCCTTCTTCCCGCCTTAGTCCAGACCTCGTCGCCTTGGCTGAAGATTGCCAGCTCCCGGTCCCCGACCTCATGCCTCCCCCCCTCCTCGAAATGGCCCGAACCCTCGAAAACATAGGCGAAGGCGCTGTCCCCGTCCCGTACCGGGAAGGTGAGGTCCTTGTCCGCGGACAAACGGACATCGAAGTACTCCACCCTGGTCACCAGATCCTTGACCGGTCCATGAACCCCATCGAAGGTCCCTGCGACGACCTTGACCTCAACACCGTCCTCTGGTTTGGCAGAGGGTATTTGGTCGCCCTTTATGTCCCGATAGCGCGGAGACATCATCTTGTGCGCACGCGGGAGGTTGACCCACAGCTGGAATCCATGCAAGGGATCATCGGTCCGCCTCGGCATCTCTTGGTGATGGATACCACGACCCGCGGTCATCCATTGTACGTCGCCAGCGGCGATCTGGCCCTTGTTCCCAATGCTGTCTTGATGGTCTATCTCTCCTGAGAGCAGATAGGTGACGGTCTCGATGCCCCGATGGGGGTGCATGGGAAAGCCATCCATGTATTCCCTGGGATCGGATGAGCGGAAATGGTCTAGCATGAGGAACGGGTCAAGCAGGCTGGTCTCTGAATGGCCGAATGCCCTGTACAGGTGCACACCCGCCCCCTCGGTGGTGGGCAAGCTCCGTTGGACGCGTTTGACCGCTCGCTGGCGCGTCATGCTTGCAATGACCTAGGCCCCCCTATTTACTCCTATGTTTTTTCCATTAGCCGGACAATGCCGCCCATCTCGACAAGCGCAGCACGTTCCGTACTGGTCCACGGTGATCGCTGCAAACGCTGAAAGTGCCAAAACGGGCAATTCAACTAGGAACGTAAATTCACAAATAGCGGAAGAAAATAAAAATTAAAAAAAAAGAAAGGAATATGGCTTGCGCGCGTGGCGCAAGAGGACTTAGTAGCGCTTTGCCGGCTTGTGCTTGCTGAAGCAGTCGCGGCAGTAAACTGGCCTGCCCTCAGTGGGCTTGAATGGTACTTCGCACTCCTTCTTGCAGTCGCTGCAGATGGCCTTGTGCTTCTCCTTTGGCGGCCTGTCGTACATTATTGATTCACCTCCGATAGTCTTTCACTAAATTCTATGCCCTTCTCTCGGAGGCTCCTCCTCCCCCAGATGGGGTCGTAGGGGCGCAAGTGAATGGATGAGATCTAGCTTGTGTCGATGACATAATGCAAGTATAAGAATTTATGCAAACCCCTGTTGGAAATTGATATGAATTTTCAGGGATGCGCCTACCGATGACCCAATTCCGATTGACCAATTAAAGCACTCTGAAAGCGGTCTTGGCCGCTCCGCACAGCGGGCATGCCCAATCATCAGGAATGTCCTCGAATCGGGTCCCGGGGGCTATCCCGTGGTCCGGATCTCCTTTCGACGGGTCGTAGACAAGATCGCAGACGGTGCAAGCCCATTTCGCCCCCGGGTCGGCGCTGGGCTTGGTCCTTGCTCGGCTCCTCTTCACTTCACCAGCGAGCTCGTCCATCCGCGCCCGATATAGCTGATGTATCAGGTTCCTATCGAAGCTCTGGAATTGGGCCATCATCCGGCTCTGCTCCTCCCTTGAGAACAGTGCCATGCTGGGGATGAAGAAGTCCTTGTCCTCGATGGCGATATGTCGGGGGTAGAGGTTGGCCAAGTCCTCCAGCCCATCAGCAAGTTCATTGAGGCCGCCAGCATCGGAATGACGATAGCGTCGGGTCGCGTCCAAAACCGTTCTGACATATACCCTGGAGGTCTTGTGGTCCTCAATCAAGCGTTCCATGACCGCCCCTCCATCCTTGGTCATGGGCTTGGTCCTCAGAGCTTCGAACAGTATATCCTCTTCCTTCCCATGGTGGCATTTGTCCGCATAGGTACGGATGAAATCCACCAGGGCATCGATTCGCTCGACGTCAATGGTCCCCGCCCGTGCCCTCCTCGCCTCTTCATGGAGTAGGGGTATCATTCGCTCTATCTGGCGGTGTTCGATCATCAGTAGGGCTATCGGCAACATTTCTCTCGCACCATCGATGGGAGTCGGCGCCATTCAAACTATCTCAAGGAAGTTCAAGAATGGAACATCGCCAGGAACGGCTCTGGGTCCTTGAGCTTTCTGGCCTCGGCTCTCGCTCTTCTTACGTACTTGTTGATGAGCGCCTGCCCCTTGTCGAAGCCTCGGTTCTGGTCGATGATCTCGATCAGCCTCTCTAGTTCCTTGTCCGAAGGCTCCTTGGGCAAGGCTCTGAAGAGTTTCTTCAGATGTGAGCGGCATTTCGCGTCGCCGAGCGAGTAAACGATCGGCAGGGGCAGGCTTTCGCTGGAGATCCTCGACCTAAGCTCGTAGAAGTCATTGAACGTATCCTCGAGCTCGTCCCTGAGAATGCAGACCATGCCTAGACATCGGCCGTACATGCCCAAGGCTTCCACCTCCTCCTTGGAGCCATTGCCGATCATCGCCCCGACCTTGGTGTACGATTCCAGATCCCCAGATTTCATCCAAAGGATTCGGATATAGCTTCGTGGCGTCGTATCCAGGTTGTGGACGAACGCCATCTCATCCATCTCCGCTGAACCCAGTTCGAAGAGCCCTTTCGTTATCTCGGCCACGACCTCCTTCTTAGTGGCATTGCTCAGTCCAGGCATCTCTGCCAGGTTTACGAGTCCGCCGATCAGGAGGGCGTCCCCAGCCAGTAGTGTGGCCTCCATTCCGAATTGGCCCTGAATCGTCTTCTTCCTCGCCTTCTTACGAACGAAGGATCTATCGATGATGTCATCGTGCAGATCGAACGCGCCACCGGCCAGGACCAAGCTTTTAGCGGCTTGGCGGACTAAGACGGGGTCTCCCCCCACCGCCTGGCAGGACATTACTATCAGTGCGGCTCTGGTGTAGTCCGTCCACCATCGCGAGAACTTCCTAAGGACGCGATTGGCCTTTGATGAGGGTATTCCATGTGAGAATAAATCGTCGAAAGCCTCGTTCACGATCCCTTCCCCAAGCTCCCTCATCCTGTCCTTTACGTCCATTTCAATCCCCGCGAGCCATCCATTCTCAGGTATCAATATAATCTGATGATATTATTGTTAATTACTCGGGCAAGGTCCATGAAATCGCGCTGAACGGTGCCATATTTATACTATTGATAATTATTTTGCTTGAAAGAATTCTCAGCTTACTGACATCTTTATTATCCCTATAGATAATACTATCTGCATAGTTTTATATGTGATTATTATCCCTTTAGATAATACTTCTCTCAAGCAGAGAGGAACCAAAATATTCCGAGGGGGAAAAGCTATGCGGAAGGTAAAGTCAACCGAGGTAGCAATCTGGAAGTAATGTAATAGAATAGTCTAGCCTAGGTCGGTTATTTCAGCAGATTGGGTAATTGACCCGGCTCGGGACGCCGGCCAAAGGCTATTCAATTTTTTCCTAAAATATTCTGCTTTTCCATAATCATGCTGATTATGCCACCAGCACCTGGAATTCCCTCTCTAGCAGGGCTACGTATTGAGGGTCCATGGTCTCAGGGTCCACCGAGAGGACCAGAGTCGAATTGGTGACCTGGATCTCATCCCTGATGTCATAGAGCATCATCATCACCTCTTCGGGTGGGTTGTTCTCCATGATGTACTCCAGACTGTCTATGATCACCGCTGCATTCAGGCCCTTCTTCATGAACTCGGTAACGATCTGCTGCAGAATGGACAGGTTGGCAGGCTCGATTCGATTGGGGCCGGGTTGCTTTGCTAGCCACAGAACCGGGGTCTTCTCGATCCGATACTCTTCGCGCAAGAGGTCTGGGTGAGATCTGGTTATGACCAGGCCATGCTTTCCATTGGCCAGGAGGCCGAGGAAAAGGCGATAGGAGCGCTCGGGCCTCTTTTCCTCCACCATCAGGAACTTGGCCGACTCTGCCATCTCCTTATCGCGGCGTTTGACCCCCTTGATGTCCGTCTCGCTCACCGCTGAGGGCAGGAACAAGCGGTAGCGCATGATGCCATAGGCGAAGACGCAGGCCAAGGCCAGGAACCCTGGTGAGAGTATTGAGGGCATGTCGACCACCTCCTCCTCGAGTATGCTCAAAATAAAAGCGTAGAGCACAGGTGAGATGACCCCTAAGGAGATCAGCTGGCTCTGCTTCTTGGTTCTTTCCCACTTGACTCCCTTGCATGTCGTGTGCACCATGTAGATGGTGACGATGATGTACCCCATTACGACGGCCGTCCAGATGAGGAAGGCCGTGGATCCGTGTACTCCCCAGCCAGACGGGGTGTACACTACCTGGTCCACCGGCATCACCGCAATCGTGGCGGAAAGGACAGCGATGATCGCAAGCATGAACTCCTTGCCTCGGAACCAACCACTGAATCGTTCGTGCGGAAGGAATGACGCCAGGTACAATATGCTCGCAAAGAGCAGAATGATCACGAAAAGCTCAGCCCTGGCAATCCATAAGGCGGACTCGTAGCCAGGAGCGTAGATTAAAATGAAGTCCAAGAACGCACCAAAGAAGAACAACCACATGGCGCCAAGAAAGACCCGGGCGGTTGGAAAGCCTGGGCTCTGCATATAGACGTATATGCCCATGCCTACTCCGATCATGCCTACTATCGGTGATAGCAGGCCTATGGAAATGAGCTCCATAGCATCCGCCTTGATATTTTCTATGAGGGGAGCCTTTAAAAAGCGTTAGCAGCTGGTTTTCAATAGTGATAACTTCGATTCGAGGATGATGGCTCGTCCTGAAAGTCCAACGATATATCGAAAAAAAGAATAAGGGGCGAAAAAGGGCGAGAATCGATGATAAATACCCGGGCCTAGGAATCTCTTGACCGTGTTTTCAGGCGCCAGGGGGCTTCTCTCATCTAGAATGGAGTTGAGCAGCCACGCACAATATTCCCTGATGATCTCGTCGAGCTTAGTCGCGTCAACGACCCTCTCGCCTATCTTTCTCCTTATCGAATACAGGTCGTCGTGATCGACCCCCCTCCAAGGAGTCGAAGCAAGCTTCCGCTAGATCGCCATCAAGGTGCCTTCCTAGGAGGTCTTGCATCGCCTCCTCGGGGCTCCATTCCTTATCCATGGTCCAGACTCCTTGGAGATCATCCCGACCTCAAGGAGGTCAGTCCGTGCGAGGTCATATTTATTCTACGAAGAGGAGCCGGAATTGGAACCAGTATAGCTACCAGGGATGTTTGAAATATCTATCATGAACAATTGGGATGCTAGACGGTGATGCATCGACGATCAGAAAGCTGCTGGAGGTAATCGTCAAGGCACAGATAAGGAACACTCTCCTGATCGGAGATGATTACCGAATCGTCCTTCACATCTCGGCCAGATCAGCCATCCTGTCCTTCTTCCAGGGACTTTCCCGTGGAAGGGGGGTACCAATGGCTCTGGTCCAGGATTACATATGCGCCTCCGTCCCGCATGCCATCGAGCAAGCAGGGGCGATCATCCATTGCTATCCGCTTGGCAAGACATTGGTCCCTGATGAAAAAGAGCTCGACTCGCTGATAGAAGAGAATTCCCCAGACGTGGTTCTGTTCTCCCCCATCTTCGGGGCTCAAGGCGAAGCCTACGATCGGCAGATCAAAAAGTGGTCGGAAGCCGACGGTGGTCCGATAATCGTCCTCGATCAAGCGCAGTTCATGGGACCGCTCTCGTGCAGGCCAGAAGCGGTGATACTTAGCTTCCATAACAAGAGCATCGATAGCATGAACGGGGGTGCCCTTCTACTGCACCAATCCTTCCATGGATGCAAACCGCCACCGAGCCGTGACATAGGTATCAACAAGGAATTCTATCTCGCCATTTTGTTCAGGTCCTTGAGGAAGGGCAGAAGTAAAGTCGGGGAGGTCAACGAAGTCGTCCAACCAGGCTTCGCCTACGACGATTCCCAATACTTCCCAGACAAGATAGAGAATGCGAAGATGCCATTGGTCTCGATGCTCATAATCATCGCTGAGATGATGAAGCTAGAGCATTATCTGGAGATCCGAAGGTACAATTTTCAGAAGCTCCGTCAGAGAATCGAGAAGATCCCCGGAGCGCACATCGTTCTTACAGAGAACGTGGATACAGCCGCGCGGTTTCCCATTAGGTTCGACGACGACGATTCGCTTTCTCAGGTCACGCGGTCATTGGCTGAGGTGGGCATCCGGGTCGGGCGTCCTTACAGTAGGTACGACGACCCATCGTCCTCCTCCAGGCCAGGGCTCTATTCCGTCGCCAATCCTTTCCATAGGATCGGGCCTTAGCCTGCCACCTTGATCTCGCCCCGCTCGATGCGCTTGAGCACCATATCCGTATGCGCAGCAGCCCTCGTGGCTCCATCCGTCCTGACCTTGGTATAGTTTACCTGTCGGCCAAGATTCTCTAATGCCTTCGAGGCCAGCAGCTCAGGGCTCGTCTCATCATAGGCCATCTTGACACCGATCTTGTCCCTCTGCAGATGGTATGCCACATCGATATTCTGCTCGAAATGCTTCTTCAACGGGAAGTAGAGGAACGGCTTGTTCAACGCCTGCAGCTCCGTCGTGGTAGTCCCTCCTCCAGAGCATATCACAAGGTCGGACGCGACCATGTGCTGGTAGAGGTTCGGGACCATGCCCAGCACCTTCACACCGTTGGAGGGTTGCACGTAATCTAACGGGACCCTCGGGCCGTTCACCAAGACCATGTTCAGCTCCGGAACGCTTTTCTTCATGAACGAGTAGGCCGCCACCGCCTTTTTGAGGAGAGGTGCCCCGGCAGCCGTCCCCCCTATCGTTACCAGCACAAGCGGCTCTGGGCCATAGCCTAGCCTTTTGCGCATCTCCTCCTTGCTGCCTACCGTGGCCGGGTCGAAATTGAGGATGTATCCAACGCTATTCCCATATCTCCTCACTATCTCGCGACGGTTGGGCATAGGAATGGCGAGCTTATCCGCCGGGACGTCGTCCGTCTCCCCGACGAAGATCGTCCCCTCCTTTCCGTAGCTGCTCTTCATGTGCGTGTAAGTCCACCTCTGGAACATGTAGAACGCCATCCTCATCTTCATGGGCCACTTCGTTTCGGTAGCGTCCTTATAAGCTCCGATGAAGTCAAGTATCAATAGGAAAGGCTTGATCTTGAGATTCTTCTTGCTGGCATATGTACAGTAGAGGTCATAGGTCTCATCACCGAGGATCAGGTCGACCTTCTCCCTCACAGCGGCCGCGTTAATTATCCCGACCCTCTCAGGGAAGGTCTGGTACCAATCCATGAAATACGGGTTGAGCATCAGCTCATAATCATTGGCGTGGCTGTCCACGATGTCGTTGGTATTCCTACTGATCTTATCCAGATCCGGAAGGACGGTCTCCCCGGTCATCCGGATATAATCGGATGCTGGCGGATCCGCCAACCAGATTATTTCGACATCCTTGTTGATGGCTCTCAATTCATTCGCAATGGCCAGATCCCTGGCGACATGTCCAAGTCCCAATGACCCGCTGACAAACAACATCTTCTGCTTCCCCATGCTTAACATCCCCGATTATTGAGAAATTGATAGCATGGCTACCTATTTAATAATTATGCATAAACAGGACATAGTTATCCTATATATACAAATACAAGACGGATTTAGATTAATCGTCTTTAAAGTGTCAGGCTTGTTGAGGAAGCCAATCCTCTTATGGAATGTTCACTTTTTTTCATTCAGGATGCGATAGGTCATCCTAACCGATTCCAAGGTGAAGTTCTTACACCTGGCCTCGTGCCCCTTCGATTTGAAGTCGCCATGGTTCAGCTCTCTGCATGATGAGGATCCAAACTTGCCCGCGAACTGCTCATGTAGCTTCTTGGCTGCTTCATAACTCGCAAATTTGTCGTCTTCAGCCTCCTTCCTGCCTAGCGTGGCTCCTATGCCCATTACCGCCCCGGATAGCGCCCCGCACAGGTCCTCGCATCGACCGATCCCCCCGCCGAACGGCGTGGAAATCTTCAACGCCACCTCTGGCAGCACGATTCCCATGCCATGGCATACCCCTCGCAGCGCTGACTCGGCACAATTGAATCCTTTTTCCCAGCATTCAGATGCGTGCCTTACTGCTTCCTCTTCCGATGGCATTACCTTCCCAACCTAGGATGGCCTGAAGCTATTATTACATTATCCCGCCAGAGCTGGGGGCCGAATCTCCATTTTGACTGCAAGAACCTTAATCTCATATGGAGGCAATTCGAATCCGGGGTAAAATGGCTGCCATCGAAGTGCATGACCTGGTCAAGACCTTTGGCGAGACCAAAGCGGTGCGCGGCATATCCTTCTCTGTCGAGGAAGGCGAGTTCTTCGGTCTGTTGGGCCCCAACGGGGCTGGCAAGACCACCACCATCCGCATGATGACTGGGGTACTCAGACCCGACTCTGGAAGCGTAACGGTCCTCGGGATGGACCTCAGGAAGAGGTCACTCGAGGCCAAGGAGAAGATGGGGGTCATCCCAGAGGTGGGGAACGTTTACCCGGACCTATCCGGCCGTGAGAACCTGGAGCTCATGGCGAGATACTACGGCCTTTCCCGGAAGCAACGGGAGGAGAGATCGGAGCAGATGCTCAAGGAGCTCGGTCTGGCCGAGAGGGGCGACGACCCGGTCAAGAAGTACTCGAAGGGCATGCGGCAGAGGATCAGCATCGGCTGTGCCATGATCCACGAGCCCCCGGTCCTGTTCCTGGACGAGCCCACCGAAGGGTTGGACGTCCAATCCAGGAGGATGATCCTGGAAAAGGTGAAGCAGTTGAACAAGAAGGGGAGCACCGTTGTCCTCACCACGCACAACATCGAGGAGGCCAGCCGCATGTGCCAGAGGGTCTGCATCATCAACAAGGGGCAGGTGCTGGTCATCGATTCTCCAGAAAAGCTTAGGTCCACGTTCGAGAAGGTGCAGTCAGTCGAGGTAAGCTTCGACCGAAAGGTGGACTGTAGCATCTTCACCACCGATCGCTGCGTCGCCAAGGCCGAAGAAGCTGGGGACAAGGTACGCATCTACACCTCCGATCCTAATTTGGCCATCGAGAAGATAATGGCCATAAAGGAGGAGAAAGGCCTGAGGATTATCTCCATGACGACGCTAGGCCCAACCCTCGAGGACGTCTTCATCAAGCTCACGGAGGGGAAGACGTGAACTACAGGATCATCACAAAAGGCATTCTGGTGACCGCCAGGAAGGACGTCCGCATCTACTATCGTAAGGCGCCGGTCTTCATCTTCGGGCTCATCCTCCCCACCTTCCTCTTCTTCGCCTTCTTCGTCGGGAGGCAGCTGGACATCGAGAAGTACTTCCCCGGCTTCCTGGCCATGTCCCTTTTCTTCACCGCCTCATCGGTGGGCCCGCTCATCATCCCCTGGGAGAAGCAAGCGGGGACCTTCGAGCGATTGCTCACCCTTCCGGTGAACATACCGATATTGGTGACAGGGGATACACTGGCGGGCGCGGGGTTCGGCCTGATCATCAGCACGATCGTCCTAGTCGTGGGGGCGGTGTTCCTGCCTATAACCTTCCCCTTGGCCACGCTGCTCGCTCTTCCTGTGCTCTTCGTCGTTGGGAACATATGCTTCGCGGCGCTTGGAGTGCTCCTTTCCTCCCCCGCCGGCAGGGTCCCGGCGAACATCATGATGCTGGCCGCGCTGGTCAGGTTCCCCCTCATCTTCATCAGCGGCATCTTCATCCCGCTCTCCGAGATGCCCCCTGAGGCTAGATGGGTGACCTATTTCTCACCGTTGACGTATCTTGTGGATGGCTTGAACGCCACCATGGGCCAGGCGTACTTCTTCCCTATAGCCCTGGACGTGGGGGTACTAGCCGCCTTCACTGCCGGATTCCTGGTCTTGGCGAGCTGG